>JBGQKH010000007.1:0-43057 GCA_041499395.1 Candidatus Limnocylindria bacterium
GCGTCGAACCAGGTGCGGCTGCCGGTAGCTGCGGGGCGCGACCCGGTGGATCTGGCGCTCCGAGCACTGGCTACCCTGGGCGAGGCGAACGCTCCCGCCTAGACTGGTTCCGGGAGGGGACGAACGATGCCCAGGCGTGCCGGTTGGATCCTCGCTGCGATCGCAGTGCTCGTACTCGTGCTCGGGGTCGCGATCGTCCCGGGCCTGATCCATCGTCAGATCCTCGCGCTGGGCGCCACCGACATCCACGACGTCGGCTCGTTGCCGGCTGAGATCAGCGTCTGCGGCCGCGAATGGCATCGCTCCGCCTCGGAGGCTGGACTCACCGGAGCGGAGGCTCGCTCGCATTTCGGCGGCCAGCTCCCACTGGTCGACCCACTGCCTTTCGCCCCCTGCCCAGTTGGCCCGTGCACGGCAACTGGTAGCGGCCCGTGCGACACGGTGGTACTGGTTCGCGTCGGCGAGGATTCGTATGTGGACTACGCGCTCAGTGGCGGGCCGTAGGCCTGTACGCTGCACCCATGACCACCTTCGTCCTCGTTCACGGCTCGTGGCACGGCGCGTGGTGCTGGGATCGGCTCATTCCCGAGCTCGAGGCGCTCGGCCACGCCGGAGTTGCCATGGACCTGCCGATTGACGACCCGGCCGCGGGCCTGGCGGAGTACGCGGAGGTCGTGGCGCCCTTCATCCCCGATGCGTCGGCGGTCCTCGTCGGCCACTCGCTGGGTGCCGCGGTGATCCCCCTCGTCGCGGCGCATCGCGCGGTCCGTCGGATGGTCTTCGTCTGCCCGGTGGTTCGCCGGCTCGGCATGAGCCTGGCGGAGCAGGCTCCGCTCGACGCGGATATCTCGACCTACGACCTGGGCAAGGGGCGCACCTTCTTTGACGATTCGTCATCGGCCTGGGAGCCGGAGGCGGCGATCGCCGCCTTCTTCCCGGACTGCGATCCCGAGACTGCGCATTGGGCCGCCAGCCGGCTGCGGCGGCAGTACTGGCGCTACTGGGAGGAGCCGAATCCGCTGATGGCATGGCCCGACGCCGAGCGCTCCGCGATCGTCTGCAGGGAGGACAACCTGATCGGGATCGATTGGGCGCGGCGACGCCTCCCGGAGCTGCTCGGCGTCACGCCGATCGAGCTGCCCGGCGGCCACTCGCCGTTCCTGAGCCGCCCCACCGCGCTGGCGGCCGCGCTCGTCACCGACCTCTAGGCGCCGCGTGTCCGCAGACCGCGTCCGGCTGCGAGACGTCACCCTCGCCGACGCGGACCTGCTCGACGCCTGGAGCACGCCGGAGGCCCAGGGCGAGTTCAACGACTTCGGCGTGCCGCACGGTCCTGCGCCACGGCAGGCGCTGGCTGGAGGCCCGCTGCGCAACGAGGAGAACGGTGAGCTGATCGTCGAGCTCGTCGCCGATGGCAGCGCTATCGGCACGGTGAGCTGGCACCGGGTCGTAAACGGCCCGAACCCCGAGTCGGCCGGGTGGAACATGGGCATCGCGCTCGTGCCCGAGGCGCGGGGCCGCGGCTACGGGTCCGAGGCGCAGCGAAAGCTCGCCGACTACCTCTTCGTGACGACGAGTGCGAATCGGGTCGAGGCCGCGACCGATGTGAACAACGTCGCCGAGCAGCGCTCGCTGGAGCGCGCCGGCTTCAGCCGGGAGGGGGTGCAGCGGGGGGCCCAGTTTCGCGCCGGCGAGTATCACGACCTAGTGGTCTACAGCCGCCTGCGCGACGACCCGGCGTGACGCTGCCGGGCGCGCGGCGGGCATACCTCGTCTACCTCGCGGAAGAGGCGGCGGGCAACTTCTGGTTCATGATGGTGATCACCGCCTCGGGCCTCTTCATGATCCAGGTGGCGAAGCTCAATGCCCTCCAGCTCGTGCTGGTGGGGACGACGCTCGAGGCATCGGCCTTCCTCTTCGAGGTGCCGACCGGGGTCCTGGCCGATACGGTGAGCCGGCGCCTCTCCGTGATCATCGGGACGGCCCTGATCGGCCTGGGGTTGATCGTGTGGGGCGCGTGGCCCCTCTTCGGCACCATCCTCGTGGGGCAGGTGCTGTGGGGGATCGGCGCCACCTTCACCTCCGGTGCCACCGAGGCCTGGGTCGCCGACGAGACCGGCAACGTCCAGACCGGCCGGATCTACATGCGCGCAGCGCAATGGGGATGGGGGGCCGGGGCGCTCGGGATCGTGGCCAGCGTGCCGATCGCCGCCCTGTGGGGCCTCCAGGCGCCGATCGTGGCCGGCGGCATCGGCTACCTGGTGACTGCGGTCGTCCTCGTCTTGGTGATGCCAGAGCGACACTGGGCGCCGGCGCCGCGAGCTGGTCGGTCGGTAATGCGCTCGTTGGGCGACACGCTGCGCAGTGCGGCGACAACGGTCCGTATGGTGCCCGCGATGGTCACCATCCTGGCCATCGCGTTCATCGGCGGCGCCGGCTCGGAGGCGTTCGATCGGCTCCGTGAGCTGCACATCCTCAGCAACTTCGCGTTGCCGGGCGCACCGGCCTGGCCGGCGATCGCGTGGTTCGCGCTCATCAACCTCGTGTCGCTCGTCGCGAGCGTGGCCGCCGTCGAGGCCGCGCGCCGCCGGATCGACACCGAATCGCACGTCGGCGCCGCCCGGACGCTGCTCGTCCTCCAGGTGGTGCTGATCGCGATGATCGTCGCGTTCGCGGCATCGGTCAGCTTCGAGATGGCCGCCCTCAGCTACCTCGTCACGCGGATCGTGCGCCGAGTCGCCCAGCCGATCGCCACCGCCTGGATCAACCTCGGCCTGTCGTCAGACGTGCGCGCCACGGTCCTCTCCATGAACAGCCAGGCGGATGCGCTGGGCCAGATGGCCGGCGGCCCCGTGCTCGGCTGGCTGGCCGCTGCGACCGCGAGCACGCGCCCCGCCATGCTGGCGGTGGGGCTGATCCTGACACCGTCGCTCTACCTCTACCTGCGGACGATCCGGCTGCACGGGCACGACCTCGAGGCCGGCTAGAGCTCCTGGCGCCGGAACGCCACCCACGCGGCCGCGAAGAGGCCGGCCAGCAGGCCAAGGCTGACGAGCACCGGAACGACGAGCTGGCCAGGATCGGTTCCCAGCGCCAGGGCCCTGCCCGCCGCCGAGAGGCCCCCGGGGGTGTAGGCGCCGATGGTGGGCAGGACCGAGACAAGGCTCACCAGCAGCAGCCCGGCGAGTCCGATCCCCGCGGCCGCGATCGCAGAGCGGGTCAGCACGCTGCCCAGGAAGGTGAGCGCGGCGTAGATGACGAGCATGAGGAGCAGCAGCCCGGTCATGGCCGCCCAGCCGAGCCCGGGGAGCGCCTGGAATAGGAGGGCGGTGTAGGCATACCCGCCGGCCGATGCGAGGACCAGCCCGGCCCCCAGCGTGGCCGCCATGGCCAGCATCTTGGCGAGCAGGTAGGCGCCGCGCGAGGCCGGCTTGCTGAGCACCAGCGCCGCGGTGCCGCGCTCCTTCTCGACCGCCACGCTGCCCATCGCCAGGAGGACCGCGGTCAGGATCCCGGCCTGCCCCAGGTTCTTCTGGAACTGGTCGATGGCGTCCCCGACGGTCGGCGGCGGGATGACGATCTGGATCTGTCCGCCGGCGAGCGACTTGATCAGCTCGGGCAGGTAGCGGGCCAGGTAGGGCGAGGCGATGCCGAAGGCCGTGAAGACGATCGCAACCACCAGCGCGCGGCGCGTGCGCCAGGCCTCCAGCAGCTCCTTGCGCAGCAACGGGCCGAGGCCGATCACGCAGCCGCCTCCGGGTCGTGCACCCGTCGCCCTACCAGCTGCAGGAACACGTCCTCGAGGGTCGGGCGCTGTCGCTCGAAGACGAGGAGCGCCACGCCGAACTCGTTCACCGCGGCAAGGAGTGCGCGACCGGCATCGGCCTCGTCGTGGACCGCGACGCGGAGGACGCCGTGCGCCTCATCGACGCCAGCCACCCACGAGGCACTCCGCAGCGCCTGGACGAGGAGCGCCACCGCAGGGGCCTGGCGGTCTTCGGGCTCGAGGCGGTAGACCGGGCGCGCGTAGCGCTCGAGCAGCTCGTCCATCGGGCCGGTCGTCACCAGGCGCCCGTGATCGAGGATCGCGACACGGTCGCAGACCCGCTCGACGTCCGTGAGGATGTGGGTCGAGAAGATGACCGTCGACGCCCCTCCCAGGGCGCGAATCACCCCCAGCATGTCGACCCGTCCCTCCGGGTCGAGGGAGCTGACGGGCTCGTCGAGGAGGAGCACCGGGGGCCGGTTGAGGATCGCCTGCGCGAGGCCGAGGCGCTGCCGCATGCCTCCGGAGAAGCCGCCGACCGAGCGCCTCGCGGCGTCTGCCAGCCCGACCAGCTCGAGGACCTCGGCGGAGCGGCTGCGACGCGCCGCGGCGGGCATCCCGTAGAGGCGCCCGACCAGGTCGAGCAGCTCCCGCGCCGTCATCCAGCCGTGGAAGCGGGGATCCTGGTCGAGGTAGCCGATCAGGCCGCGCCGGTTCGCCTCGCCGCCGCCGGTCGCCACGCCACCGACCATCGCCTCGCCAGAGGTGGGTTGGGCCAGGGACGTGAGCAGGCGGAGGGTAGTGGTCTTCCCGGCGCCATTCGGGCCCAGGAAGCCGAACACGCTCCCCGACGGGATCTCCAGGTCGAGCCGGTCGAGCGCAAGGACGCTGCCGTATCGCTTCGTCAGGCCTCGGCAGGCGATCGCCGGTGCCGCGGGCGGGGCGCTCATCGGCCTAGACGTCCTCGCGCCCGAAGAGGAAGTAGATGAGCGCACCGAAGAGCTCAACGAAGACGATCACGAGGCCCCAGACCAGCTTGTTGCCGCCCTTCACGCGCCGGTCAGGGCGGGTCAGGTCATAGAGGCCGGTGGCGATCAGCACCAGATCGAGGATCGCGAGCGGGATGATCAGCGGCAGGGCCTGTTGAAGCGTCATGGATCCCTCCTCACAGCGCGCGCCTCTCCGGGTCGTCGCGCCAGGCGAA
The DNA here is from genome assembly GCA_041499395.1 of Candidatus Limnocylindria bacterium. Classification (GTDB taxonomy): domain Bacteria; phylum Chloroflexota; class Limnocylindria; order QHBO01; family QHBO01; genus CF-167. Next base: position 4,971 of record JBGQKH010000007.1, read on the forward strand.
GTACGAGTAGACGATGGGGACGAGCGCGGCGACGAGGATGCCCGGCACGAGGGCGAAGAAGACGACCTGGTCGCTCGTCAGGAGGCCGAGCACGATCGAGAGCAGCCCCACCGCCAGGAAGATACGGCCACCGAGCCGATGCGTCCTCGTCCACGAGCGCTCGCTCGACAGGGTCCACGGGGTGCGAATGCCCATGAACCAGTTGCTCCGCGTCTTGCCCAGGAAGTTGCCGATGATGGCGAAGAGGCCCCCGACCACGACCGCCACGACCCTCCCCATGTCGAACGAGGCGCCGAGCACGGCGGCCACGACCGCCGCGTGCACGATGAGCAGCAGCACCATCGCCGAGCCGGTGATGGCGACCCATGCGCGGGTCGACGCGATGAGGTGCTCGCGGCGGGGGTCGATGCGGGGGATGGCGAGGAAGACGCCTCCCAGCACGACCCCGAGGGCTGGCGTGAACAGGAACCCGAACCACTTCGGCGCGTATCCGTTCGGCTGACCGTCGAGGCCCCAGTGAATCGGAACCTGGGCGTCATCCGGCACCCGCCCCCAGGCCCACGCCGAGATGGCAAGCATGGTGAGGACCGATGCCACGACGATGATGGTGAGCAGTCGAAGCTTCATGCCGGCTCGCTCCGCTCGATCCGGAAGGCGTCCATCAGGGCGAGCATCGCCTCTTCGAGGACCGAGACATTGAGGTGGTAGGTGATGGTGGAGCCGCTGCGGTCGGCGTGCACCAGGTCGGCCTCCTTCAGGACGTTGCAGTGCCCGGAGATGGTTGGCCACGCGAGGTCGAAGTTCCCGGCCAGCTCGCCCGCGGTCATGTCGCGCTCGCGCAGCAGGGCAAGGATCCGGCGGCGCGTCGGGTCTGCGAGGGCTCGATAGACGCGGTTCACTTCGGCGATCACCTAATTCGGCCATCGGCAAAGTAGCAGGCGCCACCGGCCCGCGTCAAGGGTCCTATGGCACCCTCCCAGGAGGCGGGCGTATACTCCGATGACTACTCGACCCGGGACGGGCGCACCCGTCCGGCGCCGACCGCTGTGATACCGCGCCCCCGCTGGGCGCGGATGACGAAGGAGGCGCGTCCCGTGTCCAGTCACTCTCCCCTTATCGATCCCGCGGCTGCCCGTGCCGTGCTGCGCGTCGGCGATCGGAGCTACGCCTACCATCGGCTCGACGCATCCGGCGCGGCTGACCTGGCGCGGCTGCCCTACGTCGTCAAGGTGCTCCTCGAGAATGCGCTTCGCCACGCCGCGAGCGGGTCGGGCCTGGTCAGCGCCGCCGACGTGCGGACGCTCGCCTCGTGGGACCCCACGCAGTCGGCCGAGGCAGAGCTGCCGTTCATGCCGGCACGCGTGCTTCTCCAGGACTTCACCGGCGTGCCGTGCGTGGTCGACCTCGCCGCGATGCGAGATGCCGTGGCGGCGCTGGGCGGCGATCCGGCCAGGATCAACCCGCTCGTGCCGGCGGACCTCGTGATCGACCACTCGGTGCAGGTCGACCTCTTCGGGACGGAGCTCGCCTTCGCCGGCAATGTGGCGCGAGAGTACGAGCGCAATGGTGAGCGCTATGCGCTGCTGCGCTGGGCGCAGCAGGCCTTCGACAACTTCCGCGTCGTGCCGCCCGGGACGGGGATCGTCCACCAGGTCAACCTCGAGTTCCTGGCGGACGTCGTGACCGCCCGGCCGGGGCAGGACGGCCAGCTGGTTGCCTTCCCCGACACGGTGGTCGGCACCGACTCCCACACGACCATGATCAACGGCCTGGGGGTCGTCGCCTGGGGGGTCGGCGGGATCGAGGCCGAGGCGGCGCTCCTCGGCCAGCCGCTCTACCAGCCGATGCCGGTGGTGGTCGGCTTCCGCCTTGACGGCGAGCTGCGCGCCGGCGCCACGGCAACCGACCTGGTGCTCTACGTGACCGAGATGCTGCGCAGCCACGGAGTGGTGGGCAAGTTCGTCGAGTTCCACGGCCCGGGGCTCTCCCGGCTGGGCCTTGCGGACCGCGCCACAATCAGCAATATGTCGCCCGAGTTCGGGGCGACCGCGACCCTCTTCCCGATCGATGACGAGACGCTCCGCTACCTGCGCATGACCGGTCGCCCGGCGGATGTGGTGGATCGAGTCGACGCCTACGCCAAGGCGCAGGGCCTCTTCCGGACCGATGACTCCGTCGAGCCGCGCTTCAACGAATCGCTCCAGCTCGACCTGGGCAGCGTCGAGCCCTCGGTCGCCGGGCCGCGCCGCCCGCAGGACCGCGTGCCGCTCACCAACCTGCGCCGCTCATTCCGCGAGGCCTTCACCGAGGGGCTCGAGCCGATCGGCAGGGTGGAGGAGGCGAGCGAGGAGTCATTCCCGGCGAGCGACCCGCCCTCGTACGGCGAGGCGTCGGACGAGGGGATGCCGGTCGCCGAGGTCGCCCCCATCGCCGAGGCGCCCGACATGGAGTACACCGCGTGCGTGGTGGTCAGGGACGGCAAGCCGTTCGAGATGCGCTCGGGATCGGTCGTGATCGCGGCCATCACCTCGTGCACCAACACCAGCAACCCGAGCGTCATGGTCGCCGCGGGACTGCTCGCCCGGAACGCGGTGGCACGCGGCCTGAGCACCCCGCCATGGGTCAAGACCTCCCTCGCTCCGGGCTCGCGTGCCGTGACCGACTACCTTGCCGGGGCCGGGCTGATGGACCCGCTCGAGCGCCTCGGCTTCGACCTGGTCGGGTACGGCTGCACCACCTGCATCGGCAACTCTGGCCCCCTCGCCGACGAGATCGCCGCGGCGATCGAGGACAACAAGCTGGTCGGGGTGGCCGTCCTGTCGGGGAACCGCAACTTCGAGGGCCGGATCCACCCGCTGGCGCGGGCGAGCTACCTCGCCTCACCACCGCTCGTCGTGGCGTTCGCGCTCGCCGGCCGCATCGATCTCGACCTGACCACCCAGCCGCTCGGGACCGGCTCGGATGGGAAGCCTGTCTTCCTCGCCGAGCTGTGGCCGTCGGCCGCGGAGGTGGCGCAGGTCGTGGCGGAGCAGGTGCGCTCCGAGATCTTCACCCGCAGCTACGCATCCGTCTTCGACGGCGACGACCGCTGGCGCTCGCTGCCGGTCCCCGCCGGGGATCGCTACGCGTGGGACGTGGCCAGCACGTACGTCGCGCTGCCGCCCTTCTTCGACGGCATGGAGCTGGAGCCGACGGCCGTGGCCGACGTGGTCGACGCCCGCGTGCTGGCCTGGCTCGGCGACAGCGTCACCACCGATCACATCTCGCCGGCCGGCAGCATCGCCCGCACCTCACCCGCCGGCGAGTGGCTGGTGGGGCATGGCGTCGAGCCGCGCGAGTTCAACTCGTACGGCGCCCGGCGCGGGCATCACGAGGTGATGATGCGCGGCACCTTCGCCAACATCCGGCTTCACAACCTGCTCACCCCTGATGCGGAGGGGAATGTCACCGAGCACCTCCCCACCGGGGAGCGGATGAGCATCTTCGACGCCGCGCGGCGCTATGCCGCCGAGGGGACCCAGCTGGTCATCCTCGCGGGGCGTGAGTACGGCTCCGGCTCGTCGCGCGACTGGGCGGCCAAGGGGCCGCAGCTTCTCGGCGTGCGAGCCGTGATCGCGGAGTCGTACGAGCGGATCCACCGCTCGAACCTGGTCGGGATGGGGATCCTGCCGCTCCAGTACCTGCCCGGGGAGACGGCCACGACGCTCGGCCTGAGTGGGAGGGAGCGCTTCAGCATCCGCGGCATCGCCGACGCGCTTCGCCCGCGGCAGGAGGTCGCGGTCACGGCCACCTCCGAGGACGGGCGGGAGCTCCGCTTCCGGGCGATCGCGCGCCTCGACGGCGAGATCGACATCACCTACTACCGCAATGGCGGGGTACTCCAGACCGTGCTGCGCAGGCTCGCCGGCTAGCCGCTCCCCGGCGTCTTCCTCACGCGCTCATGGACGAGGGCCACGAGCGATCGAGGAGCTCGATCACCTCGTCGGCGGGCAGGGCCGGGGAGAAGTGGAAGCCCTGGCCCAGGCGGCAGTCGATCGCGCGCAGCCGTGCCAGCTGCTCGGCGGTCTCGATCCCCTCCGCCAGCACCTCCATGTGGAGTGTCTGCCCCAGCTTGACGATCGATCGGACCAGGACCGGCACGTCGCGCCCGTGGCCGATGGCCGCGGTGAACGAGCGGTCGATCTTGAGCACCTCGACCGGCAGCCGCTCGAGGTAGCTCAGCGACGAATAGCCGGTCCCGAAGTCGTCGATCGCCAGCCGCACCCCGAGGGCGCGGAGCCGATGGAGGGTCGCGGCGCTCTGGTCGAGGTCGGCCATGAGGGCGCTCTCGGTGATCTCCAGGGTGAGCCGATCCGGCCGGATCCCGTTCGCGCGGATGGCGGCCGCCACGGTCTCGACGAAATCGGGCTCCTGGAGCTGGCGAGCCGAGAGATTGACCCACATCGAGATCCGGCTGAGGTACGGAACGCCCGGCTGGCCCACGTTGCTCCAGACGGCGAGCTGCTGGCAGGCGGCACCGATCACCCATGAGCCGAGCGACACGATCAGGCCGGTCTCCTCGGCGATCGGGATGAACTCGCTGGGGAGCACCAGCCCGCGTTCAGGGTGGCGCCAGCGGAGGAGCGCCTCGACCCCGGTCGGGCGACCGCTGCGCAGGTCGATGATCGGCTGGTAATGGAGCTCGAAGTCGCGGTCGGCGATCGCGCGCTCGAGGTCCGCCTTGAGCTCCATGCGAGTGACCGCTGCCGCGTGCATCTGCGGCTCGAAGAAGGCGAAGCGACCCTTGCCGGAGGTCTTGGCGTTGTACATCGCGAGATCGGCCTGGCGCAGCAGGTCGTCCGGCTCGGTGGTGGCGTCGGAGGTGACCGCGGCGCCGATGGACGCGTGCATCACAACCTGCCGGCCATGGAATTCGAACGGGGAGCGGAGCGCTTCGAGGATTCGCTCCGCGGCGCGTCGGGTGCCCTCCTCGCTCGTCTCCTCGAGGAGGATGGCGAACTCGTCGCCGCCGAAGCGGGCCGTGGTGTCCTCCGGGCGCATCACGGCGCGCAGCCGCTCGGCGACCGCCACCAGCAGCTGGTCGCCGGCATCGTGGCCGAGGCTGTCGTTCACCGTCTTGAAGTCGTCGAGGTCGGAGAAGAGGACGGAGACCGAGCCGTGGCCACGCGCCTGGCGCGCCAGCGCGTGCGCCACCCGGTCCCGGAAGAGCGCCCGGTTGGCGAGGCCGGTGAGCGAGTCATGGAAGGCCTGGTGCTGGAGCTGGAGTTCCAGCTGCTTGCGCAGCGTGATGTCGTGGATCAGGGCGCTGAAGTGGATCGAGTCGCCGCTGCCGACCGGCCAGATCGTCAGCTCCGCCGAGAACTCGTGCCCATCCCGGTGAAGCGCCGTCACCTCGATCCGCTTGCCCAGCAGCCGCCCCTCGCCGGTCTCCAGGTAGCGGGCCATCCCGGCCCGGTGCGCGGCGCGTTGCGCGATCGGGATGATCCGGTCCTCGAGCGCCTCGCCGATCGCCTCCTTGCGCGACCATCCGAAGGTCTCCTCGGCCTGGGCGTTCCAGTCGATGATGCGTCCCCGCGTGTCGATGGCGACGTACGCCTGGCTGGCGGTCTCGATGATCAGCCGCGTCTGCTCCTCGCTCTCGCGGAGGGCGAGCTCGGCCTGCTTCTGGGCGGTGATGTCGATCATGAAGCCGCGGTAGAGGGCCGGCTCGCCGCGCTCGTCGGCGATGACGACGCCCTCGTCCCGGACCCACACCTCGCGCCCGTCGCGCGTGTGCATCCGGTACTCGCTGACGCTTTGGCCGCCAAGCTCGCGGCGACCGTCGAAGTTCTCGTCCTCGAGGACCCGCTGCCGGTCGTCGGGATGGATGTGCGCCATCCACAGAGTCGGGTCGGCGCTCCACTCGTTGGCCGTGTAGCCGAGCAGGTCGTGGATACGGGGACTGACGTAGTGCCACTCGGCCTCAGCGCCGAAGTCCGCGACGTAGAGCACGGCGGGCAGCTGCTCGACCATCGCCCGGTAGCGCTCCTCGGCCTTTTCCAGGCTGCGGATCAGGCCGCCGCGAGGCCCGATGCCGGACCAGACGAAGGCGGCGACGACCCCGATCGCGCAGCCTGCGGCCACCAGTGACGGAACCTGGTGCTGGCTGGGGAGGGCGGTCGCGAGGAGCGCCGCGATCGTGGCCACCACGAGCAGCGCGAGGCTGATGCCCAGCGCCACGACCTGCCGGTCGCGGTGTCGGGCGACGTATGGCGCTTCGGGTGCGGTCTCCACGGGACGGGTCGCGTTCCGCATGTGCCTCGACACTACGATGGACCCGGGATGACCCGAATAGCCCGTTGGTCCGGGGAGCCGTCCCGAGTCGCGTTGCCGGCGTGAAGCGCATCGGTCTAGACTCAGCGTCGCCCGCCCCACCCGGAGTGCCCGAATGCCCACCCTCTCCCTCGACGATCTGCGCGCCAAGATCCGAGAGGTTCCTGACTTCCCGAAGCCGGGGATCCTCTTCTACGACATCACCACCCTGCTGAAGGACGCGGCCGCCTTCCGGGAGGTGATCGATCGCATGGCGCAGGCCGTGAAGGGAGAGCGGATCGACCTGGTGGTCGGGATGGAGTCGCGCGGCTTCATCTTCGCCGCACCCCTCGCCGATCGGCTGGGAGCCGGCTTCGTCCCGGTCCGCAAGCTCGGCAAGCTGCCGGCCGAGACGATCGAGGTCGAGTACGACCTCGAATACGGCACCGCCACGCTCGAGATCCACCGCGACGCGATCCGTGCCGGTCAGCGGGTGCTGGTGGTCGACGACCTGCTGGCCACCGGCGGGACGGTGCTCGGCACCATCGAGCTGGTGCGCCGCCTCGGCGGCGAGATCGCCGGCCTCTCCTTCATGGTCGAGCTGACCGGGCTGGGCGGGCGCGCCAAGCTCGGCGAGTTCGCGATCCACACCCTGCTCGCCTACTAGGGACCGATCGGCCCAGGCCGACGAGACCGATGGCCGCCGCTCCGACCGCCCAGCTGCGCGCCCGCGCCGTCACCGATCGGGATGCCATCGCGGCCTTCCTGGGCACCGATCGCCGCTACGCCGCGTATGCCCTGGGCGACCTCGACTCCGCCATGAGCGGCCGATGCACATGGGGGATCGCCTACGACGGCGATGGGCGGCCGTCCGCGCTCGCGATGCACCACGACGGCCTCGTTCCGCAGCCGCTCTTCCTGATGGGCGAGCCGGCCGGCTGCCACGCCGTGCTCGCCTCGGTGATCAAGCCGCGCGACGCGTTCTTCCAGTCGACGCCGACGCTCGAATCGAGCGTTGAGGACCTCTATGAGTTCGAGCGGGCGACCGTCCTCCTGCGCATGGTCGTCGACGCCTCCACCTTCGTGCCGTACCTCGGAGCGGCCACACGGCTCACGCCGGCCGACATCGACGACCTGAATCGCCTCTACCAGCTTGGCTTCCGCGCCGGGTTCGCGTCGGCGATCCTGGACGACGCGGTCTACTACGGGGTTCGGGTCCGTGGCCGGCTGGTGAGCGCGGCGGGGACGCACGTGATCAACCGGCGCGAGGGGGTCGCGGTGGTCGGCAACGTGATGACCCACGCCGACTTCCGCGGCCACGACTTCGCGAAGATGGTGACCGGCGCGGTGACGGCCGACCTCCTTGAGCAGGTGCCTGATGTCGCGCTCAACGTCCACGCCGACAACGCCCCGGCCATCGCGGCCTACACGCGACTCGGCTACCGTGAGCACTGCCGGCTGAGCGAGCGCGTCGGGCGTCGTCGGTCCGGCGGCTGGGGATTGATGCGACCGATACGAGAGGCGATGCGAATCACGTGGCCACGAGAGAGACGCTGAAGGGCGACATCCGCGACATCGGCCTGGCCGATGCGGGGGCGCTGAAGATCGAATGGGCAGACCGGCAGATGCCGGTGCTGGCCGGCATCCGGGCGCGCTTTGCCGCCGAGCGACCGCTCGCCGGCTGGAAGATCAGCGCGTGCCTGCATGTCACCGCCGAGACGGCGAACCTGATGCTCACCCTGCAGGCCGGCGGCGCCGACGCGGTTCTCTGCTCCTCGAACCCGCTCTCGACCCAGGACGACGTGGCGGCATCGCTGGTGGCGCACCACGGCATCCCGACCTACGCCATCAAGGGCGAGGATCGCGACTCCTACTACTCCCACATCGGCACCGCCCTCGACCACGGCCCGCAGGTGACGATGGACGACGGCGCGGACCTCGTGAACGAGCTCCACACTCGGCGCACGGAGCTGCTCGACGCGGTGGTCGGCGGGACCGAGGAGACGACCACCGGGGTGATCCGGCTGCGCGCCATGGCCAACGCCGGCAAGCTGCGCTACCCGGTGCTCGCGGTGAACGAGGCGCTCACCAAGCACCTCTTCGACAATCGCTACGGGACCGGGCAGAGCGCGATCGATGGGATCCTCCGCGCGACCAACGTGCTGATCGCCGGCAAGCAGGTCGCGGTCGGCGGCTACGGCTGGGTGGGTCGCGGGATCGCGGCTCGTGCGGCCGGGATGGGCGGCATCGTGACCGTGGTCGAGGTCGACCCGATCCGGGCGCTCGAGGCGGCGATGGACGGCTACCGGGTGGCGACGGCGTCGAAGGCGGCGGAGGAGGGGGAGATCTTCATCGCCGCTACCGGCAACCTCAACGTCTGGGGCGGTGCCGACTTCGCGAAGATGCGCGACGGCGCGATCCTCGCCAATGCCGGCCACTTCAACGACGAGTTCGAGCTTGACGCGCTAGAGGCCCAGTCAGTCTCGTCGCGCGAGGTTCGCCCATTCACGCGCGAGTACCGGATGGGGGACGGGAGACGCATCTTCCTGCTGGCCGATGGACGCCTCGTCAACCTCGGCGCGGCCGAGGGGCACCCTGCGCTGGTGATGGACATGAGCTTTGCGAACCAGGCGCTCGGCCTCGAGTGGCTGCGCACGCACGCCGCCGAGCTGGAGCCGCGCGTCTACGACATCCCCGGAGAGATCGACCGCGACGTGGCGCGGCTCAAGCTCGCCTCGATGGGGATCCGGATCGACTCTCTGAGCGCCGCCCAGAAGGCGTACAGCGAGTCGTGGGAGTCGGGGACGTGACCGACGCGGAGCATCCCGGGATCTCGGTGGTGCTCGACGTGAACGACCTGGAGCTCACCACCGCGTTCTGGAGCGCGGCCCTCGGCTTCCCGCTGACGCGGCCGATCACCCAGTTCATGGTGCTGCGTCCCGACGGCCCCGACGACCATCGGCCTCACCTCATCCTGCAGAAGGTGCCGGAGGGCAAGGCCGGGAAGAACCGGGCGCACCTGGATCTCTTCTTCCCGTCGCGCGACGAGGCGCTGGATCGCCTCCTTGCGCTTGGCGGCCGGCTGATCCAGGAGCAGCCGAACTGCATCGGCACCCACTGCTGGTACCTGATGGCCGACCCCGAGGGAAACGAGTTCTGCGTCGTCGGGGACTAGTCGGGACTAGGTGTGCGCGTCGACCGTCGCGTGGACCTTGACGTGGAGCGTCGCACCGGACGTGACGTTCGAGGCCATCACGGTCGCGCAGTCGATGGTGCCCTTCAGGCCCCCCGCATCGTTCCGTGAGTAATCGAAGGTGCATCCCAGCGCATCGGTGCCGATGACCAGGCTCGTGCCGTCGCTGTAGTTGAAGATGTTGGAACCCGGCGCCGAATTGATCTGGATGATCACGTTCGGATCCGATTCCGTATAGAAGTAGGCGACCCAGCCACCGTTGGCGAAGGTACTGACGGCTGTGTTGCTGAAGAAGGGAAGGTCACCGGACTTCGCGAGATCGCCGCTGATCTCGTAGTGGATCGAGCCGTTGGCGCCTCCACCTCCACCGCCCGAGCTGGCGGCCGGCTGGCCGGCGGAGCCTCCCTGGCTCGCCGACCCCGCCTGGCTGGCGGAGCCTCCCTGGCTCTGCTGGGGTGCCTGGCTCTGGCCGGCCGAGCTCGCGCCGGGGCTGCTGCAGGCGGCGCCGATCAGGACGAGCGCGATGAGCGCGGGGAATGGTCGGAGATCGCGCATCGGTCTGGGCTCCCTGCGTCTGCGGGCGGCCGGGTGGCTGGGCGGCATCCTAGCGACCCGATCGGGAGGTGGGAAGGGGATCGGCGCGATGCGCCCGCCGACGGTACACTCGCGCGGCAATGTCCATCCCTGACGGCCACACCCTCTTCACGTCGGAGTCGGTCACCGAGGGGCACCCCGACAAGCTCTGCGACCAGATTGCCGACGCGGTCCTCGACGATGTCCTGTCGCGCGACCCGGCTTCCCGCTCGGCGGTCGAGGTGGCGGCCACGACCGGCCTCGTCTTCGTGATCGGCGAGATGACGACCCAGGCCTATTGCGACGTCCAGTCGGTCGTGCGGGAGACCGTGCGCCAGGTTGGCTATGACGATGCGCGCCTCGGATTCGACTGGGAGACCTGCGGCACGATCACCGCCATCAAGGAGCAATCGGCGGATATCGCGCTCGGCGTCGATCACGCCCTGGAGGCCAAGCAGGGGCTCGATCCCGATGAGCTCGGTGCCGGCGACCAGGGGATGATGTTCGGCTACGCCAGCGACGAGACACCGGAGCTGATGCCGATGCCGATCCAGCTGGCGCACCAGGTGTCGCGCCGGCTGGCGGAGGTGCGCCGCGCGCGAACGCTTCCCTTCCTGCGCCCCGACGGTAAGAGCCAGGTGACGGTCGAATACGACGCCGACGGCCGCCCCCGCCGCGTGCACACCGTCCTGGTGAGCACCCAGCACGATCCTGATGTCTCGCACGATGACCTCGAGGAGGGCGTGCGCGAGGTGGTGATCCGCGGCGCGATCCCCGCCGAGCTGCTCGATGCGCAGACCCGCTACCTCGTCAACCCGACCGGTCGCTTCGTGATCGGCGGGCCGATGGGCGACTCGGGGCTCTCGGGCCGCAAGATCATCGTGGACACCTACGGCGGCATGGCCCGTCACGGCGGCGGCAGCTTCTCAGGAAAGGACCCGACCAAGGTCGATCGCTCCGGCGCCTACATGGCTCGCTACGTCGCAAAGAACGTGGTCGCGGCCGGGCTGGCCCACCGCTGCGAGCTGCAGCTCGCGTACGCAATCGGCGTGGCGCATCCCCTGGCGATCAACTTCCAGACCTTCGGCACCGGTGTCCTGCCCGATGCCGTCCTCGCCGACCTGGTGGAGAGCACCTTCGATCTCCGCCCCGGGGCGATCATCTCGAACCTCGACCTGCGCCGGCCGATCTATCGACCCACCGCTGCGTACGGCCATTTCGGGCGCAGTGATCTCGACCTGCCGTGGGAGCGCACCGACCGCGCGGCGGAGCTGCGCGACGCGGCGCCCGTGGCCGGCGTGGCGGGGCCCGCGGCCTGAGTCGCCGGTGACCCGCGCCATCACGCCGCGGCCACCGATCCGCTGGGGAGAGCCACCGCGCAGGGGGCGCATCGGCGCCGCCATCACGTCGCTCGCCACGCGCCTCCGCGTACTCGGTGGGGCGCGGCCCCCGAGCACGCGCGAGTCGCTCCAACCCCTCCCGTTGGCCTTGCGTCGCGGCGAGCTGGCAGCCAACTACCTTGCCGCGGAGGCAGACGCGGACCATCGTCGCGCCGGCGCGGCCGCCACATCGGCCGCCGAGCAGGCCATGGGAGCCCAGCAGTGGTGGCCGGCCGACATCTGGGGCCATCGGGCGCTCTGGCATTTCGAGCAGGGAGGGATGGACCTCGCCGCCACCCGGGCTGCCCGGTTGATCGGGGACATTCGCGTCGCCGGTGGCGATCCGGCAAGCGGGCGCCGTTACTATGCAGAGGCGATCAGCGAGGCGCGCGATATCGGCGCCGAGCGCGAGGAGGGGCTGGCCGCACTGGGCATGGGACGGGCGGAGCTCGAGCTCGGCAACGTCACGGTCGCTCGGCGGCTGGCGCAGATCGCCCTTGACCTGCTGGAGCGCTGCGGCGCGCCGGTCGAGGAGGTCGCGGCGGCCCGCGATCTGCGAGGCGAGGAGAAGGAGGTCGGTTGACCTGATGTTCGCGATCGTTATGGCGGGCGGCTCCGGGACGCGGCTCTGGCCGCTCTCGCGTCGTGGGACGCCGAAGCAGCTGCTTGCGCTCACCGGCGAGACGAGCCTCCTCCAGCAGACCGTAGCCCGCCTCGCGAATCTGCTCAAGCCGCACGACATCTACGTCATCACCTCGCAGGCCCACGTCCGCGTGACGCAGGAGCAGCTCCCGCAGCTGCCGCCCGACAACGTCCTGGGCGAGCCGCTGGCCCGCTCCACCGCGGTGGCCGCCGGCCTCGCCACCGTGCTCGCCCGCAGGGAGAGCGATGAGGTCGCGCTGGTGCTGCCGGCGGATCACTACGTCGCGAACGAGGGCGCCTTCGCCCTCGCGCTCCAGGAGGCGGCCCGCACTGCGGAGCGCGGGTATCTCGTGACGCTCGGCGTGGTGCCCACCAACCCCTCGACCGGGTACGGCTACATCCGGGTGGGGGCGCGACTTGGCCGTGGCGCGCTCACGGCCATGGTCGAGCGCTTCGTCGAGAAGCCGACCGCGGCCGCCGCGGCCGCGATGCTGGCCGAGGGCAAGTACCTGTGGAACGCGGGGATCTTCGTCTGGCGCGTCTACGCCTATCGACAGGCGCTCGAGAGCTTCCAGCCCGAGCTGACGGCGGCGCTCGATCGGATCGCAGCCCTGCACCGCGTGCCGGGCTGGATGAGCGAGGTGCGGGATGCGCTCGAGCCGGTGCCTGCAATCTCGATCGACGTCGGCATCGCCGAGCCGGCGGCGGCCGACGGGCGGATGGCGGTCGTCCCCCTGGACGCCGGCTGGAGCGATATCGGCTCATGGTCCGCCCTCCTCGAGGCCCTGACCGCCAAGACCGGCGCGAGCCTCGTCGCCTCGGGGCAGCACCTCGATCGAGGGTCCGAGCGCGTTCTGGTGCACGGGGGAGATCGGCTGGTCGTGACCGTCGGCCTCAAGGACGTGATCATCGTCGACACGCCCGATGCGCTCCTCGTCTGCGCCCGCGATCGCGCGGAAGAGATCAAGCCGGTCCTCGACGAGATCGCCGAGAAGGCCGGCGACCGCTATCTCTGAGCCGATCCAGCCGGCACCGGCGATCCTCCAGGAGGACCCGATCCCGCTCGCCCGGCTGGCGCGATTCGTCGGTTGGTTGATGGCGCTCTACCTCCGCCTGGTGGCGGCAACGGCGCGCACCTCGGGGCCCAAGGTCTTCCAGGGGCAGGCGGTCTTCGCCATCTGGCACGAATCGAACCTGGTGGCGGCGACGGCCGCCTTCCGGCTGCGAACGACCAAGCGGGTGATCAGCTTCTCGACTCGTGGCTTCCGGGGGATCGTCATGAACACGATGCTGGAGGCGACCGGCTCCGGCGTGGTGGCGCTGCCGGCCGAGCAGAACCGCGCCGAGGCGGCGCGGCTGGCGCTCGAGATGGCACGCATCGGGAAGGCGGGGGAGAGCCTCGTGGTGAGCTGCGACGGGCCGCTCGGCCCGTACCGCGTCGCGAAGCCGGGGGTGCTGATCGTGGCACGCGAGTCGGGGATCCCGATCCAGCCGTGGGCGGTCTCGATTCGCCCCGCGATCCGCCTGCGCGGCCGATGGGACCGCCACCTGGTGCCGCTCCCCTTCTGCCGGATGCGGGTCGACGAGGGGCCGCAGATCCGGATCGCTCCCCGCGAGCCGCTCAAGCCGCGCCTCGCCGAGGTACAGGCGGCGCTGGCGGCAGTGGCATCCCTCGCCGATCGCAGGATGGCGAAGCGGCAGCGGGTACGATAGGGAGCCAATGACGTCGATCAAGTTCGGAACCGATGGCTGGCGGGCGGCCATCGCCGAGGACTTCACCTTCCACAACGTGCGCCGCTGCGCCCGTGGCGTGGCGGAGTACCTCGAAGCGGCCGGCACGGCGGACCGCGGCGTCGTCGTCTGCCAGGACCGGCGCTTCGCCTCGGAGCACTTCGCGCGCGCCTGCGTCGAGGTGCTGGCGGCGCACGGCATCCGCTCCTTCACCCCTCCCGAGGCGGTGCCGACCCAGGTTGGCAGCTTCTTCACCCGCGAGATGGGAGCCGGCGCGGGCATCGTCATCACCGCCAGCCACAACCCCTGGACCGACAATGGCTTCAAGGTCAAGGCCGATACGGGTGGCGCCGGCGCCCCCGAGATGCTGGCCGCCATCGAGGCGACCATGAACCGACACGCGGAGGACGAGCTGCCGCCCCGCCGGGAGTATGCGGATGCCGTCGCCGCAGGGCTCGTCGAGACGTTCGACCCGTATCCACGGTTCCGGGCGCAGCTGGCGAGGATCGTCGACCTGGAGCGGATTCGTGCGGCGACGGGGCGAGTCCTGGTCGAGCCGCTCTACGGATCGGGGGCCGGCTGGTTCACCCGTCTGCTTGGTGACGCGAACCTGACCATTCGCGAGCTGCACACGGAGCGGAACCCCTACTTCGGCGGGGTGAACCCGGAGCCGATCCGCCCCAACATCGACGCGTGGCTCGAGGAGATCCCGCGCTGGGGCGCCGACATCGGGATCGCCTTCGACGGCGACGCCGACCGGGTCGGGATGGCGACCGAGGATGGCGTCTTCGTCAACCAGCTCCAGGTCTACGGGCTGCTCTACTGGTACCTGCTCGACGTCCGGAAGCAGATCGGTCCGGCGGTCTACACCGTCACGAGCACGTCGATGGTCGCGCGCCTGGCCGAGATCTACGGCACGCAGGCGTACGAGACCGGGGTCGGCTTCAAGTTCGTGGGGCCGAAGATGACCGAGACGCACGCCGTGATCGGCGGGGAGGAGTCGGGGGGCTTCGGATTCGGGATGCACATCCCGGAGCGCGATGGCCTCGCCTCGGGCCTTTTCCTGCTCGACCTGTGGCTGACCAAGGCGAAGAAGGCGTCCGAGGTGCTGGCGGAGCTCCAGGCGCTCGCCGGGCCGAGCTACTACAACCGGATCGACATCCGCTTCGCTCGGGAAGGGTATGACGCCGTCAAGGCGGCCACCCTGGGCCGCCTCGAGCACGAGGCGCCGACCGAGATCGCGGGCCGGGCAGTCACCCGTCGTCAGGCGCTCGAGACCGGCGACGGCTTCAAGTTCCACCTCGACGACGGCTCGTGGCTGCTCATCCGCTTCTCGGGGACGGAGGCGCTGCTCCGCATCTACGTCGAGGCTCGCTCCGACGATGACGTCGAGGCGCTCCTCGCCGAGGGACGGCGCATCGCCGCGCCGGTCGAGGCTTGAGCCGATGAGCGACGCGCGCGACTTCTTCGGCTACAAGCACCCCGACGAGGAGCCTGGGAAGCGCGAGGAGGAGGCGGCCGAGGAGTCGAGCGCTCCCCCGCGGTTCGAGGACGCGATCACGCTCGACGACTCGCGCGTGATTCGCGGGATCGACGTGTCCGACATGGTCGGGCAGGTCCGCGAGATTCCCCGCCAGCTGGCCCTCGCGCGGCGCGTCGCGGCGTCGGTCGACCTGCCGGCGACCCATCGCGACGTGGACGCCATCTGTGTGCTGGCGATGGGCGGTTCCGCGATCGGCGCCGAGCTGGTGGCGGGGATCGCCGGGGACCGGCTCCGCGTCCCGCTCGTGATCCACCGCGATTACGGTCTCCCGGCCTGGACGAGCGAGCGCACCCTCGTGATCGCCGCGAGCCAATCGGGGGAGACGGTCGAGACCGTCTCCGGTGCAGCGGAGGCCCACCAGCGGGGGCTCCCCCTGGTCGTGATCAGCACCGGCGGCAAGCTGGGCGCGGCGGCGACGCGCGACGGGACGCCCTACCTGCGCTACGAGTGGCCCGGGCAGCCGCGCGCCGCGGTCGGGTTCGGCATCGGCCTGGTCCACGAGCTGCTCGCCCGCACCGGCCTGCTCTCCGATCCGGATCCACTCGGCCCGGCGGTCGAGACGCTCGAGGCATTGCTCGAGCGAAATGCCCCGTCGGTCGAGACCGACGCCAGCGCGGCCAAGCAGCTCGCCTGGTCGATCTTCGGTCGCATTCCGCTGATCTACGGCGCCGGGCTGATGGCCCCGGTGGCCCGCCGCTGGAAGACGCAGATGAACGAGAACGCGAAGGCGTGGGCCGCCTATGAGCCGATGCCGGAGGCCAACCACAACGCCATCGAGGGGAGCCTCAATCCGCGCGAGCTGTCGGATGCGCTCTACGTCGTCGAGCTGCGCGACCCGACCGAGGCGCCGGAGATCGCGGCGCGCTACGCGGTCGTCAACGAGCTGCTCGGCGAGCGCGCCACCAATCGCAGCGTGGTCTGGGCCGAGGGGCCGTCCCGCCTCGCCCGCGTGCTGAGCGGCGTCGCATTCGGCGACCTGGTCAGCGTCTACCTCGCAATTCTCTACCAGACCGACCCGACCCCGGTTACACTCTTGGCAATGTTGAAGCAGCGGCTCGCTCGGTCGACGGACTGACGGGCGCCGATAGTAGCGGCGCCGGGTGCCGGCGCCGGGAGGGTACGCAGCGGTGCACTCGAGCATGATCGGCAAGGTCGAAAAGGCGATGCGCTACGCGCACGAGCCCGACCGCGTGAAGATCTCGCGACTGACGGCGACCTTCTCCGGGGACAACGGGTCGCACACGATCTCCCTCGACGCCGATGCCTGGCACTGCGACTGTCACCTGTTCGAGTCCGCCGGCGGATGCTCCCACACCCTCGCCATCCAGAAGATGCTCGACGCAATGCTCTCGGACGCTGCCAAGGAGACGCCGCTCTACGGCCGGCAGGAGGTCGGCGCCCCGGCCTAGGGGCCCTCTTCTCCAGGGCACGAGGCCCGCCGTGCGTTGTCGCCGGCGGGCCGTCTGCTAGCATCGCGGCGTTACCAACTGAAGACCGCGTCGGGTGCCGTGGCCGCAAGGACCACGGGTCAACGGAGAAGCCGGTGAGATGCCGGCGCTGTCCCGCAACTGTATCCGGACCGCTGGGTCCGGGAGCCAGGTCGCCAGCCCGCACGCGATGTCCACCCCCCTCGCGTGAAAGGGACGGCATCAACCATGGCTCCCCGTCTTCGACCCCCGCTCATCCCCCTCATCGTGCTGCTCCTTGCTGCCTGCACGGCGCACTCGAGCGCAAGCCCCAGCGCGGCCATGTCTTCCGCGAGCGCGCCCCCCAGCGCCACGGTGGGAACCGCCTACCCGGTCACGCTGACCGATGACGCTGGCCGGAAGGTCACGCTCTCCGCCGCCCCGACCCGGATCGTGAGCCTCGCCCCGTCCAACACCGAGATCGTCTGCGCCCTCGGGGCCTGCGACGAGCTGGTCGGCGTCACTGACTTCGACAGCTATCCCGCGCAGGTGGCGAGCGTCACCCACGTCGTGGTTGGCGCCGTCGTGGACGTCGAGAAGGTGGCCGCAGCCCGGCCGCAGCTGATCCTGGCGGCGGGGAACGGGCTGACCCCGGGCCCGGTGATCGATCAGCTCACGCAGCTGGGCTACCCGGTCCTGTCGCTCTACCCGCACGACCTGAACGGCGTCTACGCCGACGTCTCGCTGGTCGCCTCGGCGATCGACGCGTCGCCGGCCGCGCGCGAGCTCGTCCTCGGGATGAAGGCTCGCGAGGCGGCGGTCGTCAGCGCGGTGTCCGGCAGCAAGTCGCCGCGCACCTTCTACGAGGTCGGCGTCTACCAGGGCGCCATCTACACGGCGGGCCAGGACTCGTTCCTGGCGTCGCTCATCATTCTGGCCGGCGGCCGGCCGGTCACCGGGGACCCGGTCACGACCGCGATCCAGCTCGAGGACCTGATCTCTGCCGATCCGGAGGTGATCCTGCTCGGGGACGGGGCCTACGACCCGTCGGTCACCCCCGCGACTGTCGGCGCGCGACCCGGCTGGTTCGCCATGACGGCCGTCCGCGACGGCCGGGTCGAGGTCATGCAGGAGGACCCCGTCATCACGCGCCCCGGCCCGCGGATCATCGACGGTCTGGAGGCCCTCGCCCACGCGATTCACCCCGAGCTCTTCCACTAGGCCGATGCGAGCGACCGTCGCAGCCCCCTCCACTCCCCGGACGATCGCGATCGGCCCGTCGCTGACGCGGACCACGATCGTGCTGGGCGGAGGGGCCATCCTCGTGCTCGGGGTCCTCGTCCTGGCGGTCGCCATCGGCTCGGTGGGGGTCGGCCTCGACGACACGGTGGGGATCCTTGCGCATCGGCTGCTCGGCCTGCCGCTGGCCCACACCTGGGCACCGTGGATGGAGCAGGTGATCTTCGACGTGCGCCTACCGCGGGTGCTGACGGCGATGCTGGTCGGCGGCGGGCTGGCGCTCGCCGGGACCGTCTTCCAGGCGCTCCTGCGCAACCCGATGGCGGACCCGTACATCATCGGCACCGCGTCGGGAGCCTCGCTGGGTGCCATCGCGGGCCTCATGGCACCGGTGCTGGTGCCCGGCCTGCTGATCGGCGCAGGCAGCAGCTGGCTGGGGCTCGGAGTGGTCCAGCTGCTCGCCTTCGGCGGCGGCCTCGGAACGGTCCTGCTCGTCTACGCCGTGAGCCGTGCCAACGGGCGCGTGCCGGTGGTCACGCTGCTCCTCACCGGCTACGCCGTGTCGGCGGTCCTGGCGGCCGGCGTGGCGATGCTCATGTTCCTCTCCGGGCAGCGCCTCGGCGCGATCTTCGGCTGGCTCATGGGCTCGCTGGCGGGGGCTCGCTGGATCGACCTCGCCTTCGCGGCGCCGCTGCTCGGCCTCAGCGCGACGCTCCTGGTGGTGCGCTGGCGGCGACTCAACCTGCTCCTCCTCGGCGAGGGAGCCGCCGCCCATCTTGGCCTCGACGTGGAGCGCGAGAAGCTCGCGCTGACGGTGCTGGCCAGCCTCGCGACCTCGACCGTGGTCGCCATCTCCGGGACGATCGGCTTCGTCGGGCTGGTGGTGCCGCACGTCCTGCGCCTGGCCGTGGGGCCCGATCATCGGCTCCTGCTGCCGGCGAGCGTCCTCTACGGAGCCGCGCTGCTGGCGCTGGCCGACCTCGGGGCGCGGCTCGCCGGCGGGATCCCGGTCGGGATCGTGACCGCCCTGATCGGCGCGCCCTTCTTTATCTGGCTCCTGCGCCGATCGCGAACGCTGCGACCTGTGGTGGTGCCATGAGCGCCCCGGTGCAGCTCGACGCGCTTGCGTCGCTGACCGGCGTTTCGTTTTCCTATCCGCTGCCTGACGGCCGAAGCCGTGAGGTGCTGCGCTCAGTCGACCTGCGACTGCCGCGCGGGGAGCTCGTCGCGCTGGTGGGCACCAATGGCAGCGGCAAGACGACGCTGCTTCGCCTGCTCACCGGAATCCTCAGGCCGGATGCCGGCGATGTCTCGTTCGACGGCCGTCGCATCGGGGATTGGCGGCGCCTCGAGCTCGCACGCCGCGTGGCGGTGCTGCCCCAGCAGCTGGACCTGCCCGTCGGCTTTCGCGTGGCGGAGCTGGTCGAGATGGGCCGCGCTCCACACGCTCGGCGCCTCTTCGCATCGACCGAGGCCGATGAGCAGGCGGTGATCCGCGCGCTCGCCGACGCGGATGCGCTCGACCTGGCCGATCGCTTTGCCGAGGAGCTCTCCGGAGGGGAGCGGCAGCGGCTGCTCGTGGCGATGGCCCTCGCCCAGGAGCCGGACCTGCTCCTCCTCGACGAGCCGACGCTCCATCTCGACCTCGCCCACCAGGTCGCGCTGCTGACCGCGATCCGGCGGCTTCGCGATCAACGGGGCCTGACCGTGCTGGCGGTGCTCCACGACCTCAACCTGGCGGCCGCCTTCGCGCCCCGGATCGCGGTGCTCGACGGAGGTCGCGTGGTGGCCGACGGAACGCCCGATGAGGTGCTCCGCCCGGAGCTGGTGCGTCGCGTCTTCGGGGTGGCGGTGGACGAGGCGCTGACCGCCGACGGCCGACGCCACCTGGCGTTGCGCGCCCCCTAGGGCTCCAGGTCGTCGTCGACGGTCATCTCGACCTCTTCCTCGCCGTCGGCGCGCACGCGACGATGGACGTGGATATGCGGATGCGTCTCGTCGGAGACCTGCGCCTTGGCGACCCGCACCATCGTCCCCTCGCCCACGTCGGAGAGGCGCTCCCCGGCCGGCAGCGCGGCATTCGGGAGCTCACTCCACAGGACGAGGTTCAGGAAGACGTTGAGCACGGCGATCACCGGGATCCCGAAGATGGCGCCCCACACCCCGGCCACCTGGGCCCCGACGAGCAGGCCGACCAGGACGAGGATCGGGTGCATCCCGAGCGCGCCCCGCATGAGGCGCGGCTGGAGCCAGTTGACGAGCACCGTCTGCGTGGCGACCAGGATCACCGCGGAGATCAGGAACGTGTCCGGGGTGTAGATCCAGGCGGCCACGATCGGCGGGATGAGGGCGAGCGGGGGCCCGAAGAAGGGGATGATCATCGCGAGCGCCGAGAGGGTTCCGACCAGGAACAGGTAGGGGATCCCGAAGACGCTGCCGACGATCGCGACCAGGATCGCCTGGATGATGGCCAGCACCAGCTGCGCCCGCAGGAAGCCGCCGAAGGCGCGCGCCACGCTGCTCTCGAGGATCTGGAGCTCGTCGTTGTACTGGCGGGGGACGACGCGGTTCAGCTTCCCAAGGAGGCGCTCGCTGTCAGCCAGCATGTAGAGGGAGAGGATCAGGATGAGGAAGAGCGAGCCGAGGGTGGCGAGCGTGGCGCCGGCGATCTCCTGGGCCTGGGCGAAGATCGCGCCCGCCAGGTGGCCGACCTGGACCTGCGCGCTGCGGAAGAGGCCCACCAGGTCGATGTTGAAGCGGTCGAGGCCCAGGGCGGACTGATACCCCGCGAGCGTCGTCTCGATCTTCTTGGCCGTCTCCGGGAACTGGGTGGTCGCGTGGGCCAGCTGCTGCGTGATCGCCGCGCCAGTGGTGAAGAGCACGAATCCCAGGCCGAGCAGCGCGAAGAAGTAGGCAACTCCGACCGCGAGGCCGCGCGAGAGGTGCAGCTGGGCCTCGAAGAAGCGTGCCACCGGCGACATCACGAAGGCGAGCAGCCAGGCCAGGAAGAGGATGAGCAGGATCTGGCTGAAGCCGCCGAGGATGACGAGCACCTGCTGGGTCAGGAGGACGGCGAAATAGGCCGATCCGAGCACCAGGAAGGTGAGCAGCCAGCGTCGCTCGCGCGGGCCGAAGCCGCTCGTCTGCCCCATGCCGGTCATCAGGTGCTCGCCCTCGGCCGCCCGACGCCGGTCGCGGCGCGGACCTCCGCCATCGTCGCCTCCAGGATCGGGCGCACCTTAGCCGCCCCGCCCGCGAGCACGCGCTCGACGTGCCCCAGGTCGGCGGCCAGCCGCAGGCGCAGCTCCCGCATGGGGCGGAAGCGCTCGATGATTCGCTCGGCGAGCAGCTGCTTGGTGTCGACGCAGCCGGTTCGCGCGGTCCGCTCGCCGTCCTGGATCTGGAGGTAGTCGGCCCCGAAGTGGCGGTGGAGCTGGCACACGTTGCAGACCTCCGGCCGGCCCGGATCGGTGCGCTTGATGCGCTGCGGGTCGGTGACCATGCTCATCACCAGGCGGCGGATCTCATCGGGCTCCGCGAAGATCGGGATCGTGTTGCCGGCCGACTTGCTCATCTTTCGCACGCCGTCGATGCCGAGCACCACCGGCACGTCGGTGAAGTCGGCCCGTGGCTCGGGAAAGATCGGGCCATAGCGGCGGTTGAAGGCGCGAACGATCTCGCGCGAGAGCTCCAGGTGCGCCGCCTGGTCCTTCCCGATCGGCACCCGGCTCGCCTTGTAGATGACGATGTCGGCGGCCTGCAGGACCGGGTAGTCGAGCAGCCCCAGGCTGTTCTCCTTGCCGTCCTGGCGCGCCTCCTTGTAGATCGGGTTGCGCTCGGCCCAGGGGACCGGCACGACCGTGTTGAAGATCCAGGCCAGCTCCGCGTGCTCCGGGAAGTCCGACTGGCGGATCAGCGCGCAGCGCTCGGGGTCGAGCCCCACGGCGAGCAGGTCGAGCACCATCTCGTGGGTCAGGCGACGCATCTCGGCCCCGTCGTGGACGGTCGTCATGGCGTGGTAGTCGACGATCGCATAGATCGCCTCGTATCGGTCCTGGAGCGCCACGTAGTTGACCTGTGCGCCCAGGTAGTTGCCCAGATGGGAGGCGCCTGACGGCTGAATCCCGCTGAAGACGCGCTCGCGGCCGGTCTGCTCGCTCATCGGATGGCGAGTGTAGCGCGCCAGCTTCCGGGCAGGCCGCTGAGCGTGGATGCTCGACGCGAGGCGGCATAATGCCGGGCATGAGCGTCACTGAGAACTGGGCCAGCGCCGCCGATCCAGCCCGCCGGGTCGGTCGCGCCATCGAGTTCCATGCCGAGATCGGCTCAACCAACGACCGCGCCCGCGACGCGCTGGGGGAGGGTGGCGGCGACGGCCTTGCGGTGGTGGCCGACGTGCAGACGGTGGGACGCGGCCGGCGGGGTCGCACCTGGGTCTCCCCTTCAGGCGCGAACCTGCTCGTTAGCGTCGCCTTCCGCCCGGCCATTCAGCCACGCCTCGGCGGGCTGCTGGGGGTCGCTTCCGCGCTCGCCGTGCGCGACGCATGCGCGGGCTTCGCGCCCAAGGCGGGCCTCGCGATCCGCTGGCCGAATGACGTCGTCGACCGATCCGGGCGCAAGGTGGCCGGCCTGCTGATCGAGAGCGCCCTGGAGGGAGAGGAGCTGGTCGAGGCGGTGATCGGGATCGGGATCAACGTCAACTGGCTCCCGTCGGAGATGCCTGCCGAGATCGGAGAGCGCGCCACCTCGCTCCTCGCCCTCGCGGGCGCCTCGGTCGACCGCCTGGCGCTGCTCGCGGACCTGCTCGACGCCCTGAGCGCCGAGGTCGTGGCCCTCGAACGTGGCGAGGCACCACTGGTTCGCCTCCGCGAGCGCTCCTGGCTCGACGGGCGTCGGGTCGAGGTCGACACCGGCGCCGAGACGATCCGCGGACGGGCGGCCGGAATCGGGGACGACGGCTCGCTCCTGCTCGACGCGGAGGCGGGGCGCATCTCGCTGAGTGTCGGCGAGGTGGCGCGGGTGCACGAGGCGTCCGCCGCGGCGGTGCTCGAATGACCGAGCCGCGCCGAGCTCCCCGTTCCTCGGACGAGCGCTCGCCGGATCCGGACGTCGAGGACGTGCGTGCCGCCCAGACGGATCGCGCTGCCTTCGACGTGCTCTACCGGCGCTACCTCGACCGCGTCTACGGCTACGCCTTCTACCAGCTCGGCGACCATCACGACGCCGAGGACGCAACCGAGCGCACCTTCATGGCCGCGCTGCGCGCGCTGCCTGGCTTCCGCGAGGAGGGGGCCACCTTCCGGGCCTGGCTCTTCCGGATCGCCCACAACACCATCGCCAACGCGCATCGAAACCGACATCGCCGCCGGACCGAGCCGTTGCCCGAGGGGCTGGAGCGGGCTGCCCCCAACGCCGATCCTGCCCGCCTCGTGCTCGAGGCGGAGGAGGCACGCCGCGTGCTGCACGCCGTGGCCGAGCTCCCCGACGATCGGCGCCAGGTGGTCCTGTTGCGGTTCGTCGACGGGCTCAGCTCGCGCGAGATCGGGCAGGTGATGGACCGATCGGAGGGCGCCGCGCGCGTCCTGCTGCACCGCGCCCTGCGGGACCTCGCCGCGCTACTCGGCCGCTGAGCGTGTAACGATTCGACGCTCACGGTGTTGGCTTCTGGTGAGCGACGCCGCGAGGCGACCTCGATGGAGTACCGAGCGAGGACACCTTCCTGCCAACCCGCACGCCGGCCGAACGCCTTGATGAGGCCGTCGATCGAATCCTGACCGGGAGCCAGCCGGCCGTCGGGCCTGAGCTGGCGCCGCTGGTCGACGCCGCCTCGGTCCTGCGCCACGCGCTGCCGCCGCTCCCCGCCGGCACGCGCTTCGAGGCGCGCCTGGCGTCTCGCCTCGCCTCGCCCAGCCCGGTCGCGCAGATGATCGCGGCGCTGACCGAGGCGACGCGGCGCGAGCTCCGCCACCCGGGGAGGATCCTGATCACCGGGGCGGCGGTCTCGTCGGCGGCGGTCGGCGTCGGCGTCACCGTCCTGGCGCGCCGCCGGGGCTCGCGACGCGCAGCCGATCCGGCCGCCGGCCCACCGATCGGCAAGGGGGCCTGACGATGCCGATCAAGTTTCCCTTCTCGCGTCGCCGCGAGGTGACGCCCGAGACCTGGACCAAGTGCCCGGACTGCGAGTCGCAGATCTTCAATCGCCAGCTGGAGCGCAACCTGCGCGTCTGCCCGACCTGCGGGCATCACTTCCGGATGGGGATCGGGGAGCGGATCGAGCTGCTCCTCGACGACGGAAGCTTCGTGGAGCGGGACGCGGGCCTGGAGTCCGGCGATCCGCTCGGCTTCTTCGACCAGAAGCCGTACGTTGACCGGCTGGCGGCGTCCCGCATCAAGACGGGGCTGCGCGAGGCGGCCGTGTGGGGGATCGGCACGATCCACGGGCAGCGGGTCGCGATCGGCCTCTTCGACTTCCGGTTCATGGGCGGCAGCATGGGAAGCGTCGTCGGCGAGAAGCTGGCGCGCTGCTTCGAGGCGGCGCTCGCCGAGCGGATCCCCGCCATCGTCGTCAGCGCCTCCGGCGGGGCGCGGATGCAGGAGGGAACCCTGTCCCTCCTCCAGCTCGCCAAGACGACCGCGCCGCTCACCCGCCTGGACGCGGCGGGGGTCCCCTTCATCAGCATCCTGACCGATCCGACCACGGGTGGCGTCCTCGCCAGCTTCGCCTCGCTCGGCGACGTGATCCTCTCCGAGCCCAAGGCGCTCATCGGCTTCGCGGGCGCCCGCGTCGCCAGCGGCACGGTGGGGGAGGAGCTGCCCGAGGGGTTCCAGAGCGCCGAGTCACTCCTCGAGCACGGCTTCGTGGACCAGATCGTCCCGCGCGCCGAGCTGCGAACGACCCTGTCGCGCATCCTTCGCCTGCTCCCCGTGGCGGCCGTCGACGACGGGGGCCAGGCCAGCGAGGCGCGCCCCTGGGGCCCGATCGGAGTCCTCTCCGGGATCGCCGAGCGACTCGGCACGGCGGTCAGCGAGACGATCGGGATCGAGGTCGAGCCGGGTCAGGCCGATGGTTCCAGCTCCCCGGCGCCTCGGAAGCAGGGCGACGAGCGATGACCGAGATCACGCTGAGCGCGGCGCCACCGACCCCCGAGGCGATCGAATCGGCCTGGCGTCGGGTGCAGCTGGCCCGGCATCCGGAGCGGCCCCGCACGCTCGACCTGCTGGCGCTCATCTTCGACGACTTCGCCGAGCTGCATGGCGACCGCTCGTTCCGCGACGATCCCGCGATCGTGGGCGGGCCGGCGCTGCTCGAGGGGCGGCCGGTGATGGTGATCGGCCACCAGAAGGGGCGCGACACCGAGTCCAACATCTTCCGCAACTTCGGCTCTCCGTACCCGGAGGGCTTCCGCAAGGCGCAGCGCCTGATGCGCCTCGCCGACAAGCTGGGAATGCCGGTGATCACCTTCCTCGACACCGCGGGCGCTTTCCCCGGCCCGGCCGCCGAGGAGCGTGGCCAGGCGGAGGCGATCGCCTCGTCGATCAAGCTGATGACGGGCCTCCAGGTGCCGATCGTGGTCGTGATCATCGGCGAGGGAGGCTCCGGGGGCGCCCTGGCGATCGGGGTCGGCGACGAGGTGCTGGCGCTCGAGAACTCGACCTACTCCGTCATCTCGCCGGAGGGCTGCGCCGCGATCCTGTGGCGCGCGCCCGAGGCCGCCCCCACCGCCGCCGCCGCGATGCGGATGACCGCTGCTGACCAGCTCGAGCTGGGGATCGTCGACGTCGTGATCGAGGAGCCCGGCGACGGGGCGCATTCCGACCACGCTGGCACGGCGGTGGCCGTGAAGCGGGCGATCCTGGCCGCGCTCGGGCGGGTGACCCGCCTCGAAACCGAGGCGCTGCTGATGACCCGCTATGCTCGTCTGCGCGGGATCGGGCTGATTCGCGAGACGGAGGTCGCCGGTCGGGAGCTGCCCCGCGAGCCGTCGCTGCGGCGGCGGATCGGCCGCCTCCTGCGCGTGCCCGGCGTCCCGCGGCGACCGCGCTGGAGCGAGATCTGGCCGAGCGGCGAGGACGCGGAGAGCAACGAGGAGGAGGCATGAGCGAAGCGCCGGATCCGCTCAAGGAGGTCGAGCGCGCCGCATCGGAGCTGGTGCCGCAGCTGACCGCGCGGCTCGCAAAGCTCGGCCTGGGCGAGATCGAGGTGCGGCAGGGCGAGCTGCGGGTGCGCGTCGCCCGCGCGCTCGACGGGGCCGCGCCCGCGCCGGCCGCTGCGATGCGCCCCTCCGCTGCCCAGCATGCGGGCGTCGCTCTCGACCGGGTCGGGGTCGTGGCGAGCGGTCCCGCGGCGCACGGCGTCACGTCGCCCGCGGTGGGCTTCTTCGTATATGCCGATGGCCTCGGCCCCGGCCTCCCGGTGGACAAGGGCGACGAGCTCGGTCACGTGGAGATGCTCGGCGTCCGTCACGACGTGCGAGCGCCACGCCGTGGCACCGTGCGCAACCTCGTCACCGAGGCCGGTGAAGCGGTCGAGTACGGGCAGCTGCTGATCGAGCTGGAAGCGACCGAATGAGCGTCGCACTCCTTTTCTCGCCCCAGGGCTCGCAGTCGGTCGGGATGGGCCGCGAGCTGGCGGCCGCCTCGCCGGCAGCAGCATCCGTCTATCACACGGCCGACGCCACGCTCGGCTGGAGCGTCTCATCGCTCGCGTGGGAGGGCCCGGAAGAGCGGCTCAACGACACGCGACAGACGCAGCCGTGCCTCGTCGCGACCTCACTGGCATGCCTCCGCGGGCTGGACGAGGAGCTCTCCTTCCGCGGCGAACGGCTCGTGGCTGCGTTCGTGGCCGGCCACTCCGTCGGCGAATACGCCGCGCTCGTGGCGGCCGGCACCCTTGCGCTGAGCGATGCGCTGCGCCTCGTGGCACGCCGCGGCGCACTGATGGCCGAGGCGCGGATCGCGGGCGGCATGGTGGCGGTGATCGGCCTTGACCGGGATGCTGTCGCCGGGGTCGTCGCGTCGCTCGCGGCCGGACCGGACCTGGTGGTCGCCAACGACAACGCACCGGGCCAGGTGGTGATCAGCGGGACTCCGGAGGCGCTCGCCGCCGCCGTCGAGCCATTGCGTGCCGTCGGAGCCCGGCGATCGATCCCGCTCAAAGTCTCGGGGCCGTTCCACTCTCCGCTGATGGCGGGGATCGGCGCCGAGCTTGCGGAAGAGTTCGCGTCGGCGCACTGGCGCGACGCGGACCCACCGGTGGTGAGCAACGTGATCGCCGAGCCCGTGCGCGACGCCGAGGAGATCCGCGCGCTCCTGGCCCGCCAGGTCCACTCCGCGGTGGAGTGGGTGCGATCCGTGCGGCGGATGGCGGCCGAGGGGGTCGACACCTTCGTCGAGTGCGGCCCCGGCGGGGCGCTGACCGGGATGGTGCGGCGCATCCTGCCGGAGGCGCGGACGCTCAACGTGTTCGACGCGGCCACCCTCGCGGAGGCGGCAGATGCCCTCACCGGGGTGCGGGTCGCGGCCTGATGTTCAACAAGATCCTGATCGCGAACCGAGGCGAGATCGCGGTGCGCATCCTGCGCGCCTGCCGCGACCTTGGCGTGCCGGCGGTGGTCGCCTTCAGCGAGGCCGATCGCGACACGCTGGCGGTGCGCATGGCCGACGAGGCGATATGCATCGGCCCCGCGGAGGCGCGCAAGAGCTACCTGAACCAGCCGGCGGTCGTCTCGGCGGCGCTCATCACCGGCTGCGACGCAGTCCACCCGGGCTACGGGTTCCTCTCCGAGGACGCCGGCTTCGCGGAGGTCTGCGCCGCGCATGACCTGCACTTCGTCGGGCCGCGCGCGGAGGTGCTCGAGCGGTTCGGCAGCAAGTACGCGGTGCGCCGCATGCTCGCCGCCAACGGCCTCCCCACCGTGCCGGGCAGCCAGGGGATCCTGACCGACCTCCGCGACGCGCTCGAGCAGGCGACGGCGGCCGGCTACCCCGTGCTCCTCAAGCCGTCGGCGGGAGGCGGGGGGCGAGGCATGCGCCTGGTCCGCTCGCCGCGAGAGATGGAAACCTCGCTGCCGCTCGCGCGCTCCGAGGCGCAGGCGGCATTCGGCGACGACTCGGTCTACTTCGAGAAGTGGATCGAGGAGAGCCGCCACGTCGAGGTGCAGGTGCTGATCGACCGTCATGGCAACGGGATCCACCTGGGCGAGCGGGACTGCAGCGTCCAGCGCCGCCACCAGAAGATCATCGAGGAGGCGCCCTCGCCGGCGATGGAGCCCGACGCCCGCGAGCGACTGCGGGACCTGGCCATTCGCGCGGTGCTCGCCGCGGGCTACGAGAACGTCGGCACGCTCGAGTTCCTGCTCGATGCGGAGGGAAACTTCTACTTCATCGAGATCAACTGCCGGATCCAGGTCGAGCACCCAGTCACCGAGCTGCTGACCGGGATCGACCTGATCAGCGAGCAGATCCGGCTGGCCGCCGGCGAGACCCTGACCCTGCGCCAGGAGCAGGTCGAGATCCGTGGACATGCCATCGAGTTCCGCATCAACGCCGAGGACCCCGCCGACAACTTCTCGCCCCAGACCGGCACGATCGAGGAGCTGGCCCTCCCCGGCGGCCCGGGGGTCCGGGTGGACACGCACCTCTTCCCCGGCTACGAGGTCCCGCCCTACTACGACTCCCTGCTCGCCAAGCTGATCGTGTGGGGCGAGACGCGCGAGATGGCCCTCGCTCGCTCGCGGCGCGCCCTTGCCGAGTTCCAGGTTGCCGGCGTGAAGACGAACCTTCCGTTCCATCGTGGGATCATCGACAACCCGGCGTTCCTGGGGGCCGAGGTGAGCACGAACCTGCTCGATCGGGTCGGCCCTGCCGCCTTTGTGGCGGACAATGCCTGAGCAATGGAGCAGGGAGCACGGACCAGACCATGACCGATGACGCCACCACCGCCCGCGCCGTGGCCGACCTGGCGCTGCCGCTCGAGGCGGCCGACATCATGCGGATCATCCCGCATCGCTACCCGGTGCTCCTGATCGACCGGGTGATCGAGCTCGAGCCGGGCAAGCACGTTGTCGCGATCAAGAACCTGACCAACAACGAGCCGCAGTTCACGGGGCACTTCCCCGGCCGCCCGATCATGCCCGGCGTGCTGATGGTCGAGGCGCTCGCCCAGGCGGGCGCGGTGGCGGTCCTCTCGCTGCCGGAGTACCGCGGCAAGCTAGCCCTCTTCGCAGGGATCGACGAGTGCCGCTTCAAGCGAACCGTGGTGCCGGGCGACACGTTGCGCCTTGAGGTGACCCTCGAGAAGCTGCGCGGTGTCTTCGGCCGCGGCCTGGGCGTTGCCACGGTCGACGGCGAGGTGGCCGTGCAGGCGATCATCAGCTTCGTCATCCCGCGCGACCAGTCGATCGGGGGAGGGCGCCTTGGCGACTGAGCACTGGCAGCGCCCGAGCTCCGCCGAGCGCGGGGAGCGTCGGGTCGTGATCACCGGGATGGGGGCGGTCACCCCTATCGGCAAGGACGTGCCGAGCTTCTGGGAGTCGCTCGTCGCGGGACGCAGCGGGATCGACCGGATCAGCGTCTTCGACCCGGCGAAGCTCGATGCGCAGATCGCCGGGGAGGTGCGGGACTTCGAGCCGGAGCTGGTGATGCCCAAGAAGGAGGTGCGCCGGCATGACCGCTACGTGCACTTCGCCTGGGCCGCCTCGCACGAGGCGCTGCGCGACGCGGGGCTCCCCAACCCGATCGAGGACGAGTTCCTGGCCGAGCGGACCGGCGTGATCATCGGCTCGGGGATCGGCGGGATCAACACCATGATCCGCGACATCATCGAGGCGCATGACCTCGGCATCGAGCGGATCGGGCCGTTCCTGGTCACCTCGCTCATCCCGGACATGGGCGCCGGGTACGTGGCGATCTACGCCAATGCCCGCGGACCGAACTACGCCACGGTGAGCGCCTGCTCAAGCGCCAACCACGCCATCGGTGACGCAACCAACATCATCCGGCGCGGCGATGCCGACGTGATGATCGCCGGCGGCGCCGAGGCGGGGATTGGCGAGATTCCCATCGCCGCCTTCGCCGCGATGCGGGCCCTGTCCCGGCGCAACGACGAGCCGCGGCGCGCCTCCCGCCCGTTCGACGCGGGGCGCGATGGCTTCGTGATGTCCGAGGGGGCGGGGATCCTGGTGCTCGAAGAGCTCCAGCACGCCCTCGCCCGGGGGGCGCAGATCCACGCCGAACTGGCCGGCTACGCGGCGACCGATGACGCCTCGCACATCACCCTGCCCGCGCCCGGCGGGCGGGGCGCGGTCGGCTCGATGAGCCTCGCCCTCGCTGACGCGGGGATGACCCCGGCCGAGATCGGCTACATCAACGCCCACGGCACCAGCACCATGCCGAACGACTCGGCCGAGACGGCCGCCATCAAGACCGTCTTCGGCGAGGGAGCCTACGTCACGCCGGTGAGCAGCACCAAGAGCATGACCGGGCATTTGCTCGGCGCGGGCGGCGGGATCGAGGCGATCGCCTCGATCCTCGCCATCGAGAAGGGGATCCTGCCGCCGACGATCAACTACGAAGAGCCCGATCCGGCGTGCGACCTGGACTACATCCCGAACGTCGCCCGCGCCTCGGCCATCTCGGCCTCGATGAGCAACTCGTTCGGGTTCGGCGGGCACAACGCCACGCTCATCTTCAAGCGGTTCGAGACGTGACGAAGGTGCGCCGATGACCGCTCCGCCCGAGCAGGTGCTCGCCGCCATCGACCTGCTGGCACCGGCCTTCGAGGCGAGCGGCCTCGACGAGCTGGAGGTCGAGGTCGGGGAGCTGGTGGTGCGCCTGGCCCGCCCTCGGGCCGCAGTTGCGGCGCCGCCCGCCAACCCCACGGGCGCGACTTCACCAGCTCCCGGAGCCACCACCCCGTACGGCGAGCCGGCTGCGGGGATGCGCTTCGTGACCGCCCCGCTGACCGGTGTCTGGTACGCGGCCCCTTCGCCCGGTGCGCGGCCGTACGTCCATGAGGGAGACGAGATCGGCGCCGGCGCGGTGGTCGGGCTGATCGAGGCCATGAAGCTGTTCAACGAGATCAAGTCGGACGTGGGTGGCCGGGTCACCCGCGTCCTCGTCGAGCGGGGGACGCTGGTGAAGCGCCAGCAGCCGCTCGTCGAGATCGACCCGCGCTGACCCGAGCGATCGCAGAGGAGAGAGGATGGCGCCGAACGCGGTGATCACCGGCTGGGGGATGTACGCGCCGCCGCGCGTGATGACCAACGAGGACCTGACCAAGCTGGTCGACACTTCCGACGAGTGGATCGTCTCGCGGACCGGGATCCATGAGCGTCGCATCGCCGGCGACGACGAGACGACGAGCAGCCTGAGCATCAACGCGGCGCGTGACGCGCTCGCGGTGGCGGGGATGGAGCCGTCGCAGCTCGACCTGGTGATCGTGGCCACCTGCTCCCCCGACTACCCGCTGCCGGCCACCTCGGTCACGGTGGCGACCGCGCTCGGCGCGACGCACGCGGCCGGATTCGACCTCCAGGCAGCCTGCTCCGGCTTCCTCTACGGGCTGGCGACCGGCAGCAGCTTCATCCGCAGCGGCATGTACCGCAACGTGCTGGTCATCGGCGTGGAGGTGCTGAGCCGATTCATCGACTGGACCGATCGCAACACCTGCGTCCTCTTCGGCGACGGAGCCGGCGCGGTCCTGCTCGAGGCGTCTGATCAGCCGGGCGGGCTGATCGGCTTCAACCTGTACAGCGACGGCACCGGCTTCGAGGGGATCATCGTCCCGGCCGGGGGATCGGTCTGCCCCGCCTCGCCCACGACGACCGCCGAGGGCCAGCACTTCATCCGGATGGCCGGGCGCGAGGTCTACAAGTACGCGACAAGGCAGCTCGCCGACTCCGCCGTGGCCGCCCTGCGGGACGCGGGGCTTGGCGTCGCCGACGTCGACCAGTTCGTCTTCCACCAGGCCAACCTGCGGATCATCGAGAACGTCCAGAAGGCGCTCTCGATCCCGGAGGAGAAGACCTACATCAACATCGAAAAGTACGGCAACACGAGCGCCGCATCGGTGCCGATGGCGCTGGCCGAGGCGATCGCGGCGGGCCGCATCAAGCAGGGCGACAAGGTCCTGATGGTCGCCTTCGGGGCCGGCTACACGGCGGGCGCAGCAGTCGTCGAGTGGACCGCCGACCCGGCCCGCGCGTTCCTCGCGCCCGGCGAGCAGACCCGCCTCGGCAAGCCGCGCGTCGGGGAGCCGGAGATGGCGGTCGCCGGCTGATGTTCGACCTGACCGGCAAGGTTGCCCTCGTCACCGGGGGCAGCCGCGGGCTCGGGCGCGCGATCGCCCTGGCCTTCGCGAGGCAGGGGGCCGACGTCGCGGTCAACTACCGCGGCAACGCCGACGCGGCCGCGGAGGTGGTGAGCCAGATCCGCTCGATGGGCCGCGGCGCGATCCCCGTCCAGGGCGACACGTCCGCAGGTCGCGAGGCGTGCGAGGCGATCGTGAAGGCCACCCTCGACGAGTTCGGCAAGGTCGACATCCTCGTCAACAACGCCGGCATCACCCGCGACAACCTCATCATGCGGATGGACGAGGAGGAGTGGGAGTCGGTCATCGACACGAACCTGGGCGGCCCGTTCTGGATGACGCGCGCTATCGCCCGCCCCATGCTCAAGGCCCGATCCGGTCGCATCATCAACATGAGCAGCGTGGCCGGCAGGATGGGCAATGTCGGCCAGGCCAACTACGCGTCCGCCAAGGCGGGACTGATCGGCCTCACCAAGTCCGTCGCCCGTGAGCTGGCCAGCCGCGGGATCACCTGCAACGCCCTCGCCCCCGGCCTGATCCAGACCGAGCTGACGGCCGACCTCAACCAGGCGGCGCGTGACTTCGTGATCAACAGCACGCCGCTCGGGTATATCGGCTCGGTGGAGGACGTCGCCGCCGCGGCGGTCTACTTCGCCTCGGACGACGCGCGCTACGTCACCGGGCAGGTGCTCGGCGTCGACGGCGGCATGATGATGGGGTCCTAGCCGGCGCTCGGTAGACTGGACGCCCAACAACAGATCGACAGCGGAGGATCCCCATGCTGACCCTGCGTTCCATCCTGCGCCCCACGCGGCACGTCCACGCCCACTGTGACGTCCCGTGCGGCATCTACGACCCCGAGCAGGCGCGGATCGAGGCCGAGTCGTGCGCTCGGATCATCGAGAAGTACCTCGCCTCGACCGATGAGCTCTTCCGCCAGCGCTGCGTGGTGGTCAAGGAGGCTCGCGCCGAGGAGACGAAGCACCACATCGACGTCCTCTGGCACGACTACTTCAAGCCGGAGCACCTCGAGGCATACCCCGATCTGCACGACGTCTGCTGGAAGGCCTCGAAGGCCGCCTCCAAGGTCAAGCAGTCGACCGATCCGGCCGCCGCGACCGAGCTGCTGGGGCTGATCGACAAGATCGACGAGATGTGGAAGGGGACCGGCGGCCTTGGCAAGACCCGCCTGAACGGCCGCCCCTCCTGACGCCCCTCCGCTCCCGCTCATGAGCCGTCGCCGCCCCCTGGTGGCGCTGTTTGGCGTCGCCGCGGGTGTCGCGGCCGGCGTGGCGGCCAGCCGCTGGCTCGACGTGGTGGAGGTGCGGGGTGGCTCGATGGCTCCCGCCCTGCTGCCCGGCGACCGCCTCCTGGTCGAGTCACGCTCGTACCTGGGCCGCGCGCCTCGGCCGGGGGAGATCGTATTGGCAGCCGACCCGCGCCACGGCGATCGTGAGCTGATCAAGCGGGTCGCCACGGTGGACGAGGCTGCTGCCGCCGTCGATCTGCGTGGCGACGCGCCAGACGAGAGCACCGACTCACGCGCGTTCGGGGCGGTCCCGCTCTCCAACATTCGCTGGCGCGCGGCGTTCCGCTACTGGCCCCCGGAGCGCGTCGGCCGACTCTAGTGCGTCAGGCGAGAACACTCTCGCACAGCCAGATATTTCTTCCCCCCGCTACGAGAGCCCGGCTCGGCGCTGGTACGATCAAGGGCATGCTTCTCGCTCTCTACCCGTTGGGCTGGCTCCTATTGGTGGGCCTATTCGGGGTCACGCAATTTCGCTTTTACGATGCCCATGAGCGCGCCTACCACCAGTGGAGGCCCCGAAACACACCTTGGATGTTGGCGCGCAGCGCCACCGAGTACGGAGCCATGCTCCGCGCCACGGTCCGCCTTGATCCAGATCCCGTCGTCGAGTCACGGAGACGGCAGTACTTGTTCGTCGTCGCGACTGCCATCCTCTACCTCGTGGTTGGGTTTCCCCTCGCCCTTTGGCTCCGCATGTAGCCAAAGCCCCGTGCCTAGCCGCCGCTCAATGGCGCATTAGCGCGCACTCGCACATGCGATTGTGTCGCTGAGCACAACCGCTTCGAGACGCACAGAGAATGCCGGGCTGATCGGATGATCCGGCGCTTGACATCCCGCGCCGGCGAGCCTGGTACCTGGGAGTATTCTTGGGAGCGACCGAAGGATTCACCGCCCGCCAAGCGACTAACTGCCAATGACGATGCGGACGAGTCTGGGCGCTGAGCTGGTGAGCTTGAACACAATCATGGCGGACCAGGCCGGATTCCAGGTCTGGTATGAGCTCGCTCTGCCGCGCGTCTACCGATATCTGCTGGCACGCTGCGGCGGTGACGCGGATCTCGCGGAGGAGCTGACGCAGCAGACCTTCGTGGAGGGCGTCCGGCGGCGGGCGAGCTTCGACGGCCGATCCGACGCCGTGACCTGGCTGTGTGGGATCGGCCGCCACAAGCTGGTCGATCACTTCCGTAAATCCCGTCGCGATACCGAGCGCCAGCTCCGCATCGTGTCCGAATGGTCTGCGGGGCGGTCTCAGGCACAGTCGCAGCAGGAGCTGCGCTCCGGTGTCGAGACGGCACTCTCGAAGCTCCCCGGCGAGCAACGCATCGTGCTGGTCCTTCGTTACCTGGATCGACTTTCGGTTCGCGAGATCGCCACCACCATCAGCCGCTCGGAAAAGGCCACCGAGTCGCTCCTCTCTCGAGCGCGCGAAGCCTTCCGCAAGGCATATGGAGCCACGAACTCATGAACGACGACGAGCTGACCCGCCTATTCCGCTCGTTGGACAAGCCGGCCGAGCCGCGTGCGGCCTTCGCCGATGCACTCTTCGCCAACCTGGAGCGCGAGGCCGGCAACGCAATCGTTCGGCGGCGGAGCTCGGTGCGCTGGGTGTTGCTGGCCGCCATGCTGCTGCTGATCGCGAGTCTCGGCATGGCCGTGGCGGTGGGCAGCGGCCTCATCAAGTTGCCATTCGTCGTGGCGGTCGCCACTGCGACGCCATCGCCGAGCGCCAGTCCGCTGTCAAGCGGCAGCCCGCTGGCGACGCCCGTGCCAACGGCGTCGATTCTCGACCCTGCGTACATCGACCGGCTGGTCGCCACCCCGGATGGGTTCCTGGTCATCGGCCACGCGAATGGGACGAACCCACCGAGTTCGGCGGTCTCGGTCATCCTGCAGGGGACGGGCGACGGGTCCTCGTGGCAGTCGATGGACGCCACTCCTTTCGGGCGCGTCGTGGACATGGCGGTCGGACCGTCGGCCTGGGTCTTGATTTCCAACACAAGCCTGGACCTGTCCGGGAGCTGGGTCGTGTGGCGATCGACCGACGGAAAGGACTGGACGTCCAATCCGACCTGGACGGCTGATACGATCACATCGCCGCTGGCGGTCACGGCAGGACCTTCGGGATTTGCGATCTCGGGCGCGTACGGGCCTGGCCGCTCGGATAACACTGTATGGACTTCGCCCGACGGCGTGCGCTGGACGCGAGCCGCCATCAGCTTGGGGAACACGGGCGGCTCCGCCCTTGTGCTCGACCGTGGATTCCTGGCGTACCAATCCGGCTCCTATGGCGACACACCGGCGATGTTCGCCTCTGCCGACGGCGCGAGTTGGGAGCCTGTCTCGTCCCCCACCGGCAGCGGCCACTCTGTCATCGCCGGCCTGCTCCAAGTGGGATCCAATCTGGTCGCCATCATCTGCAATCCAGTGCCCGATGGTGCGTGCGACGTATCGACTGGGAGCGTGGAGGGATCGGCTGGTTCCTTGGCCATCCATTGGCAGGCCGACGCAGCAGCTACGCAGGAGCTGCACGGCTCGAAGCCGACGGCTAGCACTGGTGCGGGGAGCGGCGGGTTCATCTTCGGCTACGACCTGGCCACCTACGCCCGCGTCGTCTTGAGCTCGAACGATGGCTTGAGCTGGACGCGAACCGCCCTGCCCGCCGACGCCTTTGGCGGGGGTCTGCCCAACCTGCTCGCGGCCGGCCAGTCAGTGGTCGTCGGTGTCGGATGGACTGGTAGCACGCCGGCCGGCATCGGGCGAGATCTCTGGCGATCGCCTGATGGAGCGACCTGGACCCTCGCCTCGGCGCCCTCGGTGCCGCCTGCCCCTCAAGTGCCTAGCGGCTCATGCCCGCCGGCGCCGACGACTGTCCAGCAGCTCGTGGACATCGGCTTCGTCAAGGCAGCGGCGTGCTACAGCAACCAGTCGCTGACGCTCAATGGCTACAGCAGCAACTGCGGCGGGTGCGGTGGAGTCCCTGATGCTCGCCTGACTCCCGACTGGATGGCGGCCGCCTACAGCTACGGCGCCTGGTACATCAGCCCTCAAAACACCAAGACGACGGCGGAGGGTACCCGTCTCGCGGTCAATCTCCTGCCCTCGGCGCGCCTCACGCCGCCAGGCGAGGGGGTCCCCGTGACCATCACCGGTCATTTCAACGATCCCGCATCGCAGGATTGCCGCATCGTCCCGTTGCGTCTCGCCAGCGAGCTTCCGCCGACATCGGACGCCATCGGGATGTGCCAGAGATCATTCGTTGTGACCTCGATCAGCGTCACCGGCGGCTAGCGACATACCCTGCGCCTCGATTGACCCTCGAGCTCGCCAGTGGGGTCAGGGGAGGTACCGGTGGTCAGACTCGGGCGCTCGATGGCAAGCAATTGCAAGGCAGTACGTTCTCCGAGCGCGACACACCGAGCCCCCGGGCCGCCTCAGCCGCCCGCACCAGGAGCGGGGCATTGGGGGGTTGGACATCCCTGGCCTGCACGACGCCAGTACGACAATCCCCACCTTTCCGAGCAATCTGGACGATCCCTGCGTCCTTATGACCCATCAGGCGTCATTCACGAACGCTGGCGCAAGCGAGAAACCAGTCCCTTCGTAGGCACGGGCAAGGCCCAGGAGTAGGCTGCCCGCGTGGGTGACATGGGAGGGACGACCCGCCGGTTCGCGAGGACATGGGTCGCGGCGTCGCTCGCCCTTGCGGTTACCGGATGCACGGCCGCCTCGAATTCTTCCAGCGCCTCCGGAACGTCCACTACGCGGGAGGGCGGGACGCCGCTGCCGACGCTCAGTGCCAGCCCGTCGTCGTCGCCTACCGATCCGGTAACAGCGAAGGCCCATTCCATCGTGGACAGCTTTACAACGCCTTCGCACCCACCAGCAGCTGCCGCGTTCGTGACGACGACCTATGGGGTGTATGCAGCTTCCCTGCCGGACACCGCCGGCGTACAAGGAACACCGTCGCCGTCCGATGTCGTTGTTCTTGTCGAGATTGAGGGCTATTTTGTGAAGCCGGGAAGCTGCCCGTTCACGATGGTCGCGTGCCATGACACTGGCATCTTCGTCGCCTTCGACCAGACCCTCGACCAGACGCTCGAGGTAACGTACGAGGATGATCCGTGGTCCCGGGATCGACCCTCTCCAGGGCCATCGGTGAGCGAGCGATTTGCTCTCCTCCGCCAGTGGGGGACACCGATGACCCTGCAACTGTCGAATTGAGACCTGCAACTTCGACGCGCTCTATCTACTAAGCCGTCAACCGCCTAAGAGCGGCAATCGGTATTCGGCGCACGACCCTGACACCCGGATCCGGTCTGGCGTCATTCGCGAACACTCGCACAGCTCGGCGTGCTTCCGATGGACCCTCCGTAAGAGCCGTTCCATGCGGTAGGTTGAGGTCCGGGCGGCACGCGTCTCGATGGGTACCTACATGCGCCTTCGGGTCATCCGGTTCCCGTGGCGCGATGGTCC
>JBGQKH010000008.1:0-42702 GCA_041499395.1 Candidatus Limnocylindria bacterium
CGTCGCTTGAGCTCCTCGCGCCGTAGGTGCTGGCGAGCACCAGTCATGGCGGCGGACCCTTGACCTTCTGATGGCCCGCGACATGGCGGTGGCCGTAGGTGTGGAAGCTGATCGGCTCCATCCGAACGGGCTCAATCGCAAAGGCGCAATCCAGGGTTCAGAGATCTAGTCCCCCGTCGCAATCGACAGCGCGGTGTCACGTGTCGACGATGTGGATGAGGTCGCTGCGCCGGGGGTCCCACGCCTCAAGCGTCGCGG
Organism: Candidatus Limnocylindria bacterium; assembly: GCA_041499395.1. Taxonomy (GTDB): domain Bacteria; phylum Chloroflexota; class Limnocylindria; order QHBO01; family QHBO01; genus CF-167. The sequence goes on from JBGQKH010000008.1 coordinate 259, forward strand.
AGCTCACCCCTAGGAGCTTTGCCAGGTGCGCCTTGTAAGCGCTAAGGCCCCTCCGGATTTGCCGAGAGGGGCCATTTCGTGCTCAGATGTGTGGTCGGGGCGACTGGATTCGAACCAGCGACCTCTTGAACCCCATTCAAGTGCGCTACCGGACTGCGCTACGCCCCGCCGATCCGTGGCGCCAAGTATAGACGGCCGATTTCGGGGCTCGCGGGAGCCGATTTCCGGGTCTGCGGACCTGCAGGAACCCTCTAGCGGGACGGCCCGCGTCGAGCGCATGATGCGGCGTCGCATCGCTGTGCACGAGCGACAGCAGGAGAGCGGGTGGCCATGGACCTGGTGGTGCGCAATGCGCGCCTGCACCCAACCGGCGGGACGCAGCCCGAACCGGTCGACGTTGGGGTCGAGGCTGGTCGCATCGCCGCCATTCGCGCCCGCGGGCAGCTCCCGAACGCTGCCACCGAGCTGGATGCCGAGGGATCGCTCCTCTCTCCCCCGCTCGTCGACCCGCACGTCCACATGGACGCGGTGCTCACCGTCGGGGAGCCGCGCTACAACGAATCGGGGACGCTGATCGAGGGGATCCTGACCTGGGCCGAGCGCAAGCCGTCCCTCACCAACAAGGACGTCAAGCAGCGCGCCCGCGAGGCGATCCGCTGGGAGGTGGCCCAGGGGACCGGCCTGATCCGCTCCCACGTCGACGTCTGCGACCCGAACCTGGTGGCGCTGAAGGCGCTCCTCGAGCTGCGCGAGGAGGTCCGCGACATCGTCGACCTGCGCCTGATCGCATTCCCGCAGGACGGGATCCTCTCCTTCCCGAATGGCAAGGAGCTGATGCGCGAGGCGATGCGCCTCGGCTGCGACGTGATCGGCGGGATCCCTCACTACGAATGGACCCGCGACGACGGCGTCGAGGAGGTGCACTTCATCTTCGACCTGGCGCGCGAGACGGGCGCGCCGATCGACCTCCACTGCGACGAGACGGATGACGAGCAGAGCCGCTTCCTGGAGGTCGTGGCGGCCCGCGCCATCCGCGACGGGATGCAGGGACGCGTTGTCGCGGGCCACACCACCGCCATGGCCAGCTACAACGACAACTACGCCTTCAAGCTGACCCAGATCCTGAAGCGCGCGGGCGTCACGATCGTGGCCAACCCGCTCGACAACATCGTGCTCCAGGGCCGCTTCGACACGTATCCCAAGCGCCGCGGCATGACACGCGTCAAGGAGCTGGACGCGGCCGGCATCAACGTGGCCTGCGGCCACGACTCGATCATGGATCCTTGGTATCCGCTCGGGCGCGGCTCCATGCTCGACGCGCTCTCGATGCTGGTTCACGTGGGCCAGATGACGGGCCGCGCCGAGCTCTTTCGGGCCTACGAGATGATCACCACCAACCCGGCACGCGCCGCAGAAATGGAGGGCTGGCACATCGCAGAGGGCGTCCCCGCCAACTTCGTCATCTTCGACTGCACAGATGAAGCGGAGGCGATCCGCCTCCGGCCCGCGGCCCGCTGGGTGGTCCGTCACGGCCGGGTGGTGGCGGAGACGCAGCCATCCCGCAGCGTCGTCCACGACGGTTCGTCACCCGTGCCGGTGACGTTCGTCAAGCCAGGTCCATAGGAGGAGGTTCTGAGTGGCAACGGATGCACTGTCACGCGAGGGGATGCCCACCCGTGAGGGCGACCTGTCGGTCGAGAGCCACGGGATGGAGCCGATCCCCGCGGAAGCTCGCTACGGCTCGGTCAACCGCATCTTCACGGTCTGGTTCACCCCGAACCTGGTGCCGGCAGCGTTCTTCATCGGCACCTTGGTGACCCTCGACTTCCTGAAGCTCGGCTTCTGGACGTCGATTCTGGCCGTGGTGGTCGGCAACCTGGTCGGCTCGTACTTCGTCGCGCTGCTCAGCACGATGGGGCCAAAGCTCGGGCTTGCCCAGATGCCGGCGGCACGCCTGCCGTTCGGGAAGTCGATTGCAGTGCCCGGCCTCCTGAACTGGCTCAGCACCATCGGGTGGGACGGCATCAACAGCGTCTTCGGCGCCGTCGCGCTGACGCTCCTCATCCCGGGCCTGCCGTTCATCGTCGGCCTGATCGTGATCGTCCTCTGCCAGGCCGCCCTCGGCATCTTCGGCCACGAGGCGATCCACACCTTCGAGCGGTGGGGCGCGATCGTGCTGGGCGCGATGTTCGTGGTGCTCACCATCGTGATCCTCGGAAAGGCCGACACGAGCTTCACCGACGGCTTCACCGGGGCCGACCAGATCGGTGCCTTCATCGGCATGGTCGCCATCGTCGCCAGCTTCGTGCTCGCCTGGGCGCTCTACGCCTCCGATTATTCGCGCTACCTGCCCGAGAACACGTCGACCAGCAAGGTCTTCTGGTACACCCTCGGCGGGATGGCGATCGCGTCGGGCTGGCTCGAGGTGCTCGGCGTGCTGGTCGCCACGAACCCCGCCGCGGCCGGCGGAGAGTCGAGCGACACGATCTTCTCGCTCCTCGGCGGGAAGGGGGACATCGTGGCCATGCTGGCCATGGTGGCCATCTTCATCGGCACCATCGCCGTCAACGCGATGAACGACTACACCGGGTCGCTCTCGCTCCAGGCCGCTGGCTTCAAGGTGAAGCGAATCATCTCCGCCGCGATCGTGGCGGTCCTGGGCTTTGGGTTCACCCTGATCCTCCAGTACAACGGCGAGTTCTCCGGCAACTTCGTCAACTTCATCCTGTTCATCAGCTACTGGATCTCGCCATTCGTGGGCGTGGTGCTGGCCGACTGGTGGCTGCGCGGGCGTCGGGCCGATGCGAATTCGGTCGTCGACTACGGCCGGCTGCCGAGCGGGATGATCGGTCTCGTGGCCCTCGTGGTCGGCTTTGCGGCCGGCATCCCGTTCCAGAACTCCACCCTCGGCTATTCGTGGGGCGGGCCGTTCAACTACCTCACCGCGAACTACCTCCACGGCGCCGACCTGGCGTACTACGTGGGCGGACTGGTGGCCTTCCTCATCTACTGGGTCGCGGCGCGCAGCTCGTTGAAGCACGCCTGACCCGTCTCACCGAGAGGCCTCGGCGGTCCGCCGCCGGGGCCTCTTGCGTTTCCGGCGCACGACCTCAGGGCAGCGCCGGCGGCTGATGGACGACGGGGGTGAGAGGCAGCGATTCCACGTGCGCGGCGATCTCCTCTGCCGACGCGATCCAGAGCCCGCCGATCGACCGCGCCCGCTGCATCAGGGACTCGAGTGCCACCGCTCGCGAGGCGCGACCCGAGACAAAGGGGTGGTTGGTCAGCATGAAGAGGCCGCCGGCGTCGACCATGGCCTCGAGCTCGAGGGTCCAGCGGGCCAGCACCTCGGCGGGGTTGGCAATCACCCCCGACCCGCTGATCCCGGGCAGGTAGACATACGGCTCCCAGTCGTCGAGGCTCCAGTGCGCGGGCAGCTCCACGATCGAGGGGGCGCCCGGCTCCGGGCCAACCGCCAGCCGATACGGGTGATCGGCGTCCATCAGGCCGCTGTCGTAGCGGAAGCCATGGGCGGCGAGGAGGGCCGGGAGGCGGTAGGAGAGCTCCCACATCGGTGCCCGGTAGCCGACCGGCCGCACGCCGGCGATCGCATCGAGCGCTTCCAACCCGCGGAGGAGGCGGCGCTCCTCGGTCTCGAGATCGGGCGCGGCATGCGCTCCCTCGTGCAGGTAGCCGTGGTGCCCGATCTCGTGGCCGGCATCACGAATGGCCCGGACCACAGCCGGCCAGCGCTCTGCCGTGTAGCCGGGCACGAAGAAGGTGGCCCGGATCCCCTGCCGGTCGAGCACCCGCAGGAGGCGCGGCACCCCGGTGCGCGGTCCATAGGCCTGGTGCGACATGACGTCGAGCCAGCCGGCCGCTTCCGGGTGCTCGGAGAGGATCGGGCTCTCCGCGTCGAGGTCGAAGCTGAAGCAGGCCGCCGCCCGCTTCCCGGCGGGCCAGGAGAAACCGGCCGGCGTTGGGTTCCTCCAGTCGAGGGGGTTCTCGCTCACGGGGCGGCTCGTCGCAGGGCGACGAGCGACAGCATCTCGTACGCGAGGTTGGCGGCGAGCGTCGCGGTCTGCCCGGCCGGGTCGTAGGCGGGGATCACCTCGACGACGTCGAAGCCGACGAAGTCGATCCCGGTGAGTCCGCGGAGCACGACCAGCATGTCGTGGGCCGATGGCCCACCCGCCTCGGGGGTCCCGGTGCCGGGTGCGTAGGCCGGGTCCACGACGTCGATGTCGAAGCTGATGAAGGCGGGCCGATCCCCCACCCGCGCGCGGATGCGCGCCGCCACCTCGGCAGGACCCAGCGCGAACACCTGCTCGGTGGTCAGGTACTCCAGCCCAAGTTCGGCGCTCAGCCCGGTCCAGTCCTCCGGCCCGTAGAGCGAGCCGCGCAGGCCGACCTCGATCGAGTGCGCCACGTCGACCAGCCCCTCTTCGATGGCGCGGCGCATCCAGGTCCCGTGGTTGTACTTCTCGCCGAAGTAGCTGTCCCAGGCGTCGGTGTGCGAGTCGAAGTCGATCACCGCCACCGGGCCGCGGGAGCGCGTCGCGCGGAGGTGCGGCAGGGTGCAGGCGTGATCGCCCCCGATGAGGAGCGGCACGACCCCCGCCTCGACGATCGGCGCGACAGCCTCCTCGATGGCGTGGAAGCTGCGCTCCGTGTAGCCCGGCACGATCGCTACGTCGCCGTAGTCGACGCACGAGAGGATCTCGAACGGCTTCACGTCGAGGTTCGAGTTGTAGGGCCGCAGCATCACGCTCGCCGCCCGCACGGCGTTCGGCCCGAATCGACCGCCGACGCGATAGGTCACGCCCGTGTCGAACGGCACGCCCACCACGGCGAGGTCGACCTCGTCGAGCGTGCGCACGTACGGCAGGCGCGCGAAGGTCGACGGCCCGGTGAAGCGCGGGCTCTGCATCGAGTCTTCCGGGACGTAGCGCGGCATGGCCGCCGAGCAGTGTACGCCGCTGGCCCGGTCCATTCGACCTCCCCGGGACCCCCCCAACGGCCCTGTCGCCCCGGGCAGGGGGCACTAGCCTGAGATCAGATGGAGACGGTGCTTGCGCGGTCGGTCGCGGCTCCGGCGCCCGAGGCGCCTCGTGGCCCGATTCCCGTGCGACGCCGAGGACCGGAGCTGATCGGGCATCCGCTGCTCAACAAGGGGACCGCTTTCAGCGACGAGGAGCGCGACCGATTCGGGCTGCGGGGCCTCCTCCCGCCGCGCGTCTCGACGATCGAGGAGCAGGTTGCCCTCGAGCTCGAGCACGTCCGCCGAAAGCCCGACGAGCTGGAGCGCTACATCGGGCTGGCCGCGCTCCAGGATCGCAACGAAACGCTCTTCTATCGGCTCCTGGTGGACAACCTGGAGGAGTTCCTGCCGATCGTCTACACCCCCACCGTCGGCCGCGCCTGCCAGGAGTTCAGCCATATCCTGCGCCGCGCCCGCGGGGTGTGGATCACCCCGGACGACGTGGGGCGCATCGACGAGATCCTGCGCGCCGCGACCGATGCCGACATTCACCTGATCGTGGTCACTGACAACGAACGGATCCTGGGGCTCGGCGACCAGGGCGCCGGCGGGATGGCGATCCCGGTCGGGAAGCTGGCCCTCTACACCGCCGCGGCCGGCATCTACCCCGCCTGGACGCTGCCGGTCTCGCTCGACGTCGGGACCGACCGGCAGGCGCTCCTGGACGATCCGCTCTACCTCGGCTACCGCGCTCCTCGCCTGCGTGGCCCCGCCTACGACGAGGTGGTAGAGGCGTTCGTGGGGGCGGTCGGGCGCGTCTTCCCGCGCGCCGTGCTCCAGTGGGAGGACTTCAAGCAGCACAACGCGCTGCGGGTGCTGGCTCGATATCGGCATCGCTTCCCCTGCTTCAATGATGACGTGCAGGGCACCGGGGCGGTGGTGCTGGCGGGGCTCCTCGCGGCGCGCGCCGAGCGGGGCGGGATCGCCGCGGAGCGATTCCTCTTCCTTGGCGCGGGCGCGGCGGCGATCGGGATCGCGGGGCTCGTGCGACGACAGCTCATCGAGCAGGGTCGGCGCCCCTCCCCCACCGACCCGTCGATGATCCTGCTCGACTCGAAGGGCGTCATCGCCACCCAACGCTCCGACCTGGCCGATGACCAGCTCCCATTCGCGGTCGACGGGGCGCGGCTGGAGGCGATGGGGCTCGCCGAGGCCGAGCGGTCGGACCCGGTTGCCGTGGCGCGGGCGTTCCGACCCACGGTCCTGATCGGCACGACCGGTTCGCGCGGCGCCTTCTCAGAGGAGCTCGTGCGGGAGGTGGCGCGCCACGACCCGATGCCCATCATCCTGCCCCTCTCGAATCCCAGCGACCGCACCGAGGCGACGCCGCAGCAGGTGCTCGACTGGACCGACGGACGCGCGCTGATCGCCACCGGCAGCCCGTTCCCACCGGTCGACTGCGCGACGGGGACACGAACCATCGGGCAGGCAAACAACGTCTTCATCTTCCCGGGCGTGGGCCTCGGGGCGATCGTGGCCGAGGCCCACGAGCTGACCGACGACACCTTCCTCGTCGCCGCGCACGAGCTTGCGCGCCAGGTGAGCCCTGACCGGCTGGTGCAGGGCGCCATCTACCCTCCGATCAGCGACCTGCGCAGCGTCGCGCGGGCCATTGCCATCCGGCTGGTGCGGCACGCCCGCGACACCGGCTACGGCCGCCAGTTCCGGGACGAGGAGATCGAGCCCGCCGTCGAGCGAGCGATGTGGTGGCCCGCCTATCCTCCGCTGACCGCCTGCTGAGCTAGCCGGCCAGCTCGTCCTTCGGGGCGCGCGCCATCAGCTCGGCGACCGCCTGCATCGGGCCGCGTCCGCCATGCACCACCGCCTCCACCTGCTGGGCAATCGGCAGCTCCGTGCCGTGGCGCTCGGCCAGCTCAAGCGCGCCGCGGACCGTGAAGACTCCCTCGGCCACGCCGTTCAGGCGGTCGGCGGCCTCGGCCCAGGAGAGCCCGGACGCCATCAGCTCGCCCGCGCGCCGGTTGCGCGAGAGCGGGCTCATACAGGTGGCGATCAGGTCGCCGACCCCGGCGAGGCCGGCGAACGTCATCGGCTGGGCACCCGCAGCCACCCCCAGCCGCGTGATCTCCGCCAGCCCGCGCGTGATGATCGCCGCCTTGCCGCTGTCGCCCAGGGCGAGCCCGTCGACGAATCCAGCCGCCAGCGCGATGACGTTCTTCAGCGCGCCGGCCAGCTCCACGCCGAGGAGGTCGGGGTTGGTGTAGACGCGGAAGCGGTCACTGCCCAGCACCGATGCCAGGTCAGCCGCCAGCTCGGCGTCCTCCGAGGCGACAACGGTCCCCGCCGGGAGGCCCGCCGCGATCTCGCGTGCCATGTTCGGGCCGGACAGCGCCGCTACCCGACGCCCCGGCAGCTCCGCGTCGATGACCTCGCTCATGCGCAGGTGGGTCCCCTCCTCGATCCCCTTGACCACGCTCAGGAGGTCGGCCCCCGGGTAGAGGCGCGCGCACAGCACGCGCAGCGTCGCGCGCAGGTGCGCCGACGGGACGGCCAGCACGAAGAGCCGATGCGGCTCCGCCAGGTAGGCGTCGTCGGTCGCCACGCGGAGGTTCGGCGGGAAGACGATCCCCGGCAGGTAGCGCCGGTTCTCGCGCAGTGTGGCCAGCTCCTCGCCCGCCGCGGGGCTGTGCGCCCAGAGCGTGACCGGTCGCTCGGCCGCCGCCAGCTTGACGGCGAGGGTCGTGCCCCACGCCCCGGCGCCGATGACCCCGATCTGGTCGGTCATCGGGCGCGGTTACTCGACCTTGATCGTCTCGCGGGGTGCCGTCTCCTCGGCCTCGGACTTGTCGCCCATCTTCGAGATCCAGTGGTCGAGGTAGCTGCGCGCCGCCAGGAGCTGCTCACGGCTCGCGGCCTTGAGGTGGGTGCGAGTCTCGTCGGGGAAGACGTTGCGCATCACCGCCCAGAAGGCGGTCTCCATGGTGGCTCTCGGGTCGGGGCGCTTCAGGCGGCGCTCGAGCTCGTCGATCCGCGCTTCCAGCTGAGCAGTGTCGTGGTCGGCCATGTGGACTACCTCCCGTGGTGCCCCGCGGGCGGCGCCGCGAAGCGGATCTTCAAAACGTGATCTTCGAACTTTGCGCCAACGCTCGGCGCTTCGACAAGTACGCGCGGCAGGACGAAGTTGCGGCGCCAGGTTCCGACCTCGATGACGATCTCGTCGGCATGGCGCGTGAGCTTGATCTCCTCCTTCATGGCAAACGGCAGCTCGACCGACATGACGAACTCGTCCACGTCGCGGACCACCGTGTAGGGGCGCCCCCGGTAGAAATGGATCGTGGGATCGGTGTCGCCGTAGAGGCGACGGCCGAGCTCCGTGAGCCGCTCGATCCCGACCACCTCCTGGTCGAAGAAGGGGGCCTTGATGACCGGGATCGGGCTGAACGCCTCCTCCACCATCGGCGCGTAGCGCTGCTGGGCCTCGTACCAGCCCTTGAAGTAGAGCCACTTCACATCGTCCGGCAGGACCCGGTTGGCGACCACCAGGTCGGTCGGGTAGCCGTACAGGTGGAAATAGGTGAAGGAGCGCTGGGCCTCCTTGATGACCATCTGCTCGAGCGTCAGCACTACCCGGACCGAGGTCTTGTCCGGGTCGGCGAGGAGGTCGTGCATGTGCTCGAGCCGCGCGAACAGGTCCTCCCCCGCGTCGAAGACCTCGTCGCCGGGCATCGGCATGCCAACGACCCGCTTGATCAGGGGCCCTGTCAGCTTGGAGATCCGGCGCCCGATCGGCTCGATCTTCTCCATCCACCACTTGCCGGCCTCCGGCAGGGAGAGGAGCCGGAGCGTCTCGCCGGTCGGCGCAGCGTCCACCACCACGACGTCGTAGTTGCCGGAGTCGTGGTGCTCGGCGATCCAGAGCAGGCTGCCGACCTCGTCCATCCCCGGCAGGACGGTCATCTCCTCGGCGAGCACCTCGTCGAGGCCACGCCAGCGCAGGAGGCTGGCCGCGTAGGCCTGGATGCGACCCCAGTAGCGGGCGACGTTGTAGAACGCGTCTGACTCCTGGCCCCACAGGTTCGGGGCGACCTCGATCGGCTCAGGACCGAGCTCGATCCCGAACGCGTCGCCGAGGCTATGCGCGATGTCGGTCGAGAGCACGATCGTCCGGTAGCCACGCGCCGCACAGACGAGGGCCGTCGCCGCCGCGACGCTGGTCTTGCCGACCCCGCCCTTCCCCGTATACAGGAGGATGCGCGGACGCTCCGCCGTCGGGCGTTCGTGGGGGACGGCCGGAGCCGGCATGGTGGCGGTCATCGGAGTCACGATACCCCGACGCCTGGGGCGGGGCGGCCCGTCCCGCCGCCGCCCGTCCGGATGGGCTCAGCCACGCCGCTTCGTCGCGGTGCGCTTCCGAGGCGCGGAAGCGCGGCGCGCGGAGACCTCGGAGACGCGCTGGCGGAAGATCAGCTTGATCGGGGTGCCGAGGAAGCCGTACTCGTCCCGGATCCGATTCTCCAGGTAGCGCCGATAGCTGAAGTGGATCAGCTCCGGGTCGTTGACGAAGATCACGAAGGTCGGTGGCGCGACCGCCACCTGGGTCGCGTAGAGCACTTTGGGCAGCCGATTGCGGACGTGCGCCGGCGGATGCGCGCGGACCGCATCGGTGATGACGCGGTTCAGCTCCGCGGTCGCGACGCGGCGGTATCGCTCCTCGGCCACCCGACGCGCCTCGTGCAGGATCCGGTCGACGCGCTGCCCCGTCTGCGCCGAGGCGAAGACGATGTCGGCCCAGGCGAGGTACGGGGCGTCGCGACGCAGGCGCTGCAGCCACTCGTCGGCGGTATGGCCGTCCTTCTCCACGGCGTCCCACTTGTTGATGACGAGCACGATCCCCTTTCCGGCCTCCAGGACGTGCCCGACCACGTGCGCGTCCTGCGCCGTGTAGCCCTCGACCGCATCGGTCATCACCACCGCCACGTCGGCCCGCTCGATCGCCTTCATGGCGCGGAGCACCGAGTAGCGCTCGATCCCGCGATCGACCGACCCGCGGCGACGGATGCCGGCCGTGTCGACCAGGATCATCGGCTCGCCCTCGACGCTCACGGCCGAGTCGACCGGGTCCCGGGTCGTGCCTGGCTGGTCGCTGACGATCATCCGCTCCCGACCCAGCACACGGTTGATGAAGGTGCTCTTGCCCGTGTTCGGGCGGCCGACGATCGCAACCCGCGGCGGCCCCATCTCGGTCTCGGCCAGCTCCGTGAGGTCTCCCTCGGCAAGGTCACGATCGTCATAGACCGATGCCTCCGGGACCGCCTCATCCGGCGTCGCCGGCGGCAGCATGCTCACGATCAGGTCGGCCAGGTCGCCACTGCCCCGGCCGTGCTGGGCGCTGACCGTGATCGTCGGCTCGAAGCCGAGGGCGTAGAACTCGGCCGCCTCGAGCTCCCGACGTGCGTTGTCGGCCTTGTTGACGACCAGGATGGTCGGCTTCGCGGCGCGCCGCAGACGATCGGCCACCTCGTGGTCGAGCGGGGCGATCCCGGCGCCGGCGTCGACCACGAAGAGGACCAGGTCCGCCTCCTGGATCGCGACGCGCGCCTGGTCCTGCACCCGCTCTTCGATGTGCGTCCCCGGCTCGAGCTCCAGGCCGCCGGTGTCGACCACGGTGAAGCGCCGGCCGTTCCATTCCCCGATGCCGTAGACGCGGTCGCGAGTGGTGCCGGGAACGTCTTCGACGATCGCGACCCGCTCGCCGACGAGGCGGTTGAAGAGGGTCGACTTGCCGACGTTGGGACGGCCGACGATGGCGACCACGGGAAGGGGCATGGCCCGAGTCTAGCCATGCCGGGGCGTGGTACGGTCGGGTCCATGCGAATCGGCCTGGTGGGCACGCGACTGGCGGGGGTGGACGGCGTCTCGTTCGAGTCCCTGAAGTGGGAGGTGATCCTCCGACGGATGGGCCACGAGACTCGCCTCTGCGCCGGGGAGGTGCCGCGGGGACGCGAGGACGAGCGGGTCATTCCCGCGATGCACTTCACCGATCCGGACGCCGCCGCGGTGAGCGCCGCGGCGTTCGACCCAGCGTCCGACCCCGAGGGCGTGCGGCGCGAGGTGCGCCGCCTCGCCGACGCCCTCCTCCCGCAGCTGGCCGCCTGGGTCGATGGCGAGGGAATCGAGGCCCTGGTGGTCGAGAACGCCTGGGCGATCCCGATGCACCTGCCGCTCGGCGTTGCGCTGGCGCGCCTCATCGGGGAGCTGGGGCTGCCGACGATCGGGCACCACCACGACTACGCGTGGGAGCGCGATCGGTTCGCTGGCTGCGTGGTCCCGGACCTGATCGAGGAGGCGTTTCCCCCGGGCCTGTCCAGCGTGCGCCACGTGAGCATCAACAGCCTTGCCGCGGCGGAGCTGAAGCGTCGCAGGGGCCTCGACTCGGTCGTGATCCCGAACGCCTACGAGTTCGAGGTGCCGCCCCCGGCGCGCGACGACTACTCGCGCTCGCTGCGCAGCGAGCTGGGGATGGGCAGCCACAACCTGCTCGTCGTGCAGCCGACGCGCGTGGTCCCGCGCAAGGGCATCGAGCTCGCGATCGAGCTCGTCCACCGCCTCGACGATCCGCGTGCGCACCTCCTCATCACGAGCCCCGCCGGCGACGAGGGCCTGGACTACCTCTCACAGTTGCATGTCCACGCGGATCAGCTGGGCGTCGATATCCGGTACGCAGCCGATCGATTCGCGCACGAGCGCTGGCATCACGGCGACCGGCGGATCTTCGCCGTCACCGACTCGTACCTCGAGGCCGATCTCGTCACCTTTCCAAGCCTGTACGAGGGCTTTGGCAATGCGCTGGTGGAGTCGGTCTACTTCGGCAAGCCGCTCGTGGTCAACCGGTACACCGTCTACGACGCCGATATCAGGCCGCTGGGCTTCCGCTTCGTGGAGATCGACGGAGCGATCACCGATGCGACGGTGCGCGACGTCCGGGACCTCGTCCATGACGAGCAGCGACGGGCCGAGGACGCAGAGCACAACTACGCCATGGCGCGCCAGCACCTGGGGTTCACGATGCTCCAGGAGCGGCTCGCAGCCGTGATCGATGCGCTGCCGGCGGGGCCGACCTGAGCGGGTACCCCCAGGCTACGCAGTCAGCGCGTAGATCCGGTCCCTGACCGCCTCGAGGTCGACCTCGGGCGTGGAGGTGCCGCCGGTGATCCCGATCCGGGCTTTGCCACGCGCCCAGTCGCGGTGCTCGGCCTCGAGCTCGTCGGCGTCGGCGATGTGAAGCGTGTCGGCGCAGGCGTCGGCGCACTTGACGGCCAGCTCCTTAGTGTTGCTGCTGTTCTTGCCACCGACCACCAGCATGCCGTCCACCTGCCCGGCGAGCACCACCGAATCGGCCTGGCGGGTGAGGGTGACGGGACACACGGTGTTGACGACCCGCAGGTCGTGGCAGCGGCGCAGGCAGAAGGCGGCGAACTCCTCGAGCTTGAAGGGCAGGATCGTCGACTGGCTCAGGACGCCGATCTTCTTGGTGTGCGGGACGCGCTCCCAGGTCGATCGGTCCATGTCGTCGACCACCACGTGCTTCTCGCCGGCATAGGAGCGAACCCCCTTCACCTCGGGATGGTCCTCGTGGCCGATGATGCAGACCGTGTAGCCCGCCTCGTCGAGCTCCCGGGCCGCCTTCTGCGACTGGAGCACCCAGGTGCAGGTGGCGTCGATCACCTCGAGCGATGGCTTGCCGCGGACCTGCTCGAGCTCCGTGGCCGGCACGCCGTGCGCGCGGATCACGAGCGTGCCCCCCTCGACCTCATCGGCGAGGTCGGCCGTCTTGATGCCGCGGTCGGAGAGATCGGCCTTGATGCCGGGGTTGTGCACCAGCTGGCCGAGGGTGGTGACCTCCTTCCCCTCGTCCCGGGCGTGCTTCGCCTTGTCGATCGCGAGGCGCACGCCGTAGCAGAAGCCGGCGCGCTCCGCGATGCGGACCTCGGGTCGAGTGGCGGTGGTCACTCCTTCGATTGTATCGGTCCGGACCGATAGCGACCCTGCTGCCACTCTGGCAGGAGCGCCGCGATCTCGCGCATGATCCGCTCGGCCCCCTGGACCATCGCCTCGCGGTCGAGCCGCCCGTCGGGCTGGTGCTGCAGGCTGAACGGCTTGCCAATGCGGATGTCGACCCTCGTCCGATGCGGCCAGCGGCTGCGTCCAGGGAAGATCTTGCCGCTGCCGCTGATCCCTACCGGGATGAGCGTCGCGCCGCTGCGCATCGCCAGCAGCGCCACCCCGGGCTTTGCCTCGCTCAGGATGCCATCCCGGGAGCGGGTCCCCTCCGGGAAGATGCCGATCGGGCGGCCGCCGGCCAGGTGCTCGAGGGCGATCCGCTGCGCGGCCCGGTCACCCTCGCCGCGCCGCACGAAGAAGACCCCCGACCCGCGCGCCAGCCAGCCGATGAGCGGCCAGTGGAAGATCTCCTGCTTGGCCATGAAGTGAATGGGGCGGCCCGTGTGACGACCGATCGCCGCGCCAACGAACGGCGGATCGAGGTTCGAGGTGTGATTGCTCACCACGATGTAGGCGCCGGAGGCCGGCACGTTCTCCAGTCCCTGGACGTTGCCGCCGCCGAGCAGCCACTTCAGCCAGTCGGTCATGACCGCGCCGGGGAAGTAGAACCAGGTGCTCACCTTGGTGAGAATCATCGCCCGCGGTCGGGCAGGTGCGCGGCGATGGCGTCGACGCACCCCTCCACGTCCTTCTCACCGGTGTCGAGGACGAGCGCGCCCGGCGCCTTGCGCAGGGGTGCCACCTGGCGGCCGATGTCGCTGGCGTCGCGCTGCTCGATCTCGGCGAGGTATTTGTCGCCGCGGTCCGGGCGCCCCATCTCGGCCGCTCGGCGCGCGGCGCGCACGGCGGCCGAGGCGGTCAGGAAGACCTTCAGCGTCGCCTCGGGCAGTACGACGGTGCCGATGTCGCGGCCGACCATCACCGTGTCGCCGCGTCGCGCAGTGGCGCGCTGGACGTGGAGCATCGCGTCGCGCACCGCGGCGTGGCGGCTCACCGATGAGACGAGGCGATCCACGCGCGGCGTGCGCGCCTCATGGGTCACGTCGCGCCGATCAAGGAGCACTGTCTCACGTCGGTCCGTCTGCTCGTGGCGCGGCCGTCGCACCTCGATGCGCACCTCCCGGGCCAATCGTCCCAACGCCTCGCCGTCGTCGGGGTCGACGCCGCGCTCCAGGGCGGCAAGGGTGAGCGCCCGGTACATCAGCCCGGTGTCGACGAAGTTCGCCCCGACTCGCTTCGCCAGCGCGTAGCCGATCGTGCTCTTGCCCGACCCGGACGGGCCGTCGATCGCCACGGAGAGCGGCGCGTCCGCTCTCCCGGCCTTCACGCGGGGACGGGCACCGGCCAGCGCTTCCACCTCCGCGGGCTTGAGCGAGCGCCACTCTCCCGTGCGCAGCCCGTCGAGGGAGAGCGACCCGAGGCGGGTCCGCACCAGGCGCTCGACGTGGTAGCCGCCCGCCGCGAAGAGCCGCCGCACCTCGTGCTTGCGGCCCTCCCCGACGCGCACCCTCAGCCAGCGGCCGCGCTCGTCCCCGAGCCGATCGACCTCGATCGGCGGAGGTACGGCCTGGATCGCGAGGAGGCGCGCGGGGCCGTCGCTGAGCTCGACGCCGGCGAGCAGGGCCCCCATGTCGTCGCGGGTCGGCATCGGGTCGACCAGCACCGCGTACTCGCGCTCGACGCCGTAGCGCGGGTGCAGCACCCGGTTGGCCCATTTGCCGTCGTTCGTGAGCACCAGCAGCCCCTCGGAGCCGACGTCGAGCCGGCCCGCCGGCCACAGGCGCGCGCCCTCCACGTCGCCCAGCAGGCTCACGACGGAGCGGCGGCCCCGCTCGTCATGGGCCGAGGAGAGGAGGCCGATTGGCTTGTGGACCGCATAGTGCATCGCCGTGGCCGGGGCCAGCACCGGCACACCGTCGAGCTCGACCCGGTCCAGGTCAGGATCCGCGGATTCGCCGAGCGTGGCCTGGCGGCCGTTGATCGTCACCCGTCCCGCAGCGATGAGCGCCTCCGCTCCCCTCCTCGACGCGGCGCCGCTCCGCGCCAGCAGCTTCTGGATCCGCTCAGCCGGCATCGACCGGCTCCGGCTCGGCGGCAGCCGGCAGGGCGGGCACCTCGACCTCCTCGATCGGCGGCAGCTCCTCGAGCGAGGCGAGGCCGAAGCGCTCGAGGAACGTGAAGGTCGTGCCGAACAGGATCGGGCGGCCCGGGGTGTCTCGGCGGCCGACCTCCACGATCAGGCGCCGATGCAGGAGCGATCGGAGCACGTAGTCGGAGTCCACGCCCCGCAGCCGGTCAACCTCTCCGCGCGTGCACGGCTGGCGGTAGGCGACGACTGCCAGCGCCTCCAGGGCCGCCGGGGTGAGGCGAGCCTCCTCGCGGGCCGCGTAGGCCGCCAGCCTCTCCCCAACTTCGGGCGCGGTGGCCAGCTGCCAGGCGTCGTCCAGGCGCTGCAGCCGCAGGCCACGCCCGTCCTCGGCAAGTTGCTCCCCGAGACCCGCCAGCGCGGCCTCGGCCTGAAGCAGCGGGACGCCGGCCAGCTCGGCCAGCTCGGCGCTCTCCAGCGGCCGCTCGGCGATGAAGAGGAGCGCCTCGAAGAACGCGACGAGCTCGTCGGCCCCGTTCAACTGATCGTTTCCAGCACGATCGGGCCGAAGAGGTCGCGCTGCTGGGCGCGCACCTGCCGGCGCCGTACAAGTTCGAGGGTCGCCAGCAGGGTAACCGTCGCCTCGGTGCGCGAACGGCAGGTGGCCAGCACCGATTGGAGCACCACCCGTCCCCCGGCCGCCAGCGCCGCGCGGAGCACCGCGATCTGCATGGCGATCGTGATCTCGCGCGCCACGATCTCCGGCGGTGGCCCCTGGGGCTCGGGGATCGCCACCAAGGCGCGGAGCGCCTCCGCCAGGACCCCTGGTGACAGGGGCGCAGTGGCGACCACCGGCAGGTCCGACTCGCGCGGCTCGCGGCGCATCAACGGGGTGGTCAGGTCACGCTCGCCGAGCGCCCTCGCCACGTCGCGGAGGGCGCGGTATTCGAGCAGGCGCCGGCGCAGCTCCAGCTCGTCGGGCTCGTCGGCCGCGTCGGGCGCGCCCGCCGGCGGCTCGCCGGGGAGGAGGCTGCGCGACTTGATCAGGATCAGCTGCGCCGCGATGGCCACGAACTCAGCCAGCTGGGCGGGGTCGATCGGGTTCGTCGCCAGGTGGCTGACGTAGGCGTCGGCGACCTCGGCCAACGGAACCGTCAGCACGTCGAGCTGGCGTGACTCGATGAGGTGCAGGAGCACGCCCAGTGGCCCGGAGAAGACGCCGAGCTGGACCTCGAAGCCGGCCTCGCCCGAAGCCTCGCTCACCGTCAGCGGCGCCGACGGGGGCTCCACGATGGCGATCGGCTCACGAGTCATGTCGGTCAGCCCGCCTCGTCGGCGCGCCGCAGCGCAGCGAGCGTGAGCGCGTCAGAGGGCTCGGTGCTGCCCCGGATCAGGTCCGCCGCCCGGCGCGAGCAGCCGGCACGGAGCGCCGCCTCGGCCGAGAGGGCGGGATGGTGCGCGTACAGATAGAAGGGATAGCGCCACGATCGCTCGTCGGGCGAGGCAAGCGACGCGAGCGCCCGGGGCGCCACCGCCTCCAGCAGAACTCCCGCGACGCGGTGCCAGAGTCGCATCCGATGTCCCTTGGCCACGTCGTGGAGCAGCGCCGCCGCGAGCAGGTCCGGATCGGCCTGGCACGCGGCCACCAGCCGCCCGGCCACGTCCAGCGCATGACGCCGATCCGGCGTCGGCATCGCCGTGAAGAGCGGCCAGGCAGCCGCGGGAAGCAGATGGCGTGCGCCATCGTCTTCCGCCGGCTCCACCCGCGCCGTGAGATGGCCGATGAACTGTCCGACCCTATGCACCAACCAGAAACCCCTCGATATCGCCGGCGAGGCCGAAGAGCCACCCGAGCGGCCCATTGCCCGGCCCGTACGAGAGCACCACCAGCGCCAGCAGCGCGATGAATCCGTACTGCGCGTAGCGCTGAACGGTGAACTGCTGGCGCGGCGGCAGGAGCGGCAGCACCACGTTGTAGCCGTCGAGCGGCGGGATCGGGATCAGGTTGAAGAGGCCCAGGGCGACGTTGAAGTAGACGATCAGCTGCATCACCTCGCTGGGGAAGGCCGCGTCCAGGAGGCCCGCCCCCAGCAGCACGCGGAAGAGGAGCGCGACGGCCAGTGCGACGATGAAGTTGGCGATCGGGCCTCCCAGCGCGACCACCGTCAGGCCGATGCGTCCCGGACGGAGGGCGTAGGCATTGACGGGCACGGGCCGCCCCCAGCCGAAGCCGGCGATGAGGAAGAAGATCGCCCCCATCGGGTCGAGGTGCCGGAGCGGGTTGAGGCTCACCCGCCCCAGGGCGCGGGGTCGGTGGTCGCCCATCCGATCGGCGATGAACGCGTGCGTGAACTCGTGGAAGGTGATGCCGACGACGAGCGCGACCACGATCCCCACGAAGACCGGCGGGGAGGGATTGCCGAAGAGCACTACCCGAGCTCCGGGAGCAGCTCGCGCAGCACCGAGAGGAGCCGGGCGGCGCCGATCGGCCCCATCGCCAGCACCTCTTCGTGCGTCACCTCGCCCTCCATCTCGGGGGTTGCCTTGTTCGTGACGAGGCTGAAGCCCAGCACGCGGGCTCCGCCATGACGCGCCACGAGCACCTCGGGAACGGTCGACATGCCGACCGCGTCGGCTCCCAGGGTGCGCAGCATGCGGAGCTCGGCCCGCGTCTCGTAGGTCGGCCCGGCGAGCATGAGATAGACGCCCTCGCGCAGCGGCACACCGGCGCGGACGGCCGCCGCTCGCGCCCGCGCGCGCAAGTCGAGATCCAGGGCATCGGTCATCGCCACGAAGCGCGGCCCCAGCGCATCGATGTTCGGGCCGGTCAAGGGATTCTCGCCAGACAGGTTGATGATGTCGCTGATCAGCATCACGTCGCCGGAATCGAAGGCGGGGTTGATCCCGCCGCAGGCGTTCGTCACCACGAGCGTCCGGACGCCGAGCGCCAGGCAGGCCCGCAGCAGGACCGTGGCGCGGCGCTGCGACCAGCCCTCGTAGCCGTGGGCGCGCCCGGCCAGGACCAGCAGCGGCAGGCCGCCTGCCATTCCGGCGACGAGCTCGCCCGCGTGCCCGGGCACCGTGGCGACCGGCACGTTCGGGATCTCGCCATACGGCACCACCAGGCGAGGCGTCGCGTCGAGGAGGTCGACCACGCCGCCGAGGCCGGAGCCGAGGATGATCGCGAGGCGAGGCGCGGCGAGCTCCGGGAGGGCTGCCAGGCGACCGCGAATGGCGGCCGCCGCCTCGTCGATCTGCCGCTCCAGCTCGGCCCCGTAGAGCCCGTCAGCGAAGGAGCGACGGGGCTCCTCCACCTACATTCGCCCCAGCAGGTCGCGCTTCTTGGACTCGTATTCCTCGGGCGTGATGAGGCCCCGATCGCGCAGGGCGGCAAGGCTCTCGAGGGTCGCGGTCAGCTGGTCGGCGGCCGAGGGCGGCGTGGTCGGCGCGGCAGCGGCGATGGGCGGTGCGGAGTGCGAGGGTGCGCCCATCGGCACCTCGGCGACACGATCGGAGCCGGCCCGTGGCGGCATCGGCTCGGCGCGCTGCATCGAAGGAGTGGGCGTCGGCGCCTGCATGCGTGGCGGCGGGGCCAGGTCGGGCCGCTCGAGCTTCTCCTTCTGGTTGAGCATCGCGATCTTGAATCGCACCGGATCGGCCAGCATCTCGTAGTCCTGGATCCCCGCCGACTCTTCGGACGCGGTCATGATGTCGAGGGTGCCGTAGTCGAAGATGCGGCCCAGCCAGCTCTGAGTGAGGTGGGCGTCGTTGATCTTCTCGAGGCTCGAGTCGGACATCGTCTTGTTGAAGACCCCATCGGCCTTGATCAGCCGGCGGGTCGTGACGAACCACTCCTGGTTGCGCCAGGCCCAGACCTTGAGCCCGATTCGGCCGAGCGCGACCAGCAGCACCAGCAGGGAGAGGATCTGGAGCGCCCCCCGCAGGCTCCACTCCGGTTGCGACGTCTGCCAGATGAGCACCGCAAAGGCCAGGATCGCGGCGATCACGAAGGGCCACGTCTCGCCGAGCACTGCGAACCAGTGCTGGCGGCTCTCGAAGACGATCTCCTCGCCGCGGCTGAGGAGGTTTCGGGCGTAACTCATCGGGAGTGCTCCGCTATCAGGCTCAGGCTCGAGGATGCGCCCTCGCGTAGACCTCGCGGAGGCGCTCTCCGGTCAGGTGCGTGTAGAGCTGGGTGGTGCTGATGCTAGCATGGCCAAGGAGCGTCTGGACCACCCGCAGGTCCGCTCCCCCCTCGAGCAGATGCGTTGCAAAGCTGTGCCGGAAGGTGTGCGGCGTGACACGCTCCTCGACCCCCGCCGCGACCGCCCAGCGCCGCACCATCCGCCAGACCGATTCGCGCGCCAGGCGTCGACCGCGCTGGCTGACGAAGACGGCCTCCGTCGGATGCCCGCTGGTCCACGCCTCACGTGGCCCGACCAGATATCGATGCAGCCGCTCGCGCGCCTCCTCCCCCATCGGGACGCGCCGCTCCCGGTTCCCCTTCCCGATGACGCGGACCTGCAGGCCGGGCAGATCGAGCCGATCCGAGTCGAGGCCGGTCAGCTCGCTGACCCGCAGGCCACAGGCGTAGAGCAGCTCCAGGATGGCCCGATCGCGAATGCCCACCGCTTCCTCCGCGGGAGGGGCGTCGAGGATCCGCACCACGACCTCGGGGCCGAGCACGTCGGGGAGGTAGCTGCCCGCCTTCGGGGCGTCGAGCAGCGCCGCCACGTCCCGCTCGGCGAGCTCCTCGCGCAGCGCGAAGCCGTAGAAGCTGCGGATGGCGGCCACCTTGCGCGCCTGGGTGCTCGACCGCCGTCCCGCCCGCCGCAGCGCATTGACGAAGTCGCGCACCGGCTCCGGGTCGCTCCGCCACGAGCCTCCGGCGGCTGCGGCGAACTGGGAGAGGTCCCGACGGTAGGCCGCCACCGTCAGCGGCGAGAGGCCGCGCTCCACCTGGAGCTCGTCGAGGAACGCCCCGATCGCCGCCGTGAGGGCCGGATCGGCCTGGACCACCATGCCCGTCAGAACGGGAGCAGCGAGGCCTTGGTGCGCAGCAGGTCGTAGAACGGCGTGCTGCCGCTCAGCTCGACCATGCGCAGCGGCACTGGCAGCGCGCGCACCTCCACCGTCTCACCGACCGCCATCGGGAGGTCCCACTGCCCATCGATGCTGATCGTGGCGCCCGGGGTCGCCTGGCGAAGCGTGAGGCGCACCAGGTGGTCCTCGCCCGCCACCACGCTGCGCAATGGGGAGAGGTAGGCGGCGACCGGCGTGATGATCATGTTCCTCAGCCGCGGGTCGAGGATCGAGCCGCCGGCGCTGAACGAGTAAGCGGTTGACCCGGTGGGCGTGGCGACAACCACCCCGTCGGCGACCCAGGTGGCCAGGTGGCTGCCGCTGACCTCGACCTCGACCTGGATCATCCGGACCCGCGTGCCACGCGCCACCACCACCTCGTTGAGGCAGGCGTGCTCCTCGCGCTCGCCGTTGGCCCGCCGCAGATTGGCCGCGATCCGGAAGCGATCCTCCAGCTCGAAGTCACCGGAGGCCACCTTGGCGAGCGCCTCCTCGAGGTCATCGGTCTCGACCTTGGCCAGGAACCCGACGCGGCCCAGGTTCACGCCGAGGGTCGGGGCCGCCGAGTCGCCGATGCCGCGGGCCGCGTGAAGGAAGGTGCCGTCCCCGCCGAGGACGCAGACGAGGTTGCTGCCTGGGCAGGCCGCCGCGATCCGCTCCCGGTCGCTCGCCTCCGAGCTCCAGGTCTCGATGCCGTGGACTGCGCACCAGGCCTCGGCGCGCTCGAGCGTGGCGCGCGCCTGGGGATTGGTCGGGTTGAAGGCGAAGCCGAAGCGCATCAGTCGCCGGTGCGGAGCTTCGTGGCAATCTCGTCGACCCCCTTGCGCAGGGCCCGCAGCTCTGCGGCGAGCTCATCCGGGGTGATGGCGGCGTATGACCGATCCAGCCCTGCCGCGATGAGCGCGCGCATCAGGCTTGAGGGCGAGACGCCGCGGCTGTGCGCGACTGCCTCGACCCGCGCGAGGAGGGCGTCGGGCATCCGCAGCGACACGATTTCGCGCATCGTGTCGGGCGCTGGCTCGTGGATCGGCTCGGGCAGCGGCTCGAGATCCTCGAAGACGCTCATCTGCTCGGCCGCCGGGCCGCGCTTGCCCTTCATGCGCGGCATCGTAGCGCGCGCGTCATACGGGCGAGGGCAGCACCGCGTCGACCAGCCGCGCCCAGCCGGGATTCGGCCCCCCGATCTCCAGCAGCGACAGGAACTCGCGGTTGCCATCGGCGCCGGCGATCGGCGAGGCGGCCAGCGCGGTCGGGGCGAAGCCCACCTCTGCCGCCTGCCCGCCGAACGCGAGGAGCACGGCTCGATGCGTCGCGGGATCGCGCACGACGCCGCCGCGCGGCACCGCGTCACGGCCCGCTTCGAACTGTGGCTTCACGAGGGCGATCACGTGGCCGCCGACGGCCAGGAGGCGGCGCACCGCGGGAAGCACCAGGTGGAGCGAGATGAACGAGAGGTCGAGCGTGGCGAGCTCGATCTGCTCCGGGAGGGATCGCAGGTCGCGCAGGTTGGTCCGCTCCATGCTGACGACGCGCGGGTCGCGGGCGAGACGGTCGAGCAGCTGGCCACGTCCCACGTCGACCGCGTACACGATCCGGGCCCCGCGCGCCAGCAACAGGTCGGTGAAGCCGCCGGTCGAGGCGCCGGCGTCGAGGCAGGCGAGCCCGCGGGGGTCGACTGCAAAGGCGTCCAGCCCCGACGCCAGCTTCTCCGCCGCCCGGGAGGCCCAGCGCGGCCCGGCTCGCACCGAGAGCGAGGCGTCGGACAGCACCAGCTGGCCCGGCTTCAGGTTGCGCGTGCCCGCGCCGACCAGCTCCACTTCGCCCGCCAGCAGGAGTGCCTGGGCCGCGGCGCGGGAGGGGGCGAGCCCGCGGTCGACGAGGAGCTGGTCGAGGCGGAGCCGGGTCACGCCGTCAGGCGGCGCTGACGCTCGAGGCTTCGCCCGGCTCGGTGGTAGCGGCCGGCTCGGCCAGGCCGAGCGCTTCGCGGATCTGCGAGAGGATCCCGGGCACGTCGATCCGCTGCTGCCGGCGCAGGTCCTCCACCGCGCCATGGTGGACGAACCCCTCGGCCAGCGCGACCTTCAGGAGGGGGACGCGAACTCCCGCGCGGTTGAGCGCATCCAGCACGCCGTCGCCGAAGCCGCCCATCGAGGCACTCTCCTCCGCGGTGATCAGGAGCCGGAGCCCAAGCGCGTGCTGCACGATCAGCGCCTCGTCGAGCGGCTTCGCCCAGCGGGCGTTGATCACCGTCGAGGTCAGCCCGTGGTCGTGCTCGAGCGCGTCGGCGGCGCGCAGCAGGCGCTGCACGATCGGCCCGAAGCCGACCATCAGCAGGTCATCACCGCTGCGCAGCACCTCGCCGCGACCAATCTCCAGCGGCTCTCCGTCGCGATCGGGGAGGTCCTCGCCGGGATCGCGCGGGTAGTGCAGGCTGATCGGTCCCCCGTGCGCGAAGGCCGTGACCACCATGTCGCGCAGCTCCTGCTCGTCCTTGGGCGAGCCGATCACCAGGTTCGGCAGCGCCCGCTGCGGTGAGAGGGTGAACATCCCCTGATGGCTCGTCCCGTCCTCGCCGACGAGGCCGGCGCGGTCGATGGCCAGCAGCACCGGCAGGTCGTTCTGGCAGACGTCGTGCACGATCTGGTCGTAGGCGCGCTGGCTGAAGGTCGAGTAGAGGGCCACGACCGGTCGCTTGCCGCCGAGCGCGAGGCCCGCGGCCATCGTCACCGCGTGCTGCTCGGCAATCCCCACGTCGAAGAGCCGCGCCGGGAAGCGAGCGCCGAAGCGGGCCAGCCCTGTCCCGGTCGGCATCCCGGCCGTGATGGCGCAGATCCGCTCGTCCTCGGCCGCGAGGCGAATCAGCTCCTCTGCGAACGTGGTCGTGTATGTCTTGGGACGGCGGCGCGGCTCCGTCTCGGGCGGCAGCGGCTCCTCGGTCGGGTCGATCAGGCACAGGTCGATCGGCGGCAGGCTGGCGCCGTGGAAGCTGACGCTGTCCATCTCGGCCGGGCCGAAGCCCTTCCCCTTCTTGGTCTTGACGTGGACGATCACCGGTCCGCGCAGGGCAAAGGCCCGCTCGAAGCTCTCCTCGAGCTCGGCCAGGTCATGGCCGTCGAGCACGCCGATGTAGGTGAGCCCCATGTCCTCGAAGAAGCCGACCTTGGCCCACGACCGCTTGAAGCCCTCTTTCGCGAATGCAAGCACGTTGAACAACGGCCTTCCGACAATCGGGATGCGAGGCAGGACGCGCTGGGTGAGCGACTTCGTCCCCTGGTAGGCACGGGTCAGCCGCAGCTTGTTGAGGCGCGTCGAGAGGCCGCCCACCGAGGGGCTGATGCTCATCTCGTTGTCGTTGAGGACGATCAGGAGCCGATGCTTGGTATCCCCCAGGTGGTTGAGCGCCTCGAGGGTCAGGCCGCTCTGGATCGCGGCGTCGCCGACGCACACGGCGATGCGCTGCTGCCGCTGCGGGTCGTGGGCGGGACGCAGGTCGCGGGCCGCCGCCAGGCCGACCGCGATGCTCACCCCCGTCCCGGCGTGGCCTCCGTCGAAGACGTCATGCTCGCTCTCGCTGCGCCGCGGGAAGCCGCCCACCCCGCCAACCTGGCGCAACGTGTGGAACTGCTCCCGGCGACCGGTGAGCAGCTTGTGCGCGTATGCCTGGTGGCCGGTATCCCACACGATGCGGTCGCGTGGCGAGCTCATGACCCGGTGCAGTGCGAGGGTGATCTCCACGGCGCCGAGCGAGCTGGCCAGGTGGCCCCCGGTGCGCTGCACCGTGCGAATCATCTTCTCGCGAAGCTCCCCGGCGAGCGTCTCGAGCTGGGCGCTGTCGAGCCCGCGTAGCTGGGCCGAATCGGTCAGGGTGTCGAGGACGGGCAAGGGCATCTCCACGGCGATGAAGGTCAAAAGTATAGGCGAGGGGTCGCGGCCGATCAGTCGAGCGGCTTGTCCAGGAAGTACGAGGTCTTGTTCACGGCGTACCCCTCCCGCGCGTAGAACCGATGCGCCCGCTCCCGGGCGATCCTGGTCGCGACCACCATCCGCCGGCAGTGCCGCGCCCTCGCCCAGCCCTCGGCCGCCTCGAGCAGGGCGACCCCGACCCCCTCCGAGCGGTTCACGTCGCCGACCACCAGCCCGACGATCAGGGCGCTCAACGGCTCGACCAGGGTTCGGAAGAGCTCAACCTGGCACCAGCCGATCGGCGTGTCAGCGACATCGACCGCGACGATCACCGCTGCGTCGGTCGGGCTGAGCGAGGCGAGGCGTCCCAGCAGCTGCTCCCCATCGGTCGGATAGCCCAGCTCGCCTGCGAGCGCCGCGAGCGCCGGCGCGTCCGTGGGGCGTGGCGGCCGCAGGTGCGCCGAATCGGCCACGCCTCAGCCCCCGGGTTCGGTTGGTGCCGCCTCGTCGCCAGCTTCGTCGAGCCCGCGACCGAGCTGGCTGATGGTGAGCTCCGCCTCGCGCAGGCGCGACTCGGCCGCAGCGTGCAGGCGGAGCGCCTCGCGGTAGCGGGCGATGCTCTCCTCGAGCGGGAGGTTCCCCGCCTCGAGGGCCTGCACGATCCGCTGAAGCTCCGCCACCAGCTCGTCGAACGGGCGCGCCGCAAGGTCGTCGCCGGTCGCCGGAACGGTCATGGCAGGAGCTCCTCGTGGGTCGGGGCGGTGGATTCGACTCGCGTCGTCACGGTACCGCGCGCGACCACCACCTCGAGCGGCTCCGTGATCCTCACCTGGGCAGGGTCGCGTACCAGCGTGCCGTCGCTCAGGCGCGCGATCGCGTAGCCACGCTCCAGCGTCGCGGCCGGCGAGAGCGCGCGCAGCGCGTCGGCGAGGCCGGCGAGGGCGGTCGCCTCGCGCGCGGTTCGGGCAGCCAGGGCGCGATGCCCGCGGTCGACCAGCTCAGCCGCTCGCTGGCGCGCGGCTGCGGTGTCCGGCACGAGGCGCGCCAGGGCCCGGCCCTCCTGGGCCAGGTGGCCACGGCGGTCGGCGAGCCTGCCGAGCAGCGCGGCCGAGGCACGGTCCCGCAGACGGTCGAGGATGGCCGGGAACGACTCGAGGTCGGGCACCGCCTGCTCGGCAGCCGCCGAGGGGGTCGGGGCGCGCAGGTCGGCCGCAAAGTCGGCCAGGGTGACGTCCGACTCATGCCCGACCCCGACGACGACCGGCACTGGCGAGTCCACTACGGCCCGCACGACGCGCTCGTCGTTGAACGACCACAGGTCCTCCAGGGAGCCGCCGCCGCGGGCGAGGATCACGAGGTCGACCCCTTCGTCAGCGTAGAGGCGGTTGAGCGCGCGGACGATCGCGCCGGCCGCGGTCGGGCCCTGCACGATGGTCGGCGAGAGGACCAGCCTCCCGATCGGGTAGCGCCGGCGCATCACGTTGCCGATGTCGCGCCAGACGGCCCCCACCGGCGAGGTGACGACCCCGATCCGCTTTGGCCAGCGAGGCAGCGGTCGCTTGCGACCCTCGTCGAAGAGCCCCTCGGCGGCGAGCCTGGCGCGGAGCGCCTCGTACTGCTGGTGGAGGTCCCCGGCGCCGGCGGGGGTGATCGATTCGACGTAGACCTGGTAGGTCCCCTGCGGCTCGTAGGCGCGCACCTTGCCGTGGCAGATCACCTGCATCCCGTGCTCCGGACGAACCGTTGCCCGAGCCAGCTCCTCGCGGAAGAGGACCGCCTTCACCTGGCTCGCCGCGTCCTTGAGCGTGAAGAAGCAGTGGCCCGATGGCGGATAGGACGGCTGGCTCACCTCGCCCTCGACCCAGACGTCGGCGAGGGCCGGATCCCCGTCGAGAAGGACGCGGACCCGCCGGTTGAGGTCCGAGACGCGGAGGATGCGGGGCGCCGGGCGTGGCGCCTCCCACAGGGTTGCCTGATCCGATTCGGGCGACATCGGCTACTGGATGCGCGTCATGTAGTCGCCGGTGCGGGTGTCGATGCGCAGCATGTCGCCCTCGTTCACGAAGAGCGGCACCTGGACCACCAGGCCGGTCTCGAGGGTGGCGGCCTTCTTGGCGCCCGCGGCCGTATCGCCGGCGAAGCCGGGATCGGTCTGCGTGACGCGCAGGTCGACCGCGACCGGCAGGTCGACCCCGAGCACCTCGTCGGCGTACATGCTCACGAACGCCTCGATCCCCTCCTTCAGGAACCGCGCGTCCTCGCCGATCTGCCCGGCGCTCACCGCGAACTGGTCGTAGGTCTCGCTGTCCATGAAGTGGAACGCGTCGCCGTCGCCGTAGAGGTACTGGACCTTGCGCTGCTCCACCCGCGCTCGCGGCCACCGCGTCCCTGCCTGGAAGGTGCGCTCCACGATGTCGCCGCGGCGCACGTTCTGGAGCTTCATGCGGACCTGCGCCGATCCGCGCGCCATCTTGATGTGAGTCCAGTCGAGGACCTTCATCAGCTGCCCGTCGAGCTCGATGATGACCCCCTTCTTGACGTCGCCGGTGTCAATCACCCGGTTCTCCGTTCGTCACGCCGGGCACTCGGCCTTTGCCTTGGCGATGTTTGCGTTCTGCTCCTTGAGGGTCTTGGCGAAGTAGTGCGACCCGTCGCGCACGCCGTTCGGGCAGGCTGCGACGAAGTAGAAGTAGCCACTGGCGGTGTCTGGCGCCGCGACCCCGGCGATCGACGCGATCCGCGGTGCCGAGATCGGCGACGGCGGGAGGCCCTTGACCTTGTAGGTCTGATACCCGGCCAGGGCGGCGGGCAGAACCACGTCGACGCCATCGGTCTGAAGCGCAGACCACCAGGTGATGTGGCTCCAATCGACCACAGGGCGCGAGCCGAACGCGGCCGTCGCGAGGCCGTACTGCAGCGTCGGGTCAGCCTGCAGCAGGCCGACGGTGCCGGCCTTCGGGTTCCTGATCCGGTTCAGGTAGACGCCGGCAATGATCGGGCGCTCGGAGTCGAGCACCGCCTCGCGCTCGACGATGCTCGCCAGCGTCACCGCCTGATCGATCGTCAGGCCCTGGTCAGCGATCCCCGTCCGGATCTCCGGAGTGAGGCGCAGCGCGAACGTATCGAGCAGCTTCTCGATGACCTGGCGGGCGGTGGCGTTGGCCTGGACCCGGTACGTATCGGGGTAGAGATAGCCCTCCAGGCTGTGGCCGGGCGGGAGGGCAGCCAAGAAGTCGTACTTGGCGATCAGGTCGGGCGGCGGCGTGCGCGCCAGGGCGGCAAACTCGTCGAGGCTCATGGTGAGCTTGGTGGTGCTCAGGTAGCCGATCATCTGCTCCAGCCGCCAGCCCTCGATCAGCGTGATGGTGACCTCCTCGCCGGGCGTCTGTCTGAGGGCCGCCACCATCTGCGAGGGACGGAGCGAGGGCGACAGGTCGTAGACGCCCGCCTGCAGGTCGCCGGCGCGGCCAGCCTGCTTCACGGCGTAGAGGAAGACCAGCTGGCTCTTGACCAACCCCTTCTCGACCAGGAGCTTTGCGATCTGGGCATCGGTGGAGCCACCTGCCACCTCGATGGTGATCCGCGTCCCATCGCCCCCGACCGCAGTGTCGGACAGGGCGCTGGGCTGGTACCACTGCACGAAGTCGCGGACGATGCCGTTGTCGATCGCTCCGGGGTGATCCTCGATCCAGGACATCAGCCGCGGCGAGAAGGCGAGCAGCCCGACGTAGATCAGGACGCCGGCCAGGGCGATCACCGCGACGAACCAGCCGCCGAGGATGAGTGGCTGGAATTGCCGCCGGCGCCGCGTCGGCGCCTCCCGCTGGTCGCGCAGCTCGCGGATCCGCGAGTTCCGCCGCTCCTCGAGGTCCCGGCGATTTTGGGGGGGTCGGGTCATCGGGTCTCCTGTCGGCGAGCCAGGGCGGCCCGACCATCGAGATATTCTTGCAGGATGAGGCGGGCTGCGGCCGAGTCCCGCTCGCCGGACGCTCGGCTCGGGCGGCGGCCCTCACCAGCCAGCTCCTCACCGGCCTGCCAGCTGGTGAGCCGTTCGTCGACGAAGACGACGTCAAGGCCGATGCCCGAGAGCTCCCGCCCAAAGGCCCGCGCCGAGGCCGCCTGCGCTCCCTCGCTGCCGTCCAGGTTGCGCGGGAGGCCGAGCACCACCCTGGTCGTTCCCTCCGCATGCGCCATGGCGGAGATGCCCTCGAGATCCGCGGCCAGATTCCGCCGCGCCAGCGCCGGCCGCGCGAACGCCTGGCCAGTCTCCTCGCTCCCCACCGCGACCCCGATCCGCCGGCTGCCGTGGTCGAGGCCGATCACGCCGCTCACGGGCTCGACGACGCCTGAGCGGTCGGGTCCACCGTCAGGACCGTGATGCGGAACGGGATGCGGGGCAGGCTCTCGACCCAAGGCGGCCAGAGGTCGATCTGCACCTTTCCCTGGTCGGCGATGGCGGCCTTGGCGTCAGCACGGGTCTTGCCGGCGACCCTGTCCCGGATCGCGCTCTCGTCGATCGCCGCCGCAGCTGCGGCGCGAATCGTCACCGCAACGGTCATCTCCGTGCCGTTCACCGTGGCCGCGCCCACCTCGATCTGGATCGAGCTGCGCCGGATGGAGGTCCCCACCGGCGCTGCCAGAGACGACGTGGCGACCGTGCGGAGGTCGGCCGCCATCACGTAGGCTCGGTCGTAGGCCAGCGTCCCGGTCAATTCGAAGGTCGCCTGGTCCTGCGTGCCGACGAGACCCGCCGGCACGTCGATCTGCGGCAGCTCGTTCCCCGCCGCGCTCGCATAGACACGGTCGGAATGGCCGGCGAGCGTGGCCGTCAGCTGGGCGGCCAGATCCGCCGTGATGGCGGTGACCACCGCGTCGACGTCCGACTGCTGGATCACCGTGTGCGGCGTTTCGGCTCCACCGCTGGTTGCCTGGTCATTCGTGACGAGCCGATTCTTGTTGCTCGGCGAACCCCGGAGGTAGCCGCGGATGGTGCGATTGTCGACGGTGTCGATCGCACCGGCGTCCACATTGCCGGTGAGCCCGGGCACCACCGCCGTGACCGCGGCATCGCCGTGCGACGGCACGATCTCCTTGCCATTGACCGTCGCCGGCGGCACCACGATTCGCTCATTCGTCACAAAGGCGATCTTGCCGCCAACCGACACCGATGATCCTTGCGGCACGGCGACAGCGGCGGCGATGTTCCAATTGGCGAACGTGACGGTACCGGTCGCCGGGACCTCCTCGTTCTGGGTGCCGGTGGCCGTCCCCGGATGGGTGGCGCGGAGCTTGGCGGAGTCGTTCCCGGCGATCGGCAGCTGCAGCTGGGAGGTCTTCGGGCCAACCGCTATGGTCACCGGCGTGATGCTCACGGTCGCGCCCGGGAGCAGCGCGGCGCCGATGATCAGCGCGACGACCAGGAGGCCGGCCAGCCACTGCCAGGGCGGCATCAAGACGCGACCTCCCGCGCGCGGCCCGCGGTCACCGGTGGCAGCCTGCGGCGGAAGCCGCACTGGCATCGTCTCATCGCCGGCACCCGTTCGTCGGACCGATATCGGGTGCGCTCCGGTCGGGGCCGCAGCTGCCGCGGAGACGCCGCGCACCACGCGGATCGGGGCTCGGGGCGTCGCCCCTGCGGGGTCGGGAACCGCTCCCGAGGTTGCCTCGGCGACCGATGCGAAGGCGGCAATGCCTGCCTCGCCGGCGACTGCGCGCGTCGGGGCGTCGGCAACCAGTGAGATGCTGCGCGCCTCTTCTTTCGCGACCTGGGCAAGGAGTCGCAACGCCACCGCGCTCGACGTGGCACGGCTGCGCCCCGGGGCGACGATGACCACCGTCGCGCTCTCCGCGGCGCGCACGCGGCGGACGACCGAGGTGATCTCGTCGTCGGGCTCGAGGTAGATGAGCTGCGGCGTATCGGCCATCGCGCTACAGCTGCATCGTGCGAACGGCGCGGCGCATGGCGCGCTCCGCGGCGGTGGTGGAGGCGTCCAGGATCAGCGCCTGGTGGGCGAGCGCCATCGGGGTCACGTCCTGGCGGGTGGTGAGCTGGCCGCTTCCGTCACGCACGCCGGCCACGTCGGTGGGGGCCAGCGCGCGAACCTGCGGCTGCCGCGCGAACGGGAGGCGGCGCCACCAGGCATCGCCGCTGAGCGAGGCGACCAGCTGTGGGAGCTGTGCCCCGCCGCCGCACAGGAAGACCCGTCCCGGCAGCAGCTCGCCCTCCGCCAGGTCCGCGATCATCAGCCCGACGCCGCGCAGCCACACGGCGGCGTCTTCGCTGAGGGCCGCGTCGAGCGCCTCGCGGTCGATCGGCTCCGGAAGGTCGCCCTCCGCGGCGGCGGCCACCTTGACCGCCTCGGCTCGCGAGAACGAGAGCCCGAACCGCTCGACCAGGCCCTTCGTGAAGGCTCGCCCGCCGAGGGCGAGCATCTTCGTGCCGGCGATTCCGCCGTGTCGCACGAGGGCTACATCGGTCGTCCCGCCTCCCACGTCCACGAAGACGGCGCCGGCATCGCCCAGCTCGCCGGGGTCGAGGCAGGTGGCGACGGCGTACGGCTCGGCGATCACGCCCAGGAGCTCGAGCCCAAGCTGGTTGGCGACCGATTGAAGGGCACCGAGGTGGACCATCGGGGCAAAGGCGTTGAAGACCGCGAGCTCCACCTGCGCGCCGGTGAAGCCGATGGGGTTGCTCACGGGGTAGCCGTCGATCTTCAGCTCCACAACCGCCGCATGGACCAGGCGCACGTCGAGTCGCTCCACGCCGCTCTCCCAGGCGATGCGACGCTCGGCGTCGAGGAGCGCCTCGTGCTGCACCTGCTCGACGATCCGCCCGAGCTCGTCCTCGGTCATGGGCGCGACCGGGTCGTCGCGGCGGATGATCCCCGTGGATGTGGTCCCCTTGACCAGCTCGCCGGCGATCCCGATCACGCCGGCGCGTGGCCGCAGGCCGGCCATCGCCTGCGCCTCGCCGAGTGCCCGGGCGCAGTTGGCAACCACGGCATCGATGTCGCTGACCG
The DNA here is from genome assembly GCA_041499395.1 of Candidatus Limnocylindria bacterium. GTDB lineage: Bacteria > Chloroflexota > Limnocylindria > QHBO01 > QHBO01 > CF-167. Next base: position 31,409 of record JBGQKH010000008.1, read on the forward strand.
TCCCCGACTGCATGTGGGTCAGGCCCTGGCGCTGCCGCCCTGCCCCGCGAACCGTCCCGATCACCCGGCCGTCCGCATCCGGCGTGACCGCCACCACCAGCGCCTTTGCGAATTCGGTGCCCACGTCGAGCGCCACGAGCGCAGGCGGCTCACCGCGGCGGCCTCCGCCGCGGGCCAGCCGGCCCATCAGCCCGGAGAAGCGCTGCTGCACCGTCAGCCGTTCTCGATTCGCTGGAGGGCCTCGAGCGCCAGGCGAGCGGCCTCGCCGAGCGCCTCCTCGAGGCGCGATGCATCCTTGCCGCCGGCCTGCGCCAGGTCGGCGCGGCCGCCTCCTCCGCCGCCGATCATCGGGGCCACCTGGCGAACGAGCGCCGCCGAATCGAATCCCTCCCCCACCAGGTCGCGGCTGGCCGCGACCATCAGCGCGGGCCCGTCGCGGTTCCCCGCCGCCACGACCACGAACCGGCCGGTCGACCCGCGCAGGTCGTCCGCCAGGCGCCGCAGGGCGGCGCCATCGGCCTCCGGGTAGTGCTGGACCATCACCTTGGCATCCCCAGCCGTCTGGGCCCCTGCCAATGCCGCGGCAGCATCCAGGCGCGCCTGGTCATCGACGGGCGGCGTGCGGGCTCCCTTCTCGGAGTCCCGCAGCCTGGCCATGAGCCCTTCGACGCGCGCCACCACCTGCTCCTCCGCCACGCCCAGGAGCTGCGAGGCCGCGTGGAGTGCCTCAAGGCGCGCCGACACCAGCTCCTCGGCCGCCGCCCCGGTGACCGCCTCGATCCGCCGCAGCCCGGTTCCGATGCTCGACTCGCCGGTGATCCGGAAGCTGCCGATCTGCCCGGTGGCGGCGACGTGCGTCCCGCCGCACAGCTCCCTGCTGAAGCCCTCGACCTGGACTACCCGAACCGCGGCAGGCAGGTACTTCTCGCCGAAGAACATGTCGGCGCCGAGCGCCTTCGCCTCGGCGAGGCTCATCTGGGTCGGGGTCACGGTCGCGTCGCGGCGCACCTGCGCATTGATAATCCGCTCGACCTCGCGCAGCTGGTCGCGCGACGTCGCGGCGGAGGCAGGGAAGTCGAAGCGCAGCCCATCCGGCCCAACCCAGCTGCCCGCCTGCCTGGCCTGCTCACCGAGCACGTCCCGCAGGGCGCGATGCAGGAGGTGCGTGGCCGTGTGGTTCCGCGCCGCGCCCCAGCGCCGCTCCGCATCCACCTGCGCGTTCACGGATTCGCCGGCGCGAAGCTCACCCTCGAGCCGGCCGACGTGGACAATCGCCTCACCGACGTGCTGGGTGTCGTCGACGATCAGCCGACCGCGCTCCCCGACCAGCTCGCCGCGGTCGCCGACCTGCCCGCCGCCCTCCCCGTAGAAGGGGGTCCGGTCGAGGACGACCTGGACCGACCCGTCGTGCTCAAGGACCGCCAGCACGGTCCCCTGCCCGACCCGTTCGTTCGGGTAGCCGACGAACTCGCTGCTGAGCCCCTCGATCCCGGCGAACGGCGCGAAGCGGGCGGCGCGCACGCCGCGCGACTTCTCGCGCTGCTCCTCCATCGCGACGTCAAAGCCTCGCCGGTCGACGGTCACGCTGCTCTCAGCGGCGATCTCCACGGTCAGGTCGATTGGGAAGCCGAAGGTGTCATGCAGGCGGAACGCGTCCGCACCGGAGATCGCCCCGCCGGAGCCGGCCCCCTTCACCAGCGCGGTGAGCCGTTCGCTCCCCGCCTCGAGGGTGCGGGCGAACTTGCGCTCCTCGGCGTCCACCGCCGCCAGGATTGACTCACGCCCATCGGCCAGGTACGGATACGCGCCGCCCATGAGGTCGATCACCGCGCCGCACGTCTCGGCCAGCACCGGCTGGCGGATCCCCATCAGGCGCAGGTGGCGCACCGCACGCCGCATGATCCGGCGCAGGACGTAGCCCGCCCCCTCGTTCGACGGGCGCACCCCCTCCCCGATCAGGAAGGTCATCGCCCGGGAGTGATCCGCCACCACCTGGTAGCTGAAGCGCTCCGCCTCGACCTCCTCCGGCCGATGTCCCAGGTGCGCGGCCAGGCGGTCGATGATCGGCACGAAGAGGTCGGTCCGGTAGTTGCTGTCGACGCCCTGCACCGCGCTCGTCATCCGCTCCAGGCCCATGCCGGTGTCCACGCTCGGGAACGGAAGGGGCGTGAGCGTCCCATCGGCCGATCGGTCGAACTGCATGAAGACGAGGTTCCAGATCTCGAGCCAGCGCGGGCAGGTCTCGGAGTGATCCGGGATGCACTGCGGCCCCTCGGAGAGCTCCGCGCCGCGGTCGTAGTGCAGCTCGCTGCATGGGCCGCAGGGGCCGGTCTCGCCCATCGACCAGAAGTTGTGGTCATCGCCGGCGGCGAGGTTGCCCCAGGTCGCCATCCGCTCCGGCGGGAGGCCGATCTCTTCGCGCCAGATCCGGCGCGCCTCCTCGTCGTCGAGGTAGGTGGTGGCTGCGATCCGCTCAGCGGGGATCCCGAGCTCGACGGTGAGGAACTCCCACGCCCAATGGATCGCCTCGCGCTTGAAGTAGTCGCCGAAGCTCCAGTTGCCGAGCATCTCGAAGAGGGTCTGGTGGCGCGGCGTGCGCCCGACCTCCTCGAAGTCGTTGTGCTTGCCCTGCACCCGGAGTACGGGTTGCGCGTCCACGGCGCGGCTGTAGGCCCGCTTCTCCTCCCCGGTCAGGACCCGTTTGAACTGCACCATGCCCGAGTTCACGAAGAGGAGCGAGGGGTCGTCGCGCGCCAGCAGCGGCGCGGCGGGCACGCGGGTATGCCCGCGCGCCTCGAAGAAGCGCTGGAAGCGCTCGCGGATCTCGGCGGCGCTGAGCTGCTGCATCGGTCCTGGCCCGTGACCCTTCACTCACCACGAGAGCCGGCGGCGACCGGCTCTCGACTCCTCGTGCTGATCTGCGCGTGGACGACCGGTCAGGAGGCGGCACCCTCCGGCGCGGGCTCGCCACCGGCGGCATCGTACGCGGCCAGCATCTCGGCGCGTGCCTTCTCTGCTGCCGCCCTGCCCTCGTTGATCGCCTCGTCCAGGGCGGCGCGCTTCTCGCCGACGAACTCGCCGACCTGTCCGCGAAGCTCCTCCCCCGCCCGTGGCGCGAGGAGCAGCCCGATCGCAGCGCCGACCAGCCCGCCGATCACCAACCCTGACAGGAAGCTGCCGAACCCGGAGTCCTTCATGGAAATCGGCCCACCCTTTTGCGTCCGCTGATTCTACCGATCCTCCCGCTTGACGTCGCGAGTCGGCCCGAGATGCGCGAGCAGATCGGTGACGAGCATGGCGAGCTGCGCGACCAGGCTGGCCGCCACCAGGTTGAAGTCGCCGATTCGGACCAGCTCGAGGCCGGTCCGCGCCCCGATCGCGTCGCCGGCCACGGTCCCCGCGAGCGACGCGAGGGCGAGGAGGAAGAGGCGCCGATCCCACTTGCCGCGCAGCGCGGTGAAGGCGGTGAGGTTGATCGCCGCCACGAAGGCGACGAGGACCATCCAGGGCGTCATGCGGCGGGGGCGATCCGGCCGCCGCCGAGGCACTCCTCTCCGTCATACAGGACCGCCGCCTGTCCCGGCGCCGGGGCCCAGACCGGATCAGCGACCTCGACCTCGAAGCGATCCTCGCCGACCAGCGTCACCTCGCAGGACGCCTCGGCTCCGCGATGCCGGATGCGGATCGATGCCTCGAACCGCTCGGCCGGCGGCTCCCCCGCCACGAAGCGGCGCCCCTCCACGGCGAAACGTCGCGCGGCGATCTCGTCGCGCCGCCCGATCACCACCGTGTTGGAGGCGGGGCGCACCTCGCGGACGAAGACCGGCTCGCCCAGCGCGACGCCGAGCCCATGGCGCTGGCCGACCGTGTAGTGGGCGTAGCCGGTGTGCGTGCCGACCCGCTCCCCGAGGGCATCGATGATCGGCCCGGGCTCGCCGAGGTAGCCGCGCCGCTCGGCGAGGAGCGCGCGGTAGTCGCCAGCCGGAACGAAGCAGATCTCCTGGCTCTCCGGCTTGTCAGCGGTCGGCAGGCCCAGCTCCGTCGCGATGCGCCGCACCTCCGGCTTGGTCAGCTCGCCCAACGGAAAGCGGGTGCGGGCCAGCTGCGCCTGGTCGAGCACCCAGAGGAAATAGGTCTGGTCCTTGTTCGCGTCCGCCGCGCGCAGGAGCCGGTAGCGGCCGTCACGTTCCCCGACGCGTGCGTAATGGCCGGTCGCCACCCGGTCGGCGCCATAGGCAGCCAGGCCGCGGCGGAGCAGCTCGTCGAACTTGATGTACTGGTTGCAGGCCTGGCAGGGGTTCGGCGTGGCACCAGCGAGATAGCCGTCCACAAACGCGTCGATCACCCGCTCCTCGAAGGAGCGCTCCAGGTTGAGGGCGAAGAACGGGATCCCGACCAGCTGGGCCACCCGCCGTGCGTCGTCGTGCGCGTCGGGGGAGCAGCAGCTCCGGCTCTGCTCGTAGCCCTCCCCGCCATCGGGGTGGAGCCGCATCCAGACGCCGATCACGTCGTCCCCCGTCGTCCGCGCCTCTTCCGCGAGGAGCGCGGCTGCGACGCTCGAGTCGACGCCGCCGCTCATGGCGGCCACCACGCGGGCCATCAGGCCGATGCGACCTCGGGACGGGGTGCGGCCTGGTCCCGCAGCCGCCCAACCGATGCGCGCAGGACGCCGGCGGCCTGGTCGATCTCCTCGGCCGTCGTCTCACGGCCGGCGGTTAGGCGCAGCGCGCCATGGGCGCGCACGGGGTCGATCCCCATCGCCAGCAGCACGTGGCTCGGCTCGGCAGAGCCGCTGATGCAGGCGCTGCCGGTGCTCGCCGCCACGCCGCCCAGGTCGAGCGCCGCGATCAGGTCGCCCCCCTCCACGCCATCGACCAGCCAGCTCGCGTTGTGGGGCAGCCGCTCGCCGGGGTGTCCGGTCATCGTCGCTCCGTCGAGATCGCGGACCGCGGTGACGAGCCGGTCGCGCAGCGCCGCGAGGCGGGAGTTCTCTGCGTCGCGGACCGCGGGATCGCCCTGCGCCAGGTCGAGCGCTCGCCCGAACCCGACGATCCCGGCCACGTTCTCGGTGCCGGCGCGTCGCTGCCGCTCCTGGGAGCCGCCCTGGACCTGGGGCAGCACCGACGTTCCGTGCCGCACGAAGAGGGCGCCGACCCCCTTGGGGCCGTAGACCTTATGGGCCGAGAGGGTGAGCAGGTCGACCCCGAGCCGATCGACGTCGAGCGGCAGGAAGCCGCCGGCCTGCACCGCGTCGGTGTGGAGGAGGACGCCGGCGCGCCGGCAGACCGTGCCGATCTCGGCGATCGGCTGGATCGTCCCCACCTCGTTGTTGGCGTACATGATCGAGACGAGCGTCGTGCGATCGGTGATCGCCGCCTCGACCGCGGCCGGGTCGACCCGGCCGTATCGGTCCACCGCCAGGTAGGTCACCTCGAAGCCGGAGCGCTCCAGGATGGCGCAGGTGTTGAGCACCGCCTTGTGCTCCACGCTGCTGGTCACGATGTGGCGCCCGCGCGCGCTGGCCGCCCAAGCTACGCCCTTGATCGCCAGGTTGTCGCCCTCGCTGCCGCCCGAGGTGAAGACGATCTCCTGCGGCTTGGCGCCGAGGATGGCTGCGAGCCGCTCGCGCGCCTCGTCGACCCCCTGTCGTGCTCGCCGCCCCTCGGCATGCAGGCTGGAGGCGTTGCCGAAGTGCTCGGTGAGGTACGGCAGCATCGCCTCGAGCACCTCGGGTCGCAGCGGGGTCGTCGCGGCGTGGTCGAGGTAGATGCTCATCGGTCCGGTTCTAGCAGATCGAGCCGGAGCCGGGTGCCGGAGTTGCGGGCGGCCCACCCGGCGCCGGGGTCGAGACCGGAACCGCCGAGAAGGCAGTGCGCACCATCTTTCGGATCTTGTTAACGCTCTGGATATCGAGGTGCTCGTTGATGTCAGGGGGCCAGAATTGGTACTGCGCGATGCTGCCCGCCTTGACCCGTGCCCCAATCTCGAAGATGTCGGGCAGTTTGTCGACGGGGATGTCCGTCCAGAGCGAGCTCTTGGCGATGTCGAGCAGCTGGGGGATCTTCGGGATCAGCGCGCACGGGTCGAGCTCCGCGCGCAGGGCCCGCAGTACCTCCTGCTGCCGGTTCATGCGGCTGTAGTCGTTGTCCTGGTGCCGTGAGCGCGCGTAGGCGAGCGCGTGCCACCCGTCGAAGTGGTGGAAGCCGCGCGAGATCGAGACGACGACGTCATGTGTGCTCATCGGGTCGGGGTAGTGGGCGTCATAGACGGAGTCCTTTGTGGTCATGCTGAGGCCACCGAGCGCGTCGACGAGGTGCACGAACCCCTGGAGCGTGACCACCACCTCGCCATCGATCTGGAGCCCGGTCAATTGGGCGACAGCGTTCTGGACGGCCATGTAGCCGCGATCTGCGTCCGCCCCTGGGAAGGTCTTGGGGTGCGCCATGGCATACACGAAGAGGGAGTTCAGCAGGTCGGGATAGCATTGGCAGGCGAACGCCGTCGCGGGACCCGCGGGCAGCGGGGTGTTGAACATGTTGCGCGGAATGCCGAACATCGCCGCGCGACCGGTGGCGATGTCCACGCTCAGCAGGATCATCGTGTCCGTGCGCAGGCTGAAGCGCCCCGGACCCGCGTCGCCGCCGATCAGGAGCAGGTCGAGGCGTCCGTTGTCCGACCAGACGGGCTGCGGGGTTGGGATCGGCGTCGGCTCGGGGGTCGGACCCGGCGTCTCGCCGGGGAGCAGCGTGGGCGTCGGCGCGGCGCTCTGGGTCGGCTCCGAGGTGTGAAAGACGGACGCGATGGTGTCGTAGGTCTTGTAACCGACGAGCCCCAGCCAGCCGTGCATCAGCAGGGTGCCGCCCAGCACGACGCCGAGCAGCATGGCGCCGACCGCCGCATGGCCGCGCACCGGGGGTGGCCAGCGGCGGCTTGCGACCCGGTAGGCGTCGACGATCGCGAAGATCCGATACGCCAGCACTAGGACGTTGAGCGTGAGCAGTGCCACCAGCACGTCGGGCTGGAGGAGCAGGCCAAGGGCCCTGGCCCTCCCCTGCACGATCACGAGGAGCAGCGCGGCCACGGCGAGGAGCATCATCGGCGCCGCAAAGAGCAGCGCCCGCCGCCGGGCGCCGGCCCAGCCCTGACCGAGGCCGGGCCAGATGAACGAGAGCGCGGCGGCGAGCACGGCGGACCGCCGGATCGCCCCAACTACACGGGACGCCACGGCGGGAGTCTACGACGCTCGGTTGATGGAGGTGAGATCGGTGATACTGCGGACCCTCGATGAGGTGGCGGGCAGCGACCGGGACGTGGAGGGTGACGGCTGGCGCAGCCGTCGCCTGCTGCTACGACGCGACGGGATGGGCTTTTCGTTGCACGACACGACCGTCGCAGCGGGAAGTGAGCTCACTCTGCAGTACAAGCATCACCTGGAGGCCTGCTACCTGCTCGCCGGCGAGGCCGAGCTCACCGACCTTGCCACTGGTGAGCGGCATGCGTTGGGGCCGGGCTCGATGTACGCCCTCGACCAGCACGACCGTCACACGCTGCGGGTGCGGAGCGACCTCCACCTGGTCTGCGTCTTCAACCCGGCGCTGACCGGCCGCGAGACGCACGACGCCGATGGGAGCTTCCCGCCCAGCGACGACCAGGGCGCATCGACGGGCTGATCAGCGCTCCATCTCGCAGGGAGCGCCACCCGGAATGTGACCGCACTTCTCGCAGGCTGCCCCGCAGATGGCGAGGTTGGAGCAGTAGAGGCAATGCGTGGTCCGGATGTGCGACAGCGTGCGCACGTCGGCGGATGCGCGCTCGGCGGTGCTCGTGACAGGCGCGCCGCAGTGCGCGCAGGTTGGCCACTCAACGGCCGCGGCGTAGGTCATGGCTCGGACCTCCTTCCGGGCAGGGTCGGTGACCTCAGGTCGCAACTCCAGTGCCATTGGTCACCGATTCGGTGCTGTCGACCCCGGGCGCAGGCGACGCCGGCTGCGCGACGAACGGGTGTGGCATGCGTCTGATTCTGGCGAGGTGATCCTGGGAATGCGCCTGCAACCTCGAGCGCCTAATCTGCTCTGACATGATCCGACCGCTGATCGTCGCGGTGGCCCACGGGCTCGACCTGCTGACCTTCGCGATGGCGCTGACGGCCTTCGGCGTCGGGGGCGAATCGAACGGGCTGATGCGATTCGCGTATCTGCACGCCGGACCGGCAGGGATCGTGGCGCTCAAGAGCGCTGGTGCGACGGCCCTGGCGTTCATCAGCCAGCTCCGAGCCTTGGCGCTCGTGCCGGCCGCCTTGGCCGGGATCGTGGGCGCGGCCACCAATCTGCTCGCCATGGCGCTCGCGTAGCCGTCGGGCAGGTGAGCCACATCGGCCCATGACCATCGTCTGATTGAGCCACGCGTGCCCATCGACGGATGGTGGAGCCATGCATGCCGATACCGTCATGCTCGCGAGGCTCCTCCTCATGGCCGCGCTCACCGCTGCCACCGTTGAGTACGCCGAGCTGATCAGGCGCCGATTCGCCCGACGGGTCGAGGCGAGGGAACGCGCCGCGCTCCGTGAGCACGGCCTCCGCGGCCTCGTGCGGGTCCTCCTCGCCGACTGAGGTGCTGTCGCGCGCCGCACTGGCCGAGGTCGTGGGCCTCGCCGTGTGCCTTACTCGTCGGCGGCCTTCGACTCCACGATCCGCAGCGAGAGCTCGTCCAGCTGCTCCTGGCTGATGGGCGACGGGGCGGCCAGCATCAGGTCGCTCCCCGACTGCGTCTTGGGGAAGGCCATCACCTCGCGGATGTTGTCGACGCCTGCCAGCAGGGCGGTCCATCGGTCCAGCCCGATCGCGATCCCGCCGTGCGGCGGCGCCCCGAACTCGAGCGCATCGAGGAGGGCCCCGAACTGCTCCCGCATCCCCTCCTGGGAGTGGCCCATGAGGGTCATCGCCCGCTCGAGCAGCGGCCGTTGGTGGATCCGCACCGATCCGCCGCCCAGCTCCCAGCCGTTGAGGGCCAGGTCGTACTGCTGGGCGCGGACCGCCCCGGGATCGGCCTCCATGCCGTCCACCTCGTCCCATTTCGGGGCGCTGAACGGGTTGTGCGTCGCGTCCCAGCGCTTGCCGGCAGCGTCCCACTGGTACATCGGGAACTCGGTGACCCAGACGTAGCCCAGCATCTGCTGGTCGCGGAGGCCGAGTCGATCCCCGAGCTCGAGCCGGAGCCGGCCGAGGACCTTGGAGGCGACCTCTCGATCCGCATCGGCCACGAGCAGGAGCAGGTCGCCAGGCACCGCACCGGTCGCCTCGCGGATGGCGGTCGCCTGCGCCGCGGTGAGGAACTTCGCGGCCGGGCCGTGGAGCTCCGAGTCGGTCACCCCGAAGTGCACCAGGCCGCCGGCGCCGTGGCGCTTCGCCATCTCCGTCAGCTCGTCGAGCTGGCTCCGCGAGTAGTCGCCACAGGCCGGCGCGCGCAACGCGATGACGCCACCGCCAGCCTTGATCGCCTCCGCAAAGACGCGAAACTCGCTGCCTGCGACCGCCTCGCCGAGGTCGACCAGCTCCATGCCGAAGCGGAGGTCCGGCTTGTCCGATCCGTATCGGGCCATCGCCTGGTCGTAGGTGATGCGGGGGAAGGGACTGGCCATGATCGGTCGCTCCGGGACGACCTCGCGGCTGACCGAGGTGACCATCATCTCCATGGTGGCCATCACGTCCTCGCTCGACACGAAGCTCATCTCGACGTCGATCTGCGTGTGCTCCGGGCCCCGATCGGCGCGGAAGTCCTCGTCCCGGTAGGCGTGCGCGAGCTGGTAGTAGCGGTCGTAGCCGGCGACCATCAGTAGCTGCTTGAGGACCTGCGGGGACTGCGGCAGGGCGTAGAAGGTGCCTGGCTGGAGGCGGCTCGGGACGACGAAGTCGCGCGCCCCCTCGGGCGTCGAGCGGATCAGGGTCGGCGTCTCGATCTCCACGAAGTCGGCCGCCTCGAGCGCGCGGCGGACGGCGCTCGCCAGGCGCGCCCGGAGCAGGATGCGCCCCTGGAGCGACGGGCGGCGCAGGTCGAGGTAGCGATGCTTGAAGCGGAGCGACTCGTCGAGCCCCGGCTGCTCCTCGTTGATGTAGAAGGGCGGCACCTTGCTTGGGTTGAGGACCGTGAAGGCGTCGACCGCCACCTCGACTTCGCCGGTCGCCAGCTCGGCGTTGGTCGTCCCTTCCGGGCGACGGCGCACCACCCCCGATGCCTGCACCACCCACTCGTTGCGGGCCGGCTCGGCGGCAGCGTGGGCCTTGGCGGCCTCGTCGGCGTTCGTGACGACCTGGGTGATGCCATAGCGGTCGCGCAGGTCGAGGAAGGTGAGGTGGCCGTGGTCACGGCGCCGATGGACCCAGCCCGAGAGCGTCACGCGCTCCCCCACGTCGGAGGCGCGCAGCTCGCCGCAGGTGTGACTCCGGAAGGCCTGGCCCATGGCCCGATGGTAGCCGACGGCAGGCTCAGCCGATGGCGGCCGCCACCTCGCCGAGCGGCAGCTCGCGCTGCTCACTGGCCTCCAGGTCGCGGAGGATCACGCGGTCGGTCGCCGCGGCGACGATCACCACGTAGCGCGCGCCGAGCTTCGCGGCCGACTCGAGCTGCTTGCCGAGCTTGCGAGTGGTTCCGTCCGCGCGAACGCGGAGGCCGACTGCGCGGAGCTCCCCCGCCGCCCGCAGGCGGAGCGCAAGGGCCTCGTCAGCCGACACGACCACGACCAGGGGGGTTCCGGCTGGCGCCGCGGCCGCCTTCTCCTCCAGCGCCAGCACGGTGCGGTCGATCCCGATCCCGAAGCCGATCCCCGGCGTCGGCGGCCCGCCGAGCAGCTCGGCCAAGCCGTCGTAGCGGCCGCCGCCGCCGAGCGCCTGCTGCTGCCCGCGACGCCCGGCCACGTAGAACTCGAAGGTGGTGCGGGTGTAGTAGTCGAGGCCGCGGACCAGCCGATGGTCGATCTCGTAGCGGATCCCCAGCTCCTCGAGCAGCCCGCGCACCGCCTCGAAGTGCGCCCGGCAGGCGTCGCACAGGTGGTCGAGGGCGCGGGGGGCGCCGGCGGCGAGCTCGGGGTCAAGATCCTTGTCGTCGAGGACGCGGAGCGGGTTGACGCGGAGGCGCCTGTGCGAGTCGGGGGAGAGCTGCTTCTCATGCGCGCCGAAGTACTCGATCAGCGCGGCTCGAAAGGCGGGCCGGCAGACCGAGTCGCCGATCGAGTTGAGATAGGCGACCACGTCACCCACCCCGCACGCGTCGTAGAAGCGCTGCCCCAGCTCGATGACCTC
>JBGQKH010000009.1:0-42492 GCA_041499395.1 Candidatus Limnocylindria bacterium
ATGCCTGACGTGCTCGTCGGCCAGCCGGTAGTAGACGATTCGGCCTGCCTTGCGCCGCGCCACCACCCGGCGATCGCGCAGCGGCCGCAACTGGTGGCTCAGCGCCGACTGGCTGATGCCGAGCAGCAGCGCCAGGTCGCAGACGCACAGCTCGTCGGCCAGGCTCAGCGCATGGAGGATCCTGGAGCGGGTGGCGTCGGCCAGCACCGCGAACGTCGAGGCGAGGTCATCCGCTGCTGCATTGTCGATCACGCGTCCAAGCAGGGGGGCGACGTGCTCCGGATGGAGACATTCCACGTCGCAGCGCTCAGGGGTGAGTGCCTCTATCTCTGAAGGATTGCTCATACATCGGCATTATGGCCGGAAATACCGTTCGCTGGCGCAAGCCGCACCTGTGGCTTACGCTGTGGCTTACACCGGCCCCCAGCGTGACAGTGCAGCAGTCTGCAGCGTGCAGACGGTGCGGTCTGAGGCGGAAACGTCAATAGCGGCCAGTTTCAAGACCGCCGCATTCGTCCGCTCTGCCACCCCTCCGCGGGCCATCTTAGCGCGGGGTCAGTTCAGCTCGGCCGCGATCACCTGGAGCGCATGGGCGACGTCGCTTGAGAGGCCCTCGTCCTCGGCGATCCCCACCGGGCTGGCGCCGAGAATTCGGGCGTAGAGGACGCAAGCGGCGAGGTAGGTGCCGGCCTGGCTCGGATGGCTGCCATCGGCCTGCCAGAGCGCGACCGTCGGGTCCTGGCTGAGCGCCGCCTGCCACGCCTCGCCGGCGGTCGCCACGCCGACCCCGAGCTGCCCGGCAAGCGCCAGGTAGGCCCGGTCGATGGCCGCCTGCATCGCGGCGTAGTCGAGGCGATCGTTGGGCCACCCTTCGCGGTGCGCCCAGGTCTCCAGCAGGACCGGCGTCGCCCCTGCGGCCCGGATCGCATCCGCCAGCGACCGAGCGGCGGGATACATCTGGCCCTGGCGCAGCGCCTCGACCGCCGGGATCTCGCTCTGCTCCTGGAGCACCACGAACTGCCATCGGGTATTGCGAATGGCGTCCAGCGACTCGGCGGACGCCGCGTGCTGGGCGAGCGTCTCTCCCCCGCTTGCGACCATGCCCGTCTCGACGTTCTTGCCGGCGGATCGGGCCAGCTCCGCGAAGACGGCCGGCAGGTCGTTGACGTAGGTGTAGCTGTTGCCGAGGAAGAGGACGCGCATGCACGCGGCGCCTGGAAACGGGCTGCACCCGGTGGCCGCGAGACGCGTGGCTCCGAAGAGGCCCAGCGCGAGCGCGATGGCCAGCGCCAGGAGCAACAGCCGCCGGCTGCGACGGGTCTGCTTGGATGTCCCCGCCAGGCCGATGGGATCGGTCATGGGGTCACCGTAGGCCAGGGACGCGGGGGCGCGCCATGGCCTGAAAGTGCCGGGGCCCACCGCTCGCCGCATGCAGGCGACGGCTAGAGTGTCGGGCACCGCGAGGACCCATCCGGAGGACCGATGACCACGAATCCCGAGCCAGATCCCCTAGTGGCCTCGCTCGTCGGACAGCTGCAGTCGATGCGAGATGCCGAGCGGGACATCTTCGGCGCGCTCGACCCGGCCGTCCGCGACCGCCCGATGCGCCCCGGCGACTGGTCGCCGAAGGACCACCAGGCGCACCTGACCGCGTGGAAGGCGCGACAGGTCAACCGGATCCGCGCCGCCCGCCTGGCCGAGCCGTTCCCGACCGACGACCGCGAGAACGACGAGATCAACGCCGAGCTGCAGGTCGCCCGCGCCGAGTGGCCGTGGCCGGAGATCGTCCGGGAGGCGGACGAGGCGACCGAGCGGCTCAAGACCGAGATCGTTGCGATCGGTTCGACGGCGCTCGTCGAGTCGCAGCGGCTGGTCGGGCAGGTCTACGGGAACGGCCCTTCGCACGCCCTGACCCACTTCGCGTGGCTGGCAGCCGAGGGAATCGGCGTTGACGAGGCGCGCGTCACGGCGTTCGTCGAAGAGCACGAGAGCCAGCTCGCGAGCGCGCCACTTCCGGACTCGGATCGGGGCGTCGGCCTCTACAACCTGGCCTGCGCCCATTCGGTGGCGGGGCGTCTGGATCGGGCGCGACCGCTGCTCCGGATCGCGTTCCAGCTGCGCCCGGACCTTGCCGACTTCGCCCTCGAGGATCCCGACCTCGCCGCGCTGCGCGAGGAGGTGCCGACGCTCCGCTGAGGCTGGCAATCCGCCCTCCTGCCGATGCCAAACGGCCCTTGCCCCTGACGTCGGTCACGGGGCATCGTCTGGGCGAGGCGCGACTTGCGCCGTGGAAGGAGGCGTTCCGTGGAATCGAGACGGCACCGCATCAGCGGGATGGGCGCCCTGCTCCTGGCCGTGGTCCTGCTCGCGGTGGGTGGCTGGTACCTGCTCCGCAACACGTTCGGGATGAACCTGCCCGAGCTCAACGGCGAGGCGATCTGGCCGATCCTGGTGATCATCCTGGGGATCGGGCTGCTGACCCGGGTCTGGGAGACGAAGCCGGCTGAATAGGCGGGCGACGCCCGTCAACGAATGGCGTCGGCCCCGAAGTGGGGCTGCAACGCCGCGGGGATCCGGACCGAGCCATCGGGCTGGAGGTGCGTCTCGAGCAGGGCGGCGTACGTGCGGCTCATCCCGAGGGCCGAGCCGTTCAGCGTATGGAGCAGCTCCGGCCGGGCATCGGGCCCTGATCGGTAGCGCAGGTTCATGCGTCGCGCCTGGAAATCGGTGTAGTTGGAGCAGGAGCTGACCTCGAGCCACTTCCCCACCCCGGGTGACCAAGCCTCGAGGTCGTAGCCCTTGGCCGGCGCGAAGCCCAGGTCGGCGGTGCACCGCTCGACGGTGCGGTGCGGGATCTCGAGGGCCTCGAGGACCTCCTCCGCGTCGCGCGTTAGCGTCTCAAGCTCGTCAAAGCTGGTCTCCGGCCGCACGAACTTCACCATCTCGATCTTGTCGAACTGGTGGACGCGCAGCAGGCCGCGCGTGTCCTTGCCGGCCGCTCCCGCCTCGCGCCGGAAGCAGGGCGTGTAGGCGGCGTGGTAGATCGGGAGCCGATCCGCCGCGAGGATCTCGTCGCGATAGACGTTGGTGACCGGCACCTCCGCGGTGGGGATCAGGTACAGGTCGTCGCGCTCGACGACGTACATCTGTGCCTCCTTGTCCGGCAGCTGGCCGGTGCCACGGGCGGAGGCGGCGTTGACGAGGATCGGCGACCAGAGCTCCTCGTAGCCGTGCCCCGCGGCGATCTCGAGCATGAGCCCGATGAGCGCGCGCTGGAGGCGCGCGCCGGCGCCGGTGTAGAGGATGAAGCCCGATCCGGCGATCTTCGCCCCGCGCTCGAGGTCGAACAGGTGGAGCCGCTCCCCGATCTCCCAGTGCGGCGGCGTTGACCCGATGACTGCGGGGGTGCCCCAGGATCGGAGCACGGGGTTGTCGTCGGTGCCCCTCCCGTCCGGGACCGACGGGTGCGGCAGGTTCGGGATGAGCAGCAGGTCCGCTTCGAGCGCGGCCTCCAGCGCGGTCAGCTCGACGTCGAGCGTGTCGATCTGGGTCGAGAGGCCCGCCATGCGGCCCTTGAGCGCCTCCGCCTCGTCGGTGCGGCGGTCGCGCAGCAGCTCGCCGAGCTGCCGATTCCCGGCATTCCGCTCCGCGCGCAGGTCGTTCGCCTCCGCCTCGAGCGCGCGGCGTCGCACGTCGGCGGCGAGGAGGCGGTCGATCGTGTCGGTCGGCTCTCCCTTGCGCGCGACCGCGGCCTTGACTCCCTCGGGATCGTCGCGGATCAGCTGGAGCGAGATCACGTGGTGAGCGTATCCGTCGCGGCTGCGGCCCGCAGCCGCTCCACGACGAAGTCCGCGGGGAGCGACGCCAGGAGCCAGCCCGCGCGTGGGCCGCTCGGCTGCCCCAGGAAGGCGAGGTAGAGCGCCGCGAAGAGCCGTCCGGATGGGAGCTCCGCAACGCGAGCAGCGTCGAAGATCTCGGCCTGGAGCGACTCCCCGTCCCACGCGGCTCCCGAGGCGAGCGCGGTCGCGAGGCTTGCGAGTGCCCTTCGCTGCTGGGCGTCGAGGGCGGCCGCTGCGGCCGGCAGGGCGTCGCGCTGTACCTCGAGCCGGGCGCGGTCCGGAGCGTAGCCATCGAGCCAGGCTCGTGCAGCCGCCGTGCGCTCGGCGAGGACGGACAGCTCAGGCTCCGTGAGCGGCTCACCCTTCTCGGCCCCGAAGCGGGACGGCACATCGACACCGGGGACCTGGAGCAGGAGCGCCAGGTGCGCGAACGGGGCGCGGTACGCGCCGCCGGCCGCGATCGGGTCGGCGGCGGGGTCGACCAGCGACGCGGCGAAGATGCGGTCGTGGTCGGGAGGCAGCTCCCCCTTCACCTCGCGCCCCGCGGTGGCGGCGGCGATCCGGTCCGACTCGTCGAAGAGGCGCGGGATGGCATCGGTCCCCTCCGGGTCGAACTCGAGCGCATGGTTGGGCCGCGGCCGCACGAAGAGGAGGCGCAGCTGCTCGGGCGGGACGACGTCGGCGATCTCGTGGGCCGAGGCGCCGCGCCCCTTGCTTGAGCTCATCTTGCGGCCACCGATGTTCAGGAACTCGTACGGCAGGTTGAGCGGCGGCTCGCGCTCGAAGATGTCGCGGGCGATCGCATCGGACCGGTCACGCGACCCGCCGGCAGTGGCGAGGTCCTTGCCGCACGGCTCGACGGTGACACCAAAGAGGCTCCACTGGGCCGCCCACTCCAGGTTCCACGGCAGCTTCGCTGCGCCGCCGAACGGGGAGACGCGCCCGACCGCAGAGCAGCCGGTCGCCCAGGCCACCAGGTCGGGAAGGCATTCGAAGGCGACCGTCTCGCCGTCCCAGTCGCGAGCCAGCGTGGTGCCGACCTTGCCGCAGGTCGGACAGATGACGTGGATCGGCAGCCAGCCGGCCGGACGCTCGACGCGGCTCACCTTCCGGTAGATGTCGCGCACCAGCTCGGCGCGATCGAGCGCGGTCCGAATGAACGGATCGACCTGTCCGGTCGGGTAGATCTCGCTCATCCAGTAATAGCGATCGGGGTGGATGCCGAGCCCGGCGAACGTGTCGATGAAGAGCGCCGCGAAGTGGCGCGCGTACGAGGCATGGCAGTCGCCGGCCGGGTCGGGCACGCGGGCGAGCGGGGCTCCCATCCATCGCTCGATGGCGTCCGGCGTGAGCATCGCCTGGGCGTCCATCGGGTCGAGGTCATCGATCCCGTAGAGGAGCGTCGTCTGGAGGCCACGGGAGCGGAGGGCGCGCACGATGACGTCGAGGATCACCGGGCCGCGCAGGCTCCCGACATGGATGGTGCCGGACGGGGTCTTGGAGTCGTTGACGACCTGCGGGCCTTCCAGGCGCGCCGCCAGCTCGTCGGCCCAGAACACGTGATCGAGGCGCTAGTGGATGCTGACGACCGTGAAGGTGACCGACCCCGCGGGAGCCTGAACGATGACCTTGTCGCCCTTCTTGTGGCCCATCAGCGCGGCACCGACCGGCGACTCGTTGCTGATCCGCCCGTCGCGCGGCGAAGCCTCGGCGGAGCCGACGATCGTGAAGGTCTCCTTGCCGTCCTCGCCCAGGATGACCACCTTCGAGCCGATCCCGACGCGGTCGCCATTCCCCTTCTCGATCACCTCGGCGTTCTTGAGCTGCGCCTCCAGCGTTCCGATCCTGCCCTCCAGGAACGACTGCTCCTGCTTGGCATCCTCGTACTCGGCGTTCTCGGTGATGTCGCCGTCGAGCTTCGCGTCATGGATGCGCGAGGCGACCCGTGGCCGCTCGACGGTGATCAGGTGGTCCAGCTCGGCCTTGAGCTTGGCGAGCCCCTCAGCAGTCAGGTAGACAGGCTTGTTGTTCATGTCATCCACTAAAAAAACGCTCCAGGCCCCGCCATCCGCATTCGCGCTTGGCGTAGCTGAAGCTGGCCGTGGCCAGGTGTGGCTTCGGTTGGGCCGCCCGGAGGCGGCCGGCGTCGCGCGATTGTAGGCCCGGCACCATGCGGTGTCAAAGATTGCGGGGCATCCGGGGAGCCCCGTCAGGGCATCAGCGACCGGCAACCACGAGCGCGACGATGAGCCCCGCGAAGGCGAGCCGATAGACGCTGAAGACGGTCACGGACCGGCGACGGAGCCAGGAGAGCGTGAAGCCGATCGCCAGCGCGCCCGAGACGGCCGCGGTGGCGAACCCCGCGGCGAGGGCGAGCCACTCGGTCCCGGTCTGCGTCGCCTGGAGGACGTGGCGCGACCCATAGAGGCCCGCCCCCAGGGTGATCGGCGTCGCCAGCAGGAAGCTGAAGCGCGCAGCCGATTCGCGGGTCAGCCCGAGCGCCAGGCCGGTGGTGATGGTGGCTCCCGAGCGGCTGATGCCGGGGAGCAGGGCGAGCGCCTGGCTGAGCCCAATCGCCAAGGCGCTCGGGGCGTCGAGTCGGTCGATCTCCCGGCGCCGCGAGCCGAGCCGGTCGGCGAGCCACAGGGCAACCGCGCCGATGACGACGAATCCGGCGATCGCCAGGCGCACGCCGCTCGAGTCGGCGTGCAGGTGCTGGTTGATCCAGTCCTCGCCGACGAAGCCGATCAGCGCCGCGGGCACCGTGGCGATGATGAGCAGCCACGCCAGCCGCCGCTCCGGATCGGCGCCGATGCGCCGCTCCCGGATGCTGGCCCATGCGGCGCCGAGCAGCCGTGCCCAGTCGCGAGCGAAGTAGGCGAGCAGCGCGACGAGCGTGCCCAGGTGGAGGAAGACGTCGAACGAGAGGCTGTCGATGAGGCCTCCGCTCCCCCAGCCGGCGATCCACGGAGCGAGCTCGAGGTGCGCGCTGGAGCTGACCGGGATGAACTCGGTCAGGCCCTGGAGGACCCCGATCAGCGCAGCCTTGAGGATGAGTTCCACGGCACTCCCGTGCTCGGGCGGTTGCTAGCGGATGAAGAGCGGAGCGAGGACGAGGCTGATCGTGGCGAGCAGCTTCACGAGGACGTGCAGCGAGGGGCCGGCGGTGTCCTTGAAGGGATCGCCGACCGTGTCGCCCACCACCGCCGCCGCGTGAGCGGCGCTTCCCTTTCCGAGGACCTCGCCATTCTCATCGGTCAGGTGGCCCGCCTCGATGAACTTCTTGGCGTTGTCCCATGCGCCGCCGCCGTTGTTCAGGACGGTGGCGAGGAGCACGCCCGAGATGGTGCCGACCATGAGCAGTCCGGCGACCGCCTCCTGGCGGAGGAGGAGCCCCACCACGATCGGGGTCGCCACCGCCACGACGCCGGGCAGGATCATCTGTCGCAGAGCGGAGCGAGTGGTGATGTCGACCACGCGCGCGTAGTCGGGGCGCTGGGTGTAGTCCATGATCCCGGGCATCTCGCGGAACTGGCGACGCACCTCGACGATGATCGCCGAGGCGGCCTTGCCGACCGCCCGGATCGCCAGGCTGCTGAAGAAGTAGACCAGCATGGCGCCGATCAGGGCCGCGATGAAGACGTTCACATCGGCGAGGTTGACCGACTCGAGGAGCGGGCCGCCGCGGTTGGTCTGGATCAGGTTGATCTTGTCGATGTAGGCGGAGAAGAGCAGGAACGCCGCAAGCGAGGCGGATGCGATCGCGTAGCCCTTGGTCAGCGCCTTGGTCGTGTTGCCAACCGCGTCGAGGCGATCGGTGATCTCGCGCGCCTTGCCCTCGGCGTGCGCGAACTGCGCGATCCCGCCCGCGTTGTCGGTGATCGGGCCGAAGGTGTCCATGGCCAGGATGAAGGCCGTGGTCATGAGCATCCCCATCGTCGCCACCGCGGTGCCGAAGATGCCGCCGTTGGGGACGTTGGGGAGCGCCTGGGTGCCGAGCCAGTGGCTGGCGTAGAGCGCGATCCCGATCGTGATCGCGGTCACCGCAGTCGTTTCGAAGCCGACCGACACGCCAGAGATGATGTTCGTGGCGGGACCGGTCTTGCTCGCCTCGGCGATCTCCTTGACGGGGCGCCAGGCGCCGGCGGTGTAGTACTGGGTGATGTAGACGAAGGCGACGCTGGTGGCGAGGCCCACGAGGCCGGCGCCGAAGAACCAGACCCACGGGGCGATGCCGTTCGCTCCGGTCGTGCCCGGGGTGTTCATCATGATCGAGGTGGTGAGGGCGAGGCCGCCGACGGAAAGGATGGTGGTCACCCAGTAGCCGCGGTTCAGCATGTTCATCGGGTCCTCGTCCTCGCGTCCGCGGACGAAGAAGATGGCCACGATGGTGGCCAGCAGCCCGAAGGCGCGCACCACCAGCGGGAAGAAGATCCAGGCCTCCGGGTGCGGCCAGCCGGCCAGCTGGGCGACGCGGAAGACGGCCACCCCCAGGATCATGGCGCCGATGTTCTCGGCGGCGGTTGACTCGAAGAGGTCCGCGCCGCGGCCGGCGCAGTCGCCCACATTGTCGCCGACCAGGTCCGCCACCACGCCCGCGTTCCGAGGATCGTCCTCTGGAATGCCCGCCTCGACCTTGCCGACCAGGTCAGCCCCGACGTCGGCCGCCTTGGTGTAAATCCCGCCGCCGAGCTGGGCGAAGAGGGCCACGAAGCTCGCGCCGAAGCCGAACCCGACGATCAGGAAGGGCGCCTGCTCCGGATGGGTGAACCCGCCGTAGAGGGCGAAGATTGAATAGACCCCGAGGAGCGAGAGGGCGACCACGAGGAAGCCGGAGACGGCCCCGCCGCGCATCGCGACCTGGACCGCGCGAACGAGGCTGCTCCGTGCGGCCGCGGCGGTGCGCAGGTTCGACTTGACGCTGATGTACATGCCGATGATGCCCGACGCCATCGAGCAGGCGGCGCCGACCAGGAAGGCGACCCCGGTTCGGATCCCGAGCGCCGCGCCGTAGATGCTGGTGTCGGCGGCGTCCTTCCCCTCGACCAGCGTGATCACCAGGCCGATGAGGACGGCCCCGCCGAGTGCCAGCAACGCGATCGTGCGGTACTGCCGCTTAATGAACGCAACGGCGCCTTCGAAGATCGTCCCTGCGATCTCCTGCATCGCCTCCGTGCCGATGTCCGAGCGGAGCACGTCCCAGGCGAGGTACAGCGCGAACGCGATCGCGGCAAGCCCCGCGACCGGAATGATCCAGGTGATGGGGTGGATCTCCATGAAACCTCCGCAGGGGCTGGCCGATTCGGTCGCTGCTCCCTGTGGGCGCGCCCGTCTCGCTTGTCAGGTCGTGTCGTACACGGAAACGCCGGCGGTGAATCGCGTCAGCGCGGCCGCCAGCGGTGCGCCCGATATCGTAGCCCCGCGCGCACGAACGGGTCAACTTTCACGGCAGCCAGCGAGGCAACCAGCCATCCGCCGAGAGCTGCTGGGCTGTCCCGTCAACGAGGCTCACCAGCCAGATGCCCCCGCCGCCGGCAAGTCCACTGGCCGATGCGCGGGACAGGATGATGGCATTCGGTTCCGGCGTGAAGGAGACCGAGCCGGCGAACGCCGCAGGATCGGGCAGGAGGTGCCGCCCTTCGGCATCGGCGGTGGTCGTGAACCAGGGGCTCCCTGCCTCCGCGCTGGTCGAGAGCCTCAGGTACGCGATCCGGCCGGCGCCGTCGATCGTCGGAAGCGCCGCCCCAGGCCCGAGGGCGGTGGAAAAGACGACATGGGAGCCACGATCCAGGGCGACGACCCGGAGCGCTCCGAGCTGCGCCGCGTCGAGCCCAAGCGAGGCAGGGTCGAGCCGTGGCACCGGCATGTGCGGCTCGAAGGGCAGCGTGGCGCCCGATCCGGTTCCGAGGCCAGTGACCAGCACCCCCGAGCCGTCCGCGAGCCAGATCGGCTCCGACTCCGCGAGGAACGGGGCGGTCGAGACGACGCCCGAGAGGAGGTCGAGGATCGACACCGTCCCGCCAGCGTCGACGAACGCCAGGGCGGTCCCGTTCGGCGCGACGCGGGGCACGCGGAGCAGCGGCACCGGGGCGGCAGGCGAGGCCGACGGCCCCGTGCCCTGGCCGGCGGGCAGCTCGATCCGGCGCGGGTGACTGCCATCGCCGTCGCGCATCCAGACGCCGAGGCCGCTGCCGAGGACCGGATCAGCCTGCCCGTAGACGAGGGTGGCTCCATCGGGCGAGAAGGCGGGATCGAACTCGACCAGCCCGGCCTCGGTGAGGAGCCGGCGCGCCGATCCGTCCGCTCCCTGCCGGACCAGGACTGCCCCGTCCCCGACCACGAAGGAGCGACCGTCAGGGGCAACGGCGTAATCGGTCACGGGCGAGAGCTCCGCGGAGAGCTGTCGCCGGTTGGTGCCGTCGGGGTTCATCGCCCACAGGTTCGCGATCCCCGACCGACTTGAGATGAAGACGATCTGGTTCGAGAGGGTGGAGGCGGGGGCTCCGGTGGTGAAGCTCCAGGTGATGCCCGATGGCAGCCCGGCCCCGTCGGCGGCCAGGAGCCCCGCCCCAAGCGTCACCTGGTAAGTCGTGTTCGGGTCGAGCGGCCCCGACGGCTGGAAGCGAAGGACGCGTGGGGCGGGGTCGAGGAGTCCGGCAGCTCCGGGCGACGCGATCGCGTTGAGCGAGCCGGCGACCGATGGCACGATCGTGAGCAGGTCGTCGTGAATGCTGGCCGGGTCGAGCGATCGATCGAAGACGATCGCGATCGGGCTGTCGACCGATACGCCGGCGACGCGATCGGCGGGGACCAGCGTCTCCGCGCGCAGGCTGGACGGGACCGTACGGAAGGTGAGCACGAATGGAGCTGCAAGCGGCGTCCCGGCATGGTCAAGGGCGCTGGACCCGATCGTCAGCGTGTAGCGGCGATCCGGATCGAGCGGCACCGTCGGGACGATCGTCAGCCGCTCCCGCGCCCATCGCAGCTGCACCTCGGTGGCAGGCGCGAGGGCGAGCGCCTGCTCCACCGAGGCGGTGTCCATGAGAGTCGAGAAGGTGACCACGATCGGGCGGTCGAGGGCCACCCCGGTCGCTGATGCCGCGGGATCGGTGGCCACCACGCTCGGGTTGCCGACGGTCGTGAAGCTGAAGGGTGGCGCGCTCGTCGTCGAGGCGTTGCCCACCACGTCGCGAACCCCGGGGCCGACCCTCACCTCGAAGCGGGTTCGCAGCGGCAGGCGAGTGGCAGGCGTGAAGGTGAGGCTGGCGGAGCTCCAGCTGAACGAGCCGGTGACCGCCGGGATGATCGCGAACGCAGCCTCCGCCGTGGCGTGCGCGACCGGCTCCGTGAAGTCGACCTCGATGCTGCTGGTCGTGAGCGCCTCGTCGGCGTTCCCGGTCAGATGCTGGGTCACTGAGATGCGGAGCACCGCGGGCGGGCGGCCGTCCACGGTCGAGGCGTAGTACAGGATGGCGACCAGCACGGCGAGGCCAAGGCCGATCACCGCCACGGTACGCAGGGCTGCGCGACGTCCGCTCACGAGCAGGCTATGCTACCCGCCGCCTGCATCGCCCTCACTCCTCGGAGCCCGATGACCTACGCCCCGCAGCCCACCCCCGGTGCCGATCTGCCCCCCGAGGGCGAGCCGGCGCAGCCTCGTCTCCGGCTCGGATGCGCGCTCGAGATCGTCGAGACGCTGGTGCTCACCCTGGTCATCTACCTCGTCATCCACAACTTCGTGGCGCAGCCGTTCCAGGTCGAGCAGCAGTCGATGATGCCCACCGTGGACCCGGGCGAGTACGTCCTGATCGACAAGATCTCGCCCCGCTTCCAGGACTACCAGCGCGGGGACATCGTCGTCTTCCAGCCGCCCCCGGGCTACGGGCAGGGCGGGGTCCCGTTCATCAAGCGCGTCATCGGCCTTCCCGGCGACACCGTGAGCCTGGAGAACGGGCGAGTCTTCGTCACGCCTTCGGGCGGCAGCCCGGTCGAGCTCGATGAGCCGTACGTGGTGCGCGCCATCAGCGGGGGGCCGGCGCCCACGTTACCCAAGAACGCTGACGGGACCAGCTCCTGGACGATCGCGGCGGGGAGCTATTTCGTGATGGGTGACAACCGCCCCAACAGCCAGGATTCGCGCTTCTTCGGGCCGATCGGCCGGGAGCTGATTATCGGGCGCGCCTGGCTGCGCTACTTCCCGCTGGACCGCGTCGGCTTCATCGTGCGCCCGAGCTACGCCGGACTCTCGCCGGCGGCGTTCGCTCCGGTGCTGGTGGTGGCCGCTCGCTACGGGGCCGGATCTTCGGCGACGACCCAGGCGTCGATCGCCCGCCGGTAGTCGACGAGGCCGTCGGACCCGAACCAGAGGGCGAGCTCCGCAGCAGCCGTGTCCGGCGCGTCGGAGGCGTGGATCAGGTTCCGCAACCCGCTGATCCCGAGGTCGCCGCGGATCGTCCCCGGCTCCGCCTCGTTGGGCATGGTGCGGCCGACCATGCGGCGCACGGTCGCGATGGCATCGGGCCCTTCAAGCGCCACCGCCGCCACCGGGCCGGAGGTGATGAACGAGACGAGCTCCGCATAGAAGTGCTTCCCGGCGTGGACCGCGTAGTGGCGCTCGGCCAAGGGACGGGAGACGTCGAGCATCCGCAGGCCAACCACCTTGAGGCCCTTCCGCTCGAAGCGGGCGACGATCTCGCCGATGAGGCCGCGCTGAATGCCATCGGGCTTGACCAGGACGAGCGTGCGTTCCATGCGGAATCGGCTCCGTGCGATGGTTCAGGCGCGCGCGGCGCGGTCGAAGGCGACGGTTGCATCCGCCTCGCGGCCGGCGGCGCGCAGGAGGTCGCCGTAGAGTAGCAGACGCTCGGCGGGCACCTCCCCCTCGAGGGTTGGCTCCAGGATCGCCGCTCCATCCGGCCCGATCCGCGGGTCGAGGCGGAGCGCGGCCGCCAGCTGACGGTCCCCCTCGTCGAGCTCCTTCTCGGCGTATGCCTCACGTGCCGCCTCCAGGCGAGCGTGCGCCGCCGCGGTCCGCTCCGGGGTCGGCGTCGCGGGCGCCGCGGGCAGGCCGGTGGCAGCGTCCGGGCGTCGAACCGACGCGCGGAACGACGATGGGACCGGCCACGTGATCCGGGTCGCGACGCCACCTCGCAGCTTCCACGCCTCGTCGACGCCGATCGCCGACACGACGCGCTCCGCGAGCCGCGCGGCGCGGTCCGAGTCGCCCGCCGCGGCGAGCGCCTCGGCCTCGATCAGCATCACGAGCGGCCGCCGTCGCTCGAGGCTCGTAGCACGGATGGCGGCGACGACGCCACCCGCGGCGAGCGGCCTCCCCTGGCGCCAGAGGCACTCGGCGAGCAGGGAACGGGCCGCGTCGAGCTCCTCGAGGCCGCCGCGACCGGCCGCCTCGAGGCCGGCGATCAGCCGCAGCAGCACCCCCTCGGCGAGGCCGTGGAGGCCGGACGCGAGCTGCGCCCGCGCCAGCGAGAGCTGGTCGGGGAGCAGGTCCACGGTCTGGGGCGGCGTCTGGCGATCGGTCATGCGGAGAGCATCCGCTCGAACCGCAGCCTGGATCGGAACGGACCGAGGACCGCCAATCGGGCAAGGTCGGGGCGAACATAGGCGCGAGCCACCCGGAGCAGGTCATCGGCAGTCAGCGCCTCGATCCGCTCGATCACCTCGTCGACCGTCAGGATGCGCGGCAGGAGGCTCTCGCCGGTCCCCAGCCACGCGGCAACCGCGCCGGTCTCTTCCATCCGCAGCTGGAGGCGGCCCCGCGTGTAGGCGCGCGCCCGATCGAGCTCGCCATCGCTGATAGGCTCCTGCACGACCCGCTCGAGCTGCTCGAGGATCGCGGCCAGCAGCGGCCCGGCCTGGTCCGGGTCGAAGCCGGCGTGGATGCCGAACGTGCCGCAGTCGGAATACGTGGTGCCGAAGGTCGACACGTCGTAGGTGAGCGAGCGTCGCTCTCGGAGCTCGACGAAGAGGCGGCTGCTCATGCCGTCGCCGAGCACTGCGCCGAGCAGCTCGAGCGCCCAGCGATCCGGGTCATCGCGCGCAACACCCGGCATGCCGATGCACAGGTTCCCCTGGGAGAGGCGGCGGAACGCGACCCGGAGCGATCCGGGCGGGGCCGGCGTCGGGGGCTCGAGCGGCGCGGCCAGCGGCATCGGCGTGATGATCGAGGGTTCGTCGTCGAGCCAGCGCTTCGCGATCCTGAGGACGTCGTTGTGGCGCACCGCGCCCGCTGAGGCGAGCACCAGGTTTGCCGGTCGATACCAGCGCTCCCAGTGTTCCGTCACGCGCTCGTGGCCGGCACGGCGCACGCTGCGCGGCGTGCCGGCGATCTCCCGACCGAGCGGGTGGCGGCCGAAGAGGAGCTCGTCGAAGAGGCTGAAGACGTGGTCGCCGGGCGAGTCGACGTACATCCGGATCTCGTCGACGATGATCGGCTTCTCGCTCACCAGGTCGCGGCGTCGCAGGAGCGGCGCCAGCACGAGGTCGGCGACCACCTCGAGCGCGCGCGGCGCCGCCTCGGCCGGCACCCGCGCGCTGTAGATCGTCAGCTCGCGATCGGTCGATGCATTGACGCTCCCACCGCAGCCCTCGACTGCCTCTGACAGGCCGCCCGGCTCGGGATAGCGGCGCGTGCCCTTGAAGACGAGGTGCTCGAGGAGGTGCGAGAGCCCGGCGTGCGCCTCGTCCTCGCGCCGCGACCCGACCCCGACGAAGAGCCCGACCGACACCGATCGCGCCGCAGGCATTGGCTGCGTCACCACCCGCAGGCCGTTCTCCAAGACGCTGCGCTGATACGGGATGGTCCGCGCCCGGGCTCGTCCGGCGGCGAGGCCGGACGCCACGTCAGGCCTCCTCGTCGTCGTCGCTCGCCTCGGGCGCCATGAGCAGCTCCATCTGGATGAAGCGCAGGTCGCGTGCCAGCTCGGCCGCGCTGCGGGGCAGCGGGCGCCCCTCCTCCGGCTCGTCGGCCAGGCCGATGCGCGGGGCCGCCGCAGCGAACTCGAGCACGACCCGCTCCTCCCCGATCACGAGCGTGTAGACGAGCAGCTGGTCCGAGGTGGTGTCGAACTGGAGGTAGTCGAACGAGTCGAGGTTGAGGCAGATCGAGAGCGGGGTGAAGTAGCTCGCGATCTCCGGGTGGTCGATCACGATCCGCTCGACCCAGCCTGTGCCGCTGCCGGTCACCTGCGCGCCTCGCCGATAGGTGTAGGTGACGGTCTGCTTCAGCAAGGGGCGCAGGATGTTGTAGATGTCGCTCTTGTCGGTGACGACGCCGGTGTTGATGTAGAGCTTGGCTCTCGCCTCGGTCATCGGCTCGCTCACGGCCTGCGCCTGTGCTGGGGGGATCGCCGGCGAGTCTAGCACCCGACCCGGGAGGCGGGATGGCGCGAAACGGCTGCTAGGATGTCGCTCGTGAAGCTCCTGGCTGCCGATATCGGGAACACCAATATCACGCTCGGCCTCTTCGCCGATGGCGAGCTCGCCGGGTCGTGGCGCGCCACCACGCGGGCCGTCGCGACGCCCGACGAGATGGCGGCGCAAACGGCCCAGATGCTCGCCCTGGACGGGCACCGCCTCGATGAGCTGAGCGCCGTCGCGCTCGCGTCGGTGGTGCCGCCGCTGACCGGCACCTTCGAGCGCTTCGTCCGGACCCGGATGGGGCTCGAGCCGTTCATCGTCGACGCCGCCTCCCTGGCAGGCGTGCTCGGCATCGAGATCGATCGCCCGGCCGAGGCCGGCGCCGATCGCCTCTGCAACGCCCTTGCCGCGCGGACCGAGTTCGGCGGCCCGGCCATCGTGGTCGACCTGGGAACCAGCACCAACTTCGACGTGCTGAGCGCCGAGGGGGCCTACATCGGCGGCGCGATCGCGCCGGGGCTCGGCCTTTCGCTCGAGGCGCTCGTCGGCTCGGCGAGCAAGCTGCCGCGGATCGAGCTGCGACGCCCGCCGCACGCGATCGGCGCCAACACGATCCACGCCATGCAGAGCGGGACCGTCCTCGGCTACATCGGCCTGGTGAGCGGCCTGCTCACGGCACTCAGGAGCGAGCTCGCGGAGCGCTCCCCGACCGACAGCCGCGTGACGGTGATCGCAACCGGCGGGTACACCCACGAGCCATGGCTGCGCGAGGTGCCCGGGATCGACGCCATCGAGCCCGACCTCACGCTGCGGGGGATTCGCTACGCCCACGACGCGATCCGGGGTGCGTCCGCATCCGGCGGCGCCTCCGTCGCCAGCCCGGGCCAGGACCGATGAGCGACGAGCGGGGCTCGCTCGCCGGGCGCCGGATCATTGTCGGGGTGGCCGGCAGCATCGCCGCCTACAAGGCCGTCTCGCTCGTCCGCCTGCTGGCCGAGCGCGGCGCCGTGGTGGACGTGGCGATGACCCCGGCCGCCACCGCCTTCGTCACGCCGCTCACATTCGCCTCGCTCACGCACCGCCCGGTGGTGAGCGACGTCATGGCGCTCGACACCGACTCGCAGATCGCCCACGTCGAGCTTGCCGAGGGGGCCGACGCGATCGTGATCGCCCCAGCCACCGCCAACCTGCTCGCCGACCTTGCGGCGGGCAATGCCGGCAACGCCGTGACGGCGATCGCCCTGGCGAGCCGCGCGCCGCTGGTCGTCGCGCCGGCGATGGACGCCGGGATGTGGACCCACCCCGCCACCCAGCGCAACGTCGAGACGCTGCGTGGCTTCGGCCACCGGATCGTCGATCCGGAAGTCGGGGCGCTCGCCAGCGGGCTGACAGGCGTGGGACGCCTCGCCGAGCCCGAGTCGATCGTCGAGACGGTGGAGCGCCTCTTCGCGCGGGCTGGCGATCTCGAGGGGCTCCAGGTCGTCGTGAGCGCGGGGGGCACGCGCGAGCCGATCGACCCGGTGCGCTTCATCGGCAACCGGAGCAGCGGCAAGATGGGGGTGGCAATCGCCGAGGCGGCGCGCGACCGTGGAGCCAGCGTGACGCTGATCGCCGGGGTGATGAGCGTATCGCCGCCACGCGGCATGACGGTGGTCGAGGCGACGACCGCGGCCACGATGCGGCAGGCGGTCCTGCGGTCGGCCGCCGGGGCCGATCTGCTGGTGATGGCCGCCGCGGTCGCCGACTTCGCTCCGAAGCGCCCGAGCAGCCGCAAGATCAAGCGCGGCGGCGAGGATCTCCAGATCGACCTCGTCCCGAATCCCGACATCATCGCCGAGGTGGGCGAGATGGCCGACGGGACGCGGCCGTTCCTGATCGGCTTCGCCGCCGAGAGCGACGACCTGGAGGCGAACGCCCTCTCCAAGCTGCGCGACAAGGGGCTCGACCTGATCGTGGGGAACCGGGTCGGCGGTCCGTTCGACGCGATCGGCTCGGATGAGAACAAGGTGATCGTGTTCGGCGCCGAGGGGGTGCTCAGCGACTGGCCAATGCTCCCCAAGCGACAGGTCGCCGAGCGGCTCTGGGACCTCATCGTCGACCGCTACCGGCAGGCTCACCCGGCAGAGCATCCCGCGCCACCGGCCCGCTCGCGCCGGCGCTGACGGTGCAGGTCCTGCGCACCATCCCGGAGCTGCGGGCCGCGATCCTCGAGCGTCGCCTGGCAGGAGACTCGGTCGGCTTCGTGCCGACGATGGGCGTCCTGCACGACGGGCAGCTCTCCCTCGTGCGCCGCGCCCACGCTGACAACGGCTGCGTCGTGGTCAGCTCGTTCCTGAACCCCGGTGAATTCCCGGCCCTCGACGAGGCGAGCGGCATGCACCGTGACGAGCACCGCGACCTCGCGCTGCTCGAACGGGACGGCGCCGACCTCGTCTTCCTGCCGGAGGTTTCGACCCTCTACCCACCCGACGACGTGACCCGGGTGACGGTGGAGGGGTTGACCCGCCAGCTCGAGGGCGCCTCGCGGCCGGGCCATCTCGACGGCCTCACCACGGTGATGCTCAAGATGCTCCACCTCGTCGGCCCGGCGAGCCTCTACCTCGGGCAGCGCCATGCCCAGCAGGTGGTGATCCTGCGACGGATGATGCGCGACCTCTTCATGAACGTGCAGGTGGTGGTCTGCCCCACCGTCCGCGAAGCCGATGGGCTGGCGCTCTCGAGCGCGAACGCCCTCCTCTCGATCGAGGAGCGCCATGCCGCCACCTGCCTCTTCGCCGCCCTCAGCGCGGCCCGTCAGGCGTACGACGGTGGGGAGCGCTCGGCCGAGGTGCTGCGCGCGCGGATGACCGACCGGATCGCCGCCGAGTCCATGGCGCGACCCGATTACATCAGCGTTGCCAACGCCTCGACCCTGGTCGAGCTGCGCCGGGTGACCGGCCCCGCGCTCGCGCTGGTGGCGGTCTGGATCGGTCGCACGCGGCTCACCGACAACATGCCGCTCGCCTGGGACGTCGCCTGAGCGACGCTCCGGCTACAAAGTACTAGTGACGTCGGGGGTGGCCTCCGTATGATGCTGCCGTCACCGCGCCCGCCGGTCCACCGACCGGTGCCGCGCGGCGTACGAGGAGGCCGGCGAGTGCCCACGTCCGGCCTCCTTCCCTTTTCGGCCACAGCCGTCAGCCCATCGCGCCCTTGTGAGCCGCCTTCCATGCGCGCTTGGCCGCCTGGTAGCTGGCGAGCGCCTCCGGGGAGTCGACGTCGCCCAGGGTGGCGTGCTTCGGCATCACCTCGTCGAGCCCCGGCAGCTCGACGCCGAAGCGCTTGCCGAGGATCGCGATCAGCGAGCGAGCCTTCATGTCGCCGATCGAGGGGAGCGCCAGCAGGCGCGCCTGGAGGTCCCTTCCGTCGCGCGCGTCGGTCCAGACCCGCCTGGCGTCGCCCCCGTAGTTCGCGACGAGGAAGGCGCACAGGGCCTGCACCCGCCCCGCCATCGCGGCCGGGAAGCGGTGGAGCGCCGGTCGCTGGCGGAAGGCGGCGGCCAGCTCGTCGGGATCCATCGCGGCGAGCCGCCCCGCATCCAGGTGCCCGACCCGACGACGCAGCTCGGCGGGACCGGAGAATGCCTTCTGGACCGAGACCTGCTGGTCGAGCGCGAATCCGATCAGGAGGGCGAGCGGCTCGCTGGCCAGGAGCCGATCTGCCTCGTCGTCGCCGGTGAAGTGGAGTCGATCGATGGGGGTCTTGGTTGCGGTCATGCGCGGCATGCTACCCGCCGCGGCAGCGGCCGGCTACAGGTGCGACAGGAAGCCCGGCAGGTCGACCGCGCCGCTGACGAGCTGGATGATCGTCGCGATCTTGTCGGTGTCGGTCTGGTGGGTCTTGACGAGGATCTCGTCGACCGCCTGGGCGGTTCGATACGTATCGGCCTGGGCAAGGTAGGTGAAGAGGCCGGCCGAGCGGAGATCCTCGAGGACCGATGCACTGGGCACGAACCCTCCGGTGAGGATCAGGCCGACGACCTGCTCCCCGCCGGCGGTATTGAGCTCGAGCGCCATCGCGATCAGGTCATCGCGGTCTCCGGGCGTGATCAGCAGCGTCCGATCCTGGATCAGCCCGGCGGCATGCTCGGCCCGCATCGCCCCGATGGCGACGTGGGCCACGGTGCGCCCCGGGGCCGCCTCCCCCGACAGCAGCTCCCCATCGAGGTGGGTCGCGATCAGCTCGAGCGAGGGGTTGGCGAGCAGCTCGCTGTAGGGGATGCAGCCGAGCAGATCGATGCCGTGGAGCGCCAGGCCGCGACGCAGCACCTCGGGCAGCTGCGGGTGCGAGTCGACGTCGACCTTGTTGACGAGCGCCCCGATCACCCGCACCCCGTGGCGCTCGAAGAGGGCGTGGTTCAGCACGATCTCGTCGATCGGACGGCCGACTCCGCCCTCGCTGACGATTACCACCGGCGCCTCGAGCAGCGCAGCGACCCGGGCGTTCGAGAGGCCCACCACGGCGCCCACGCCGGCGTGCCCGGTCCCCTCGATCAGGAGCAGGTCCTTGCCATCGGCCACCCGGGCGGCGGCGTCGGTCACCTCGCGCTCGAGGTCATCGTCGACCTGGCCCATGATGTAGTCGGTGGTGAAGTGGCGCGGAAGCGTCACCGGGCTCATGTCGTCGAGCGCATCGGGCAGGTCGAAGACGGCCTTCATGAGCACCGCATCCTCATCCGCGCGGGTCCCCTCCACCACGAGGTAGCGCTGTCCGACCGGCTTGATGAAGCCGGTCCTGGCTCCGCGTCCGATGATCGCGGCAGTCAGTCCCAGCGAGGCGGTCGTCTTGCCCCGGTTCTGCCCCGTCGCAGCGAGGAAGACGCGCTGGCCGGCGGTCACCCGCGGGGCTTGCCGCGCCGTTCGATCAGCTCGACCGCCTCGCGCAGGCGAGCCACTAGCTCCGGCTCGACCATCTCCGGTTCGAGGTGCTCGCCGAGGCGCTCCATCACGTCCGCGGCCATGCTCAGCAGCACGTCGGCATCGGCGATGAAGAACTGCGGCTCGTTGTTGTAGCGCACCAGCGTGAGCCGGCCCTGGAGGGTGAGGCCACCCTCCGCGTGCGTCAGCTGGGTCCCGAAGTTGTGCCCCTGGATCCCATCGGGGTTGTTCAGGAAGTTGAGGGCGTTGTCGATCGCCAGCCCGAAGCGGGCCCGCCATCCGACGAGCCGCTCGTGCACCTCCGGCGTGAGGCCGATCTCGCCGACCTCGTCGAAGACCTCCCGGGTGACCGTGAGCAGCCCCACCAGGGTCGAGCCGGCGCGGCTGCCCAGCATCACCTGGAGGGAACGCTCGAGCGTGAAGACGTCGCTGTCAAAGCGCGGCGACGTCGTCACGTCGGCGAGCAGGTCCTCCACGTTGTCGAGCGCGCCCGGCTCGCCGAGCGCGTTCGCCATGTTCAGGATCTCCTCTCGAAAGAGGAACCTCTCTTCGTGGTCGAGCATTGCGCCCCCGGCTACGGGTAGAGGCCTCGCAGCGTGGTCGCCTCGGCCACGCGCGCCACTGCCACCATGTAGGCGGCCGTGCGCATGTGCACGTTGTGGAGCTTGCTCATGGCGTGGACGCTCTCGAAGGCCCGATCCATGATCTCGTGCAGGCTCTCGTTGATCCGTGCCTCGGTCCAGAAGAACGACTGCATGTCCTGGACCCACTCGAAGTAGCTGACCGTCACGCCGCCGGCATTGCAGAGGATGTCCGGGATCACGAAGATGCCGCGGTCGTAGAGGATCTGGTCCGCCTCGGGTGTGGTCGGTCCGTTCGCGGCCTCGGCCACGATCTTGGCGCTGATGCGCGGCGCGTTGTCCCTGGTGATCTGGTTCTCGAGCGCGGCCGGGACCAGGATCTCGCAGTCGAGCTCCAGGATCTCGTTGTTGCTGACCGCATCGGCGCCGGGGAATCCGACGACCGTGCCGTGCTCCTTCTTCCATGCGCCCACGCGCCCCGGGTCGAGCCCCTGCGGGTTGTAGATGCCGCCGCTCGAGTCGCTCACGGCGATGATCCTGGCGCCCTCGGCCGCGAGCAGCTCGGCCGCGATCGATCCGGCGTTGCCGTAGCCCTGGATCACGACGCGCGCCCCGGAGAGGGGCACGTTCCGTGCCTTGCCGGCCTGGACCAGGGTGTAGACCGCGCCACGCGCGGTCGCCTCGTTGCGTCCCAGCGAGCCGCCGATGGCGATCGGCTTGCCCGTCACGACGCCGGGGATCGTGTAGCCGCGATGCATCGAGAAGGTGTCCATCATCCAAGCCATCACCTGAGCGTTCGTGTTGACGTCAGGGGCCGGGATGTCCCGATCTGGCCCGATCAGCGGGCTGATCTCCGTGGTGAAGCGGCGGGTGAGCCCCTCGAGCTCCTTCAGCGACAGCTTCTTCGGGTCGACGATGACGCCGCCCTTGGCACCGCCGTAGGGGATGTTGACGACTGCGCACTTCCAGGTCATCCACATCGAGAGCGCGGCGACCTCGTCGCGGGTCACGTCCTGGTGGTAGCGGATGCCGCCCTTGCCCGGGCCACGGCTGACGTTGTGCTGGATGCGGAAGCCGGTGAAGACCTCGACGTGGCCGTCGTCCATCGTCACCGGGAAGTGGACGGTGAGCTCACGCTGTGGGACGCGGAGCACGCGCCGCAGGCCGGGATCGAGGTCGAGCTGCTCGGCCGCGGCGTCGAACTGCGCCTGGGCGACGGCCCAGATGTTCGGCTTCTCCGCGACCGGATTCGAGCTTGCCATGGGTGCTGCTCTCGAGCCTCCTGGTGGTCGCACCCCGGCGCCTCCGCTGAAGTGGTGGCGGGAGCTGGCCGGTGCGCAGGCGGCCCGATTATAGGGTCGGGTCAAGCCGATGCGTCCCTGCCGAAGGTCATGGGCCCCGCATGCCGAAGGGCGCCTCCCTAGACCGTCTCCACCGCGAGGGCGACCGCTCCCCCGCCGCCGAGACAGAGGGTGGCGAGGCCGCGCCCGCCGCCTCGACGCCGCAGCTCGTAGAGGAGCGTGGTGAGCACGCGCGCGCCCGACGCCCCGATCGGGTGGCCGAGGGCGATCGCGCCGCCGTTGACGTTGACGCGATCCCAGTCGAACCCGAGGGCGTTGCCATCGGCGAGGACCTGGGCGGCGAACGCCTCGTTGATCTCGATCAGGTCGAAGGCGCCCAGGTCCAGCTGCAGCTTCTCGAGGAGGCGGCGCACCCCGCTGATCGGCGCCTCGAAGAGCCACTCCGGGGCGACATCGGCCTGCGCATAGCCGGTGATGCGCGCGAGCGGCTGCAGGCCGTCGCGGGCCACTGCGTCGGCGGACGCGAGGACGAGGGCCGCGGCGCCATCGGTGATGCCGGGGGCGTTGCCGGCCGTGATCGTTCCGCCATCGGGCTGGAAGGCCGGCTTCAGGCGCGCGAGCGCTTCCAGCGAGCTGTCGGCGCGCGGGTTCTCGTCGGTGTCGACGATCGTCGGGCCCTTCTTGCCCGGCACCTCGACCGCGACGATCTCGTCGGCGAACCGGCCCTCGGTGATCGCCGCCAGCGCACGCTGCTGGGAGCGCAGCGCGAACGCGTCCTGGGCTTCGCGGCTC
The DNA here is from genome assembly GCA_041499395.1 of Candidatus Limnocylindria bacterium. Taxonomy (GTDB): domain Bacteria; phylum Chloroflexota; class Limnocylindria; order QHBO01; family QHBO01; genus CF-167. The sequence continues at coordinate 22,806 of JBGQKH010000009.1, forward strand.
ACCTCGTGCTTCGCGGCAACGCGCTCGGCGTGGATCCCCATGTGGACGTCGCAGATCGCGCACCAGAGGCCGTCGTGGACGGTGCTGTCGACCAGCTCCGCGTTGCCCAGCCGGTACCCTGCCCGCGCCCCGGGGAGCAGGTAGGGCCCCAGGTTCATGTTCTCCATGCCACCTGCCACGATCATCCCGGCGTCGCCGGCCCGAATCGAGGCTGCGCCGAGCATCACGGCCTTGAGGCCAGAGCCACAGACCTTGTTGATCGTGGTGGCGCTCACGCCGTTCGGCAGCCCGGCCCCGAGCGCGGCCTGCCTGGCGGGCGCCTGCCCTGCCCCGGCCTGGATCACCTGCCCCATGAACACCTCGTCGACCCGATCGGCGGCGATGCCGGCGCGCTCGACCGCGGCGCGGATCGCGGTGCTGCCCAGCTGCGTGGCCGGGACGGTCGAAAGCCCGCCGCCGAACTTCCCGATCGGGGTCCGGGCGGCCGAAAGGATGAAGACGTCGCTCATGGACTGATGGTACCCCGCGAGCTACTCCTTCTCGTCGTCACCGAAGAGGTGCGCAACCTTGTCGGCCCACTTCTCGACGACCACGCGGGTCTTGACCTTCAGCGACGGGGTCAGCTCCCCCTCCTCCTCGGAGAGCAGGCGCGGCAGCAGGGCGACGCGACGCGGGCGCTCGTAGATCGCGAACCCATCGAGCTTCACCTTCACCTCGCCCTCGATGAGCTTCTGCACCGCCTTTTCGGCGACCAGCTGGTCGTGGGGCATCGCGGCGATCCCGCTGGCGGTGGCCCAGGCGGCGACCTGCTCGAAGTCGGGGACGATCAGCACGCCGGTGTACGGCTCGTTGTCGCCGAGGATCACGGCCTGGGCGATGTACCGGCTCGTGAGGATCGCGATCTCCATCGGCGCCGGCGCGACGTTCTTGCCGTTGCCCAGCACGATGATGTTCTTGAGCCGATCGGTGATGAGGATGCGGCCGTCGGGGTCGATCTCGCCGATGTCGCCGGTGTGGAACCAGCCATCCGCGTCGATCGCCTGCGCTGTCTCCGCCGGCTGGTTCAGGTAGCCCTGCATCACCTGCGGGCCCTTCGCCAACACCTCCCCGTTGTCGGGGTCGATCCGGATCCGGGTCTCGCAGACCGGCTTCCCGACCGTGCCGAACTTGAAGTCGCCGGGCCGGTTGATGGTCAGCAGCGGGGCCGTCTCGGTGAGGCCGTAGCCCTCCAGGATCAGCATCCCCATGGCGTAGAAGAACTCACCGATCTCCTGGGAGAGCGGCGCGCCTCCGGAGACGAAGTAGCGGACGCGGCCGCCGGTCCGGGCCTTGATCTTGTGGAAGACGAGCCGATCGGCGACCTTCAGCTGGAGGCGGAGCCAGGCCGAGTTCGGCCGGCCGCCAACGTGGTTGGCGTACTTGGCGCGACCCAGCCCGAGCGCCCAGGCGAAGATCCGCTGCCGCAGCGGCGGGCCTGCCTCGACCGTCGAGATGACGCGGGCATAGAGGCGCTCGTAGAGGCGCGGCACCGCAACCATGACGGTCGGCCTGACCTCCGCCATATTCGCCGCGAGCCGCTCGATCGCCGGCTCGGCGTAGGCGATGGTGCAGCCCCGCCCGAGGGGAACGATCTGGCCGGCCGCTCGCTCGGTCATGTGGGAGAGCGGCAGGAACGAAAGGAACAGGTCGTTCTCGTTGAAGTCGACCGCCTGCACCCCGCCGTAGAAGTTCTGGAGGATGTTGCCGTGGGTGAGCACCACGCCCTTCGGATTGGCGGTCGTGCCCGAGGTGTGCACGATGGTGGCCACCCTATCCCGCCCGTAGGCCGCCCAGGTCTCGCTCCACTCCCGGATCTCCCCGGGATCGGCGGTGGCGAGGTCGAAGATGTCGTCGAAGCTGATCGCTCCGTCGGGCAGCCGGCCGCGGTCGTCGATCACGACGACGTGCTCCAGGGTCGGGCACTCGGCCCGGACCTGGTCGATCTTCGCCGCCTGCTGGAGGTTCTCGACGAAGATGAGGCGAGCGCCGACGTTGTTGATGACGTAGGCAGCCTGCAGCGGCTCGACCGACGGGTAGATCGGGCAGGTGATGGCACCGAGCGACAGGGAGCCGAGGTCGGCCGCCAGCCAAGCGGGGCGGGTGCGGCTCATGATGCAGATGCGGTCCCCGTCGCGGATGCCGAGGTGCTTCAGCCCCATCGCCACCTGCGTGATCCAGTCCCACGTCTGGCGGTACGTGGTGCTGGTCCAGGCGACCGGCTCCTCCTCGGCCGGGCCCTCGGCCATGCGCTTCGTCTTCGGCAGCTTCCAGCGCAGCGCCTCCTTGTCGGGGTTGCGCAGCACCGAGTGATGGACGAGCGCCACCAGGCTGTCGGCGTGGAGCTCGGCCGGGACGTCGAGCGGCTCGACCTCGGTCTCGAGGCGGCGGGGCGGCGGGGCCTCGACGGCTGCCTCGGGCTCCAGGGTCGCGGTCATCGCTCCAACCTCCGCATCTCCTCGATCAGCTGCTGCGCGATGATGAGCCGCTGGACCTGGTTCGTCCCCTCGTAGATCTGCGCTCCCTTGGCGTCGCGCATGAAGCGCTCCACCGGATTGTCGCGGGAGTAGCCGGCCCCGCCGTAGACCTGCACCGCGTCGGTCGCGACCCGCATCGCCGTGTCGCTGGCGAACATCTTGGCCATGCTGCTCGCGGCGTTGATCGGGGCGCCGGCGTCGCGCAGCCGCGCGGCGCGCCACGTGAGGAGCCGCGCGGCGTCGACCGCCACCGCGGCATCGGCGAGGATCGACTGGATCATCTCCTGCTCGCCGATCGGCTTGCCGAACTGGGTGCGCTGCGTGGCGTAACGCGCCGCATGCTCAAGCGCTGCGCGCGCGAGGCCGGTGCAGGCCGCGGCGATGCTGATCCGCCCCGACGCGAGCGAGCCGAGCGCGACCTTGAGACCCTCTCCCTCTGCACCGAGCCGGTTCGCCTCCGGCACCAGCGCCTCGTCGAACACGAGCTCGGCCGACGAAGAGCCGCGGATTCCCATCTTTCGCTCGTGGCTCCCCACGCGGAAGCCGGGCGTGTCGCGCGGGACGATGAAGGCGGTGATCCCGTCACGGCCGCGCGATCGGTCGACGGTGGCGAAGGCCACGTACACGTCCGCCTCGCCGGCGTTCGTGATCCAGACCTTCGTCCCGGTGAGCGCATAGCCGTCGTCGGTCCGGCGGGCCGCGAGCGAGAGTGCGGCGGCGTCAGAGCCGGCCCCCGGCTCGCTCAGCGCGAAGGCGCCCAGGTGCGTGCCGGCGGTCATCGCCGGCAGCCACCGCGTGCGCTGCGCATCGGTCCCGTGCGCGTAGATGCAGAGCTGCGACAGGACGTGGACCGAGAGGCTCACCGCCATCCCCATGTCAGCCACGGCGATCTCCTCGCAGGCGAGGACCCACGCGAAATACGACAGTCCCGCCCCGCCGAGCTCCTCTGGGTACGGGATCGCGGTCAGCCCCAGCTCCCCCATCCGGTTGAAGAGGGCGCGGTCGTAGCGCTCCTCCTCGTCCCGCTGCGCCGCGGTCGGCGCAAGCTCGCGCTGGGCGAAGCCGCGGGCCGTGTCGCGCACCGAGCGCTCCTCCTCGCTGAGCGCGAACGGGTCCGGCCCCGTGGGCGTCGCGGTGGTCGTCATCAGCCGATCTTCGCGCCCTTCTCGTCGTAGCGGTAGAAGCCCCGCCCCGCCTTCCGGCCGAGGTGCCCGGCGGCCACCATCTGGCGCAGGAGCGGGGCGGCCCGGAACTTCGGGTCGCCGAACCCGCGGTAGAGCACGTCCATCACGTTGAGCATCACGTCGTTGCCGATGAAGTCGGAGAGCTCGAGCGGACCCATCGGGTGGTTGAGGCCGAGCTTCGCGCCGGCGTCGATCGCCTCCGCGGTGCCGGTGCCGTCCATGAGCGCGAAGACCGCCTCGTTGATGAACGGGCCGAGCATCCGGTTCACGATGAAGCCGGGGTAGTCGTGCGACTCGATCACCGTCTTGCCGAGCTCCCCGGCGAAGGTCCGTGCGGCGGCCCGGGTGGCGTCATCGGTCTCGAGCCCGGCGATGATCTCGATCAGGCTCATCACCGGGACCGGCGAGAAGAAGTGAAGGCCGATGAAGCGGCTCGGCCGGTCGGTGGCGGTAGCGAGAGACGTGATGCTGATGCTGCTCGTGTTGCTGGCAAAGATGGCCTTGACGTCGGCGACGGCGCTCAGCTCGGCCCAGGTCTGACGCTTGATCGCCTCGTCCTCGAAGACCGCCTCGATCAGGATGTCGTGCCCCGCCGCGCGCTCCGCGCCGACGGCCGTGGAGATGCGGGCCAGGATCCCGTCGGCCTCTTCCTGGGGCAGCCTCCCTTTCTCGACCTGGCGGGCAAGGTTACCGGCGATCCGCCCCTTCCCCTTCTCGGCGAGCTCGGCGGTGCGGTCTGCCAGCGTGACGACCTTGCCGGCCGCGGCGCTCACCTGGGCGATGCCGTGCCCCATCAGTCCGGCGCCGATGACGAAGACGCGGTCGAGGCTCATGGCTGACTAGCCTACCAGCACCGATAATCCCCCCGACCATGAGCCCTGCCGAGCCGGCCGTGCGCCTCCGCGCCATGCGACCCGAGGAGTACCCCGCCTTCATCGCCGCGTCGAAGGCCGGCTACGCCCATGACATGGTGATCCACGGGGACATGCTCCCGGCCGCCGCCGAGCGGAAGTCGGAGGAGGACCACGCCGCGATCCTGCCCGACGGCCTCGCCACCCCGCGCCACTGGATCTTCGTGGTCGAGGCCGGCGACGAGGCGGTGGGGCTGCTCTGGGTGGCGGAGCGGGGAACGCCGGAGCGCCGGGTGCTCTTCATCTACAACATCGAGGTCGATGAGGCGCATCGCGGCCATGGCTACGGCCGCGCCACGATGCTGCTCGCCGAGGAGGAGGCGCGAGCTCGAGGGATCGGCCGCCTCGAGCTGAACGTGTTCGGCGGGAACGAGGTGGCGCGGGGCCTCTACCGGTCGCTCAGCTACGTGGAGACCTCGCTCCAGATGGCGAAGGACCTGCCCGGGGCCTAGGCGTCCTCCCCGAGGAGCCGTTCGGCCGCGCTGATCGGGTCGAGCTCGCGCCTGGCCACCGCTGCCAGGGTTGCGTCGAAGGCGGCGTGACGACCGGCGCGGCGCAGGGCCAGGTCGGCGAGGGCCCGTCGCACCTGGTTGCTGGCGCGGGCAGTCGCCTGCTCCGGCGAGCTCGCCGCGATGCGATGCGCCTCGATTGCGTCCACGAGCGCCGGCACTCCCTCCCCGGTGGTGGCGGTGGTGAGCAGGATCGGCGGCGGTTTGCGACTGACCCGGCCACCGGCGGTCGAGAGCATCGCCCTGAGGTGTCGCGCGGCGATCTCCGCCCCGGGTCGGTCGCCCTTGTTGACGACCAGGAGATCCGCAACCTCGAGGAGCCCGGCCTTGATCGCCTGCACCTCGTCGCCCATCTCGGGCACCTCGACCACCACCGTCGTCTCGGCCAGGCGCGCGATCTCGACCTCGCTCTGACCGGCGCCGACGGTCTCGACCAGGATCGGGTCGTAGCCAGCGGCATCCAGGGCCGCTGCCGCCATCCAGGTCGCGCCGGCGATGCCGCCCAGCTCCCCGCGGCTCGCCATCGAGCGCATGAAGACGTCGCGATCCGCCGCGTGCTCCATCATCCGGATCCGGTCGCCCATGATCGAACCGCCGGTGTACGGGGAGGACGGGTCGACCGCCACGATCCCCACGCGGCGGCCGCGTCGGCGCCATTCCTCGGTGAGCGCGTTGACGAGGGTCGACTTCCCGCTCCCCGGCGGGCCGGTGACGCCCACCAGGTGCGCCCCGTGGCCGGCGGCGAAGATGGCGGGCAGGACCTGGCGCAGTCCCGGCTCGTCGTTCTCGATCGCGGTCAGCAGGCGCGCCAGCGGACGCCGCTCCCCGGCCACGGCGCCGCGCAGCAGCTCCGCCAGATCGGCCACGGCGGGGCTAGCCGCGCCGGCGCGCGTGCTCGCGGAAGTAGCCCGCGATCTGGCCGATGCTCGTCCCCGGGCCGAAGACCTCGGCGATCCCCGCCGCCTTCAGCTTCGTGACGTCGGCATCGGGGATGATCCCGCCCGCGGCGATCAGCACGTCGTCCATGCCACGGCCCCGGCAGAGCTCGACAACGCGCGGCAGGAGGGCCATGTGCGCGCCGGACAGAATCGACAGGCCGACCACATCGACGTCCTCCTGCTCGGCGGCGTCAGCGATCATCTCCGGCGTCTGGCGCAGCCCGGTGTAGATCACCTCGAATCCCTCGTCGCGGAGGCCGCGGGCGAGCACCTTGGCGCCACGGTCATGGCCGTCGAGGCCGGGCTTGGCGATCAGGACGCGGATCGGCGTGGTGCGGGCGGCATCGGTCATGCGGGATCCGATTCTACGGTGCGGCCAGGCGATCGATCGTCGCCGCCATGGCAATGTCCCTGGCGGTCAGGCCGTGCGAGACCTTGGTCGTGAGGCGGAAGGTGACCCGCCGCCAGCTGATCTCGATGTCGGGGTGATGGTCGGCCGCCTCCGCGGCATCGGCGACCCGGCTCACCAGTGCAATCGACTCGCGGAATGACTCGCAACGAAATGTGCGCACCAGCTCGTCCCCCGCGCGCCGCCAGCCGGGCACCGAGGTGAGGGACGCGGTGATCTCCGCGTCGGTCAGGAGCGGGGCGTATGGCATCGGCCTAGCGGTCGGCGGTGCGGCCGATGAAGGTCAGGAACTCCGAGCGGGTCCGGGCATCGGCCCGGAAGGTCCCGAGCATGGCGGAGGTGACCATCGTCGCCTCCTGCTTGCGGACGCCGCGCATCACCGTGCAGAGGTGGGTCGCCTCGACGACGCAGGCGACCCCCTTTGGGTCGAGGCGCTCCATCAGGAAGGAGGCCACCTGCTGGGTCATCCGCTCCTGGACCTGGAGCCGATGCGCGTACATGTCGACGACGCGCGGGATCTTCGACAGGCCGATGACCCTGCCGCGCGGCAGGTAGCCGACGTGCGCCCGGCCAAAGAAGGGAAGCAGGTGGTGCTCGCAGAGCGAGTAGAACTCGATGTCGCGCACCACCACCATCTCGTCGTAGTCCACCTCGAAGGCGGCCCCGTTGAGGAGCGTCTCGGGGTCGGTGGCGTAGCCGTCGGTCAGCTCGGCGTACATCCGCCGCACGCGCTCGGGCGTCCCGGCCAGGCCGGCGCGCGCCGGGTCCTCGCCGAGCTCGGTGAGGAGGGTCCGGATTGCATCGGGGATCAGCCGGCCGGGGGTCTCGTGGTCCACGAACGGCATGCTAGCAGGCGATTTCGGCGGGCTAGGCGTGGCGCGTCGGCGACGGTAGACTCGGAACCGTGCCCGTCGATTCCGCACGGACGAACGGGAAGGGCCCAGCCGCCATGGTCATCCACCGCCCCATCTCGACCTCGCTGCGCCTCACGCTGCCACGCCCAGCCGACGACCGGCTGAGCGGCCCCCTGGCCCGACGGCTCGACGACCGCTACCACTACCTGCGTCGCGTGCTAACAGGTGGCAGCGAGCCGATCGAGGCGGTGGTCGTAGGCCCCGGCGGGACATGGGCGCTGACGCTGCGCGCCGCGGCGGGTCGCTACCGCAAGCGGAACGGGCACTGGTACCACTGGAGCGAGAAGACTGGCTCCTGGATCCCGTGGGACGCCACGCCGGTGACCACCGCGCGCCTCGCGGGGCGTCGCCTTGAGATGTACCTGGAGCGGGCGACCCTGCCGTCCGCAGTGACCGCCTGCCTTGCTCCGGCGCGCGGCGTGGAAATCGAATGGGATGCCGGGCAGCGTCCCCGGATCCAGGTCATTCGCGACGTCGACGCGCTGGCCGCCCGCATCTCGGCAGGGGGCAGCCTGGCGAAGGGCCAGGTCGAGCGGATCGTCGCGCTGCTCGATCCCCGCCAGCCGCTCCCCCGCAGCACCCGGGCAGCGCGCTCGGCGGAGCCGCGCGGCTGAACCGCGTCGGGGCTCGGCTATGATCCGGGCCCGATGACCGAGGCCGCCCCGGGAACCCGCTCGCCGGTCGCCAACGCGCTTGCCGCGATCGCCGCCGCCGTCGTGGTCGCCCTGGCCCTGGCGGCTGCCTGGCTCGTGCCTCCGCTTGCCGTCGCTGCCGTGTGGCCGCTCCTCTTCGTCGTCCCGGGCTGGGCGATCGTCGCCTGGGTCCGCCCGCGCATCTCGGCGACCGGTCGCCTCGGCCTGGCGATCGTGCTCTCGGTGGCGCTCAGTGCGCACCTCGTCTACTGGCTCTCGCTGGCGACCGGCGGCTACCGCCGCGAGACGATCTTCGCGGCGGCGGTCCTGCTCGCAATGCCGATCCCACTCGGGCTGCTTCGCGGCGGCGCCATGGCGCTTCAGCGGCAGTCGGTCGCCGCGTGGCGATCGGTGCGGCGCGAGTGGGCCGCCTTCGGGTTTGCCCTCGCCGCTGCCCTCTTCGTGGCCGTCGTCCTCGCTTCGGGGCTGTGGCACTCGACCCCGGACGGGATCGCCGCGGGCGGGTCGAACTGGAGCGACCTCGGCGTGCACCTCTCGATCGCCCAGTCGCTCAACGCGGGCAACTTCCCGCCCGACGTCCCCTACTTCGCCGGCGAGCCGCTCGTTTACCACTGGTTCGCCGACTTCCACGCCGCGATCGTCGCGCGGGCGGCGGGGCTCTTCGCCGTCCCCAGCTTCGTCGTCTCGTCCGCGATCCTCACCGGCGCGCTCGCCCTGCTGGTCCATGGCCTGGCCCGGGCTTTGCTGCGCGGCCGCCGAGCGCGTCGCGCGGCGCTGCTCGCCGCGGTGCTCGTCGTCTTCGGCGGCGGGCTCGGCTGGGTCCGGTTCGTGGGCGACGTCACGGCCGGCTTCGGCAGTCCGATCTCGCTCGTGACGCAGCACTCGTACGACAACTCCTGGTACGACGCGGCGGGGCAGGTGTCGTGGCCCTTCTTCCGCATCCCGTCGGTGATGGCGACAGGACTGCTCGTGCATCGGGCCACCACCGCCGGCCTGCCGATCCTGGTCGCGGCGGTCCTGCTGCTGGTCACCGGGCTGCCGAGCGCGCGCGCCCGGGCCGCCGGCTGGCGCGACCGTCCGGCGCTGATCGGCCTGGCCGGCCTGGTCGGGGCGCTGATGGCGCCGTTCCACTTCTTCTTCTTCCCCGCCTTCCTGCTCATCGCCCTCGGGTGGGTGCTGGTCGGGGGGCGGCTCGTCGACCGGTTCGCGCCGCGGAACGCAGCGCTCCTGCTAGCGCCGTACCTCCTGGCGGTCCCGTTCGCGGTTGCGGCGCTCTCCCAGGCGACCGGCAGCGGGGCGCTAAAGCTCGTCGCCGGCTGGGAATCGGCGCCCTTCGCCGACGGACCGGCGGCGGTCGCCTTCTTCTACCTGACCAACCTCGGGATCCCGTTCGCACTGGCCCTGCTGGCGCTCTTCTGGCCGCGCGTCCCGCATCGCGGCTTCCTCGCCTTCTGGCTGGTGTCGCTCTTCCTCATCCCGAACGTCGTGCAGTTGAGCTCCGTTGGCTTCGACATGAACAAGCTCTTCCAGGCGATGTGGATCGGCGTCGCGATCCTGGCCGCATGGCTGATCCGCCGCTGGCCGGCGATCGCGGTCGCCGGCGTGCTGCTGCTGGCGATTCCGTCGCCACTCCTCGTCTCGGCCTGGACCGCGCTGAACCGCGAGGTGGTCCTTGGCTGGAGTGAGGTCCACGCCGCGGACTGGATCGCCGCGAACACGCCGGAACGGGCCGTCTTCGTCACGAACGGCTGGCTCAACTCGCCGACCGATCCGGCCGGGCGCCTCCGCCTGCTGACCTTCACGCCGTACGTCGCCAACCTGGGCTACTCCCCAGACCTGCGCGCCGCCCAGGTCGACGCCATCTACTGCTCGGGCAATGCCGATCAGGCCGCCCAGCTGACCCGATCCCTCGGCGCGACCTATCTGCTCGACACGGGGCCGCCGCGCCAGTGCGTCGCGACCGACTTCTCGCGCAATGAGAACTGGACCCTCGTCTACGACCGTGAGGGGGTGCGCATCTGGCAGGTGAGCGTGTTCGTCCTCCTGAACGCGCGACTGCCATCCGTATCATTCTCACGGTGACGAGCAGCGCCCCTTCGCCCGCCGCCGGCCCCGGGAGCGGGTCGGGCTCAGCCGCGGCCGTCGTCACGCTCGAGCACCTGGGCAAGCGATACGGCCCGCCGGGCACGCCCCACGCGGTCGAGGACCTCTCGCTGACCATCCCGGCAGGCGAGATCTGCGTCCTGGTCGGCCCCTCGGGCTGCGGCAAGACGACGACGATGAAGATGATCAACCGCCTCATCGAGCCGACCTCGGGGCGGATCACGATCGACGGCGACGACGTGATGTCGCTTCCCCCGGTGGAGCTGCGGCGCCGGATCGGCTACGTGATCCAGCAGGTGGGCCTCTTCCCTCACCTGACCGTGGCCGAGAACGTGGCGGTCGTGCCCCGCCTCCTGCGCTGGCCCGATGCGCGGATCGGCGACCGGGTCGAGGAGCTGCTCGACCTGGTCCGCCTGGACGCGGGCACCTACCGCGACCGATATCCGGCCGCGCTCTCGGGCGGCGAGCGCCAGCGCGTCGGTGTGGCCCGGGCCCTTGCCGCGGATCCGCCGCTGATGCTGATGGACGAGCCGTTCGGCGCGGTCGATCCGATCCTCCGCGATCGGCTCCAGAACGAGTTCCTGCGACTCCAGGCCCAGGTCCGCAAGACGATCGTCTTCGTCACGCACGACGTCGACGAGGCGATCAAGATGGCCGACCGGATCGCGATCCTCCAGCGCGGCGGGATCCTGGCCCAGTACGACACGCCAGACCGGATCCTCGCGGCACCCGCCAGCGAGTTCGTCGAGCACTTCGTCGGGGCCGATCGCGGGCTGAAGCGGCTCTCCCTGGGGCGCGTGCGCGACCTCCCGCTCAGCCGCCCGGAGACGGTTCGGTCGGGGGAGGCGATCGCCGACCTGCGACGCCGCCTCGAGGCGGCGGGCGCCGACTACGCGCTCCTCCTCGACGACGCGGACCGCCCGATCGGCTGGGTCGGTCGGCGGGACCTCCAAGGCGAGGGCGTTGTGAGCGCCTCGGACGCGACGCCCGGCTCCCCTACCGTCCAGCCGGAGACGACCCTGCGCGACGCGCTCTCGGCGATGCTCGGGTCGTCGGTCCAGCTGGGGGTCGTCGTCGACGAGGCGGAGCGCGTGCTCGGGGCGATCTCCGTGGACGCCATCTCGGACGTCCTGCGCACCCCCGCCGGAGGGACGTCGTGATCGACGGCCAGCCGCTCCTCGAGCCCGACTGGGTGGTGGGCCACCTTGGGATGCTCGTGCAGCGCATCGGGGAGCACCTGCTGGTCACCGTGATCGCCGTGGCGATCGGCTTCGCGATCTCCTTCGCGCTGGCCCTCGCGGTGCGCCGCTACCCGCGCATCTACGGCCCGATCCTGGCGGTGAGCGGCGTCCTCTATGCGATCCCGAGCATCGCGCTCTTCGTCCTCTTCATCCCGATCACCGGCCTCACCCTCGTCACCGCGGAGATCGCCCTCGTCAGCTACACGCTGGTGATCCTGGTGCGGAACATCGTGACCGGCCTGCGCGCTGTGCCGGCCGAGGTCATCGAGGCGGCGCGCGGGATGGGCTACACCGATCGTCAGCGCCTCTGGCGCGTCGAGCTGCCGATCGCCCTGCCGATCATCGTCGCCGGCGTACGGATCGCCACCGTCACCACCATCGGCCTCGTCACCGTGGCCACCCTGATCGGGATGGGCGGGCTCGGCTATTTGATCGTGAACATTGGCGTGGAGCGCCGGTTCCCGACCGCGACCATCACCGGGGTGGTGACGATCGTGCTTCTCTCCACCGTCATCGACCTCGCCCTCCAGCTCCTGCAACGCCGCCTCACCCCATGGGCCAGGGCCAGGGAGGCCTAGGCCGATGGACTTTCTGGGACGGGTGCTCGCGTGGTACACCGATCCGGCCCACTGGACCGGCAGCAACGCGATCGGGGTGCGCCTCTGGGAGCACCTCTCGCTCTCGGTCGCCTCGCTCGCCGCGGGGATGGCGATCGCCCTGCCGATCGGCCTCTACATCGGCCACACCGGTCGCTTCGCCCGCGTCGCGGTGGCGCTGAGCAACATCGGGCGCGCGGTGCCGTCGCTCGGCTGGCTCGGGATCGCCTACCCGATCGGCACCGCCCTCTTCCATCGCGGGGGAATCGGCTTCCTGCCCGCCTTCATCGGCCTGGTGGCGCTCGCCATTCCGCCGATCGTGACGAACACCTATACCGGCCTGCGATCGGTCGACCCCGAGCTGCGCGAGGCAGCGCGCGGGATGGGGCTGCGCGAGCTCCAGCTCCTCTTCCGGGTGGAGGTGCCGGTTTCGCTACCGGTCATCCTGGCAGGCATCCGCGCCTCTGCGGTGGCGGTTGTCGCCACGGCGCCGCTGGCCGCGCTAGTCGGCGGCGGGACGCTGGGGGAGTACATCCTCCAGGGACTGGAGCTGAGCGACCAGGTCCGCGTCTTCGCGGCCGCGGTTCTCGTGGCGCTCCTCGCGATCGCGACGGAGCTCGGCTTCGCCTGGCTCCAGCGCCGCACCCTCTCGCCGGGCTTGGCCGGGTCGACCCAGGGCGCCTGGGAAGAGCCGTCCCAGGTGCCCACGGCGCAGGCAACGCTGATCTGAACCCGACACCGTTAAAGGGGGTATTACCGGTGTCGGGGATCGCTGCTAGACTCCGACGCAACCGCGATGGACGCGGCGCGCACAGTCCCATTTCACAAGGAGGACCCAATGCGGAGATACCGCACGCTCGCTCTCGGGGCGGCGTCGCTGGTGCTCGTTCTGAGCGCCTGCGCGCCGGGTGGGAGCGGGACATCGCCGAGCGCAAGCGCGGCCGCGGCGAAGCCCACCGTCAAGGTGGGGTCCGCCGGCTTCTGGGAGTCAGCCGTCGTGGCCGAGATGTACGCCCAGGCCCTCGAGGCCAAGGGCTACACCGTCGAGCGACACCTCGAGATCGGCGAGCGCCCGGCGCTCCACGCCGCCCTCACCTCCGGACAGGTGAACCTGATCCCCGAATACCTGGGCGGCCTGGCCGGCCAGGGGCTTGGCATCGCCGACCTGTCGTCGGATGCGCAGACCGCATGGAACAACATGCAGAGCGCCCTGGCGGCCAAGGGGTGGGTCTCGTTCAACTTCTCGCCGGGCACCGACGCCGATGGCTTCGCCGTCCGGCGGGAGACGGCCGACAAGTACAGCCTGGCCACCATGAGCGATCTCGCTGCGGTCGCTGACAAGCTGAACTGGGGGGTCGCCCCCGGCTGCCCGGACAACCCGGTCTGCGGTCCCGGCCTCAAGGACACCTACGGGATCGACCTCACCAAGCTGAAGGTGTCGAGCCTCCCGGCGTGCAGCACCGACATCGCGACCTCGCTGAACGACAGCGCGATCGACGTTGCGCAGGTCTGCACCACGCAGCCCGAGATCTCAACGATGAACCTGGTGCTGCTCACCGACGATAAGCACCTCCAGCCGGCCCAGAACATGGTCCCGATCGCCGCCAAGGCATTCGCCGATGCGGCGCCGGCCGACTTCGCGGCCACCCTCAACGCGATCCAGGCGAAGCTCACCACCGACGCGCTCGGCAAGCTGGGCGCGGCGATCAATGTGAATCACCAGGACATCGCCGAGGCCGCGAAGCAGTTCCTCAAGGACAGCGGCCTCCTGTAAGCGCAGTCTTCCGCGCAACTCATGCGGGCGGCGCAGCCTCCGGGCGGCGCCGCCCGTACACTTCCCGGACCGATGTCCGAGCACCTCGACCTGGCCGACTGGCGGCGGCGCGTGGCCGCCTCCTATGACACGCTTCGGCGTGACTCGCGGGCCGATCCGGCTCGCCTGCTCGGCTTTCGAGCCGCGAAGGACCGGCTCTTCGCCTCGCATCCCTCATCCCCGGTGCCGGCCGCGGATCGACGCGACTTCCGCGGCCTCGCGTACTGGCGCCACGCGCCGGCGCTCGCGTTCCGCGCCCAGCTCGAGCGCGACCCGGAGGCGCCGCCGCTCGCCGTGCCACGCTCCGGGGCCGGCCCCGCGATGCCGTACGCGCGGATCGGCTGGGTCAGCTTCAGCGTCGACGGAACCCCGGCTCGCCTGGCGGTCTACTGGTTGAACGAGTACTCCGGCGGCCTCTTCCTCCCCTTCCGGGACGCCACCAGCGGCACGGAGACGTACGGCGGCGGACGCTACCTGCTCGACTCCGCCAAGGGGGCCGACCTGGGCTCCGAGGGAGACGAGCTGGTGATCGACTTCAACTACGCCTACCACCCGTCGTGCGTGTACGACCCGATCTGGAGCTGCCCCCTCGCTCCGCCGGAGAACTGGCTGACGGTCCCGATCCGTGCCGGCGAGCGGCTGGCCCCGGCGCCATGAGCGAGGTCGATCGCCGGCCGTCGCGCAACTGCTACAAGTGCGGCCGCGAGATCGGTCCGGACCAGACGATCTGCGACGTCTGCAATCGGGCCGGGATGGCGACGCCATCGGCCACCCAGTACCACGGCACGATCGTGGTGGCGATCGTGGCCGGGGTGGTCCTGATGGCCGTCGCCGCGAGCTTCGCGCTGCGCGGGATCGGGCCGTTCAAGGGAGAGGCGCTCCGCTGGAGCGCGGATGCGCCCGATGGCGTCATCGCCCAGGTCCACGTCATCAACCAGGGCACCCGGGCCGGGCGCGCGAAATGCGACCTGAGCGCGCTCGATGCGGCCGGCGACGTGCTTCGCCAGGTCTCCACCGTCTCCCCCTCCGTTCCGGCCGGCGGGTCGATCACGTTCGCCGCGCGCCTGCCCGGCTTGCCGTCCCCTCCGGTGGCGATCGCGGTGGCGTGCCGCTAGCACCGGGCGCGGCGTCTATCCTGCTGGCGTGGGCGTGATGCGCTACTTCAAGGTCGTGAGCACGGTGGTCTTCGGCCTCTTCTGGGCCGCCGTGATCGCGTTCGTCTTCCTTGGGGTGAGCATCCCGAGCACGTCGTCCGGGGCGAGCCAGTTCCCGCCTCCGGTGAAGGGGCAGGCGGTCTACGACCCGGCCGGGGCCTTCAGCTCGGACATCGAGAAGGCGCTCGAGTCGCAGATCGACACGATCGAGGCCCGGAGCGGGGCCGAGATCGCGATCTACGTCCAGGTCGATCCCTCCGCCACCGAGGACTCCAACGCCGCAGCCGCGAAGGCGCTGCTCGTGCAGTGGGGAGTCGGGCGCAAGGGCTTCGACGATGGGCTGGTGTGGCTGATCAGCCTCGAGCCGAACCTGGTCCACGGCAAGGTCAGCTACTACGCAGGGGCAGGGTTCCTGCGCGGCTACATGTCCCAGGCCGACCTGCAGTCGGTGATCGACGACGTGGTCGTGCCGGCGGCGCTCCAGAACCAGCTCGGCGGCGGGATGATCTCTGCGCTCGAAGTGGTGGATTCCGCGATCACTCCCGCCGGGACCGGTCGGCTCAACCTCCTGCGCCAGGTGAACTCGGTGGTGGGGTTGATCGGCGCGCCGATCACGCTCCTGGTGATGGTCGGCTTCGCCTTCTTCGCCTGGCGTCGCGAGGGCAACGACCCGGAGGTGCTCGACGACGACTCAGTCCTGATGGCCGGTCCGCCGGCCGAGATGACCCCGCCGCTGGCGACCGTGGTGCGCGAGGGGAAGGCGACCCAGCACTCGCTCGACACGCTCCTGATGGAACTGGCCAGCACCGGGCGGATCGCCTTCCAGAACCTCGACCAGATCGGCAGGGTGAAATCCGATGACGAGCCAAACCCGCTCCTCGACCCGGCGATTGCGCTGAGCGACGCGGCGCCGAAGGGAGGCGCCCTGGCGGCCCCGGAGAAGGCCGCCTGGGACCTCATCCGCCAGCAGGCCCTGGGGGGCGACACCCTCTCCCGAGAGCGGCTCTGGTCGCTCAACGCGCGGCTCCGCCCGATCCGCGACCAGCTCGAGACCGAGGTGGTGCGCCTCGGCTGGTTCACCCGCAAGCCATCGACCCTGATCGCTCGGTGGAGCCTCATCGGCATCGGGGAGATGGTGCTCGGCGGGCTCTTCGTGGCCGGCGGCTTCCTGATCCCGATGTCCGGTCTCACCCTGCTGGGGGCGGCCACGGGGGTCGGTGGCCTCGCCTCGTGGGGCCTCGGGCAGTTCATGTCGCAGCGGACCGACACCGGCGCCTACGTCGACGCCATGCTGAAGGCCTACCGCCGCACCCTTCAGAAGACGATGGAGCTGGCCCGCAGCATGGAGCAGGTCGTTGCCGATCCGACGGTGAAGATCCTCGCCGACACGCCCGACAAGGCGGTCGTGTGGGGCTTCGCGCTCGGCCTCCAGGGCGAGGTCGAGGGGGTGCTGCGGCGCAATCTGGAGGACGCTTCGGCCGACCCCTCGCACGTCGCCACGCCGTACTACCCCCTCTGGCTCGGCAGCTCATCGTCGTCGCTCACCGGCGGCCTCGGCGGCGCCGGTGGCCAGATGGCTTCGGGCAGCATCTTCTCCGGCTCGGGGATGCCCGACATCGGCGGGATGTTCAGCGCGATCGGCAGCATCGGCTCGTCACCGCCCTCGTCGTCCTCCGGAGGAGGCGGATTCGGCGGCGGTGGAGGCGGTGGCGGTGGCGGCGGGAGCGGTAGCTTCTGAGCCGCGTGCTGGCGCCGATGCGTGCCAGCGCGTATCGTGAGAGCGATGCCATCCGAACGACGACCCGACCGACGCCCTGGCGGCGGCCGACCCGGCGGCCCCGGGAGACCCGGCGATCGACCCTCCTTCGGCGACCGACCGCCGCGCGATCGACCCTCCTTCGGCCCGCCGCGCGAGCGCCCCGATTTTTCTGGGCCTCCGCGCCCCGATCGCTTTGCCGGCCCACCGCAGCGACCCTCGCGCCCCACGGGCTTCGCGTCGCGGCCGATGGACGACGGCGGCATGTCGATCCGACTCGATCCGCGCCGCCTGGGCGCGCTGAAGCTCCTCGCCGCCGAGGCCGGGATCCGCCCTGGCGAGCTCGTGACGCGCTGGGTCGAGGAGCGGCTCGACGCCGCGCGAGCCGGCGCCGCCCCATCGGCCATCGCGCCGGACGGCCTCGCCGCCCTGGCCGCGCGCGTCGAGGAGCTGGCGAGGCGCCTCGATCGGATGGCAGCCACCCCCGAATCCGCCCTGACCGCTGCTGCCGAGGCCGCGCCCGTCGAAGGGGCGCCGGTGAAGCGGGGTCGCGGACGCCCGCGCAAGGTGGTCGCCGATGCGACCGCCCCAACGACGACGAAGCGGCCGAAGCGCGCGACGGCCCGTCGCGCGAAGGCGAAGGCAACGACCGCCGTCGAGAAGGTGGCGCTCCACGACGAGATTGCCGCCGTCATCGCGGAGCGCGGGCCGCAGACCGCCGCGGAGCTGGCCGGCGCCATCGCGGAGCGCGGACGCTACCACGCCCCCCGTAGCGCGAAGCCACTTGACGCCGCGGCGGTCAACGCTCGCGTCTCGAACCCTATCTACCGGAGCCGCTTCGTCCGACGCGAACGCCGGATCGGCCTCGCCGTCGAGCAGTAGCCGCTATCCCTCGTGGGCAGCGGCCCACGCCAGCAGGTCGTCGGCGCCCCCGGTGTTGACGATCGAACCCACCTCCATCCCGCAGGCGGCCGCCCGGTCGCAGCCGTAGGGGAGCCACGCCAGCTGTCCCGGCGCGTGGGCGTCCGAGTCGATCGCGAAGCGGCAGCCCGCCTCAACGGCGAGGCGCAGGATCCGCTTCGGGGGGTCGAGTCGCTCCGGGCGAGCATTGACCTCGATCGCCTTGTCAAAGCGCACGGCGGCAGCGAAGACGATCTCGGCGTCGAGCGTGGAGGGGGGCCGACGCCGCTTGCCGGTCACCATCCTTCCCGTCATGTGACCGAGCACGTCGAGCTGTGGGTTCGCGAGCGCGGTGACGAGGCGCCGCGTCATCGGCTCCTCGGCCATCCGCAGCTCGGAGTGGACGCTCCCCACCACCAGATCGAGTCGGCGCAGGAGGGCGGGATCCTGGTCGAGCGAGCCGTCGGAGAGGATGTCGACCTCGATCCCGGTCAGGATCCGGAACGGCGCCAGCTCCGCGTTCAGCTGCACCACCTCCTCCAGCTGCCGCTCCAGGCGCTCGGCAGTGAGGCCGTTGGCAACCGTCAGCCGCGGCGAGTGGTCGGTGAGGACCACGTACTCGTGGCCAAGCCCGCGGGCCGCCTCCGCCATCTCCCGGATCGGCGAGCCGCCGTCGGACCAGTCGGAGTGGACGTGGCAGTCGCCTCGCAGTGCCGCGCGGATCGCCACTCCGAGCTCGGCGATCGGCTGGCCACCGGTCGCCTCCAGGCGTCGGAGGTAGACCGGCTCCTCGCCGCGGACCGACTCCGCGATCGTGCGCGCCAGCACCTCCCCGATCCCAGGGAGCTCCTTCAGCGTGCCACGCCGCGCGCGTTCGGCAAGCTCCGCGGGATCCATCTGCTCGACCGCGGCAGCCGCCGAGCGAAAGGCACGCACCCGGAAGGTCGGCTCGTTGCCGACCTCGAGCAGGAACGCGATCCGTCGCAGGTCGGTCGCAGGGTCGCGCGCCTCGGGCACTGAGCCGCCTACTCGACAGTGAGGATGCGGCGCGGGTTGTCGATCGTCATCTGCGCGATCTCGCCCTCCCCCACCGCCGCGGTGCGCAGGCTCGGCAGGAAGTGCTGCTGAAGGTACGTGAAGCCGAGCCCACCGTTCGCCTTGAGCTGGCTGTTGTGGCAGACGTCCTGGCTCAGCAGCAGCTGCGGGCCATGCCCCCGCTCCAGCAGCTCGACGATGAGCTCGATCAGGCGCGGCTCGGCGGCCTCCTCGATGCCGAAGCGGTGCCCGATGAAGTCGAACTCCAGGTTTGCGCCGCGATCCAGGATCGCCAGGTAGTGGTCGAGCACCGGGTACGAATCGGCGTGGCCGATCACCACGCGTCCGGGATCGACCCCCTCCTCCTCGAAGATCTTGAGCTGGGCGAGCCCCACCGGCGAGAGGATCCCGTGGGTGCTGATCGCCATCCCGGTCGCGAGCGCCGCCCGCGCCGCGGCGCGGTGGACCCGTTCTTCGCTGGCGCTCACCCACGGCTTGTCGACGCCGATCTCCCCGATGATCCCGGGATGGACGCCGCTCCCTGCGACGCCGTCCCGGAACTCGGCGATCAGCTCGCCCGCGAGGTCATCGACCGATCGGTGGTCGATGCGCGCCTCGGGTGGGTAGTAGGCGCCGCGGTACCAGCCGCAGCCCATCACGATCTGGATGCCGCTGCGCAACGCGAGACGGCGCAGCCGCTCCGGATCGCGACCCACACCGGGACCCGTCATGTCCACCAGGGTCGTTCCGCCGCGGCGCCGGAAGTCGGCCAGCTCGTCGGCGAGGACCAGCTCGTCGGGGGTCAGCTCCCAGTAGTCCCATCGGTCCGGGACATGCCACAGGTAGATGCCGGTGTGCTCGTGGGGAAGGGTGAAGCCGACTCGGTCGGGCGGGATCGGTCCACTGACGGTCATCACGCGCGGGGACATGGCTGCCTCCTGGTCGCGGTTGCGCGCCGGTGCGGCGCTGCGTGGGCCGCCGGCGCGTCGGTTGGGTAGAGGAGGAACAGTGTGCCACCCCGGCTTGCGGCAGGATCGGCCAAACCCCAACATGGCGCG
>JBGQKH010000010.1:0-41565 GCA_041499395.1 Candidatus Limnocylindria bacterium
CCCTCGCGGCTCGGGCTCCATGGCTCGCACCGTAGCACGCCCGGAGCCACGACGCCGACTGACCTGGCCGGACGGCGCGCCGCGAGTCGGCGTCCATCTG
Organism: Candidatus Limnocylindria bacterium; assembly: GCA_041499395.1. Lineage (GTDB taxonomy): Bacteria > Chloroflexota > Limnocylindria > QHBO01 > QHBO01 > CF-167. Next base: position 101 of record JBGQKH010000010.1, read on the forward strand.
GCCGTGGCAAGAGGACTTATGCCGGCCGCCCGGAGGGCGCGGCAGATCGGCGCGACCGCGCTCCAGATCTTCAGCGACAACCCAACCGCCTGGCGCCGCCGCCCGGAGGCACCCAAGGATGCGGCGGCGTTCATCGCGTTCTGCAGGGCGCACGGCATCGGGCCGGTGGCGATTCACGCCAGCTACCTGATCAATCTGGCCGGCACCATCGAGCCCTTCGCGAGCCAATCTCGCGAGGGGCTGCGGCACGAGGTGCAGCGCGCGCCAAGCTACGGCGCAAGCCTGGTGAACACGCACATCGGGTCGCACCGGGGCGAAGGCCCGGACGCCGGGCTGGGGCGGATCGGGTCGGTGGTGCGCGACGTCCTCAGGGACACCCCTGCGGGCGTTCGGCTCGTGCTGGAGAACTCCGCCGGCGGCGGCGACACGCTCGGCTCGCGGATCGAGGAGCTGGCGGTGATTCTCGACGCCGTGGGGGGACCGGCCGAGCAGCTCGCCTTCTGCCTCGACACGGCGCACCTGTGGGGCGCCGGCTACGACCTCTCGACCCCGGAGGGTGCCGCGTCGGTCCTGGACCGCTTCGACGAGCTGATCGGGCTTGACCGCCTGCCGCTGATCCACCTGAACGACTCGAAGTCGCTGCTCGGGTCGCGGAGCGATCGACACGAGCACATCGGGGCGGGAAGGATCGGGGCGGCCGGCCTGGCGGCGCTGCTCCGCGATCCGAGGCTGCCCGGGCGCACCGCCCTCGTCATGGAGACTCCGGGCGAGGAGCAGGGCTATGACGCCGTCAACATGCGGAGGAGCTGGCTGCTCTACGGCGGGGCGCTGGCGCTTCCGGAGCTTCCCGCCCGCGCGATGCGATTGACGCGTCGATCGCGGCGCCCCGCACCGTCAAGTGCCATGAACCCGGGGAGGGTCAGGCGCCGCGGCTGAGCCGGTCGCCGGGTTCGGTCGGGGCGTGCCCGTTGCCGTTCGCCTCGCGGATGCGCTGCGAGCGAAGCGCCACATAGGTCTGCATCAGCTCCCGGACATCGGCCTCGGTGAGGACGTCGTCGCCGCGCAGGGCGTACTCGACGCGCGCCGTGGGGAGCATCTGACGGTTCGACAGGCTGGCGAAGTAGCCTGGCCCGTCGGACTGCTCGCGGATCTCGCGAAGGCCGCGTGCGAGCTTGGTGGCGGTGCCGAGCGATGGCATCCGGTCGCCCTTGATCAACCGCGAAATGGTCGAGTGGTCGACACCCGACTGAAGGGCCAGCTGGCGCTGGCTCATCTTCTTTTCCTTGAGCTGACCGCGAAGCCAGCTGTTGAACGACCGCGGCGGCTGGAGCGTCATGCGCCTTGTCCGTGCGCTGCTGCCCACCGTCCAGATGCGTCGGCCAGTGGTGCGTGCGAGCAACCGCAGGATCGCAGCGCCGGGGAGGCGCCTCAATGGGACAAAGGTACCGATCCGGTCAGGCGTCCAGGCGTGCTCAGCCGACCTCCGCCGGGGACCCCTTCGGCACGCCAGCGCCGTGCGCGCGCCGCACCATCGGCGAGAGGGCATAGAGCACCCCTCCGATGACGATTACGGAAAGCGTTGAGAGCACGAAATCAGTGAGGGCCACTGCCGTGCCGGCCTCGACCGAGACCCCGTACAACCTCAGGACGCCCACGATGCCGGCCTGCACGAAGCCGATCCCCGCGGGCGTGAGCGGCACCACTGTCAGCAGCGACGCGGCGAGCGCCACGAAGATCGACGAGCTGATCCCCAGCTGCAGGCCGGTGATGTTGAGCGCCTGGATCACGAAGAAGACGCGCGCGCCCTCCAGCAGCCAGACGGCAACGGTGATCGCGGTGACCGGGAGCAGGACGCGGGGGGTGAGGGCTCCCGTGCTCCCCTCGTGGAACCGCTCGTAGAGCTCCTGCGCACGCTCGGGCAGGACGCGCGTGAGGCGGCGCCCCTGGTAGCGGAGCGCGATCACCAGCAGCAGGAGCGCCGCGGCGACCACGAACCCCGCGAGGAAGAGGGCGTCGACCTCGGGTCGGTTGCGGCCGCGGAAGCTCCAGAAGCCGGCCGCGAGGGCCAGCGCGAAGATGACCAGGATGTCGGTCACCCGCTCGATGAAGATCGTCCCCACCGTGCGCGAGATCGACGCGCCGTAGTTGCCGCGGAGCAGATAGGCCCGATACAGATCGCCCAGCTTCGCTGGCACGATGCAGTTGACGAACCACGACAGGAAGAGGATCTCCATGGCCGCCCGATAGGGCACCGGGGAGCCGACCCTGCGGAGGATCAGCGACCAGCGCAGGCTCCGCAGCGGGAAGGTGAGGTAGTAGGCCGCGAGGCCGGCGAGCAGCATCCAGAGGTTCGCGCTCCGCATCAGGTCGAAGGTGCGGCCGAAGTCGACGTTGAGGATCACGCGGAAGAGCAGGAAGACCAGCAGCAGCCCGAACGCGATCGAACCGAGCGTTCGTAGGTTGAGCAGCCGGCGCGCGAGGCTCACCTCCTGCTCGGGGATCGCCTCCTCCGGCGGCGCGTCGAGGAACTCACCCGCCTCGTAGAGAGAGTGGCCGTGCTCGTGGGGCCCCGCCGCGTGATCCTGTTGCGGGTCCAGCGGGTCGCTCACGAGCGACGCGTCGGCGGTGCGTTCCGGGCGCCCGCGAGCCGCCGGCGCACGGCCTTCGACCAGACCGCCCAGCGGGTCGTCAGGTGGACCAGCTTGGTCGAGCGGCTCCCATGCCACTCGTTTTCGCGCAACGCAGCGCGCAGCTCCTCGGCGGTCTCGAAGGCCGGGAGGGCGTTGAAGCTCATCGCCACCTCCAGCCCGGAGTGCGCGTCAGAGCATGCGATGCCCGGAATGCCGAAGCGGGACGCGAGGAGGGCCGCCTCTTCGTTGTGGCGGGAGAAGGTGACCCGGCTGTTGAAGACCTCGATCGCGTCGATCTTCCCCGCGGCGGCCAGTGCGAGGAGGGGCGCCGCGCGGATATGGGATCGGCGGAACGGGTCGTAGGGATGCGGAATCGAGACGAGCCCGCCCTGGGCGTGGATCGCGTCCGCGGTCGCATCCGCGGAGAGCCCCGGCGGGATCGTCTCGACGAGGAAGATCCCCACGATCTCTCCGTCGGCGCTCGAGACCTCTTCGCCCAGGATGATGCGCAGCCGATCCTCCACGCCGAGCGCGGTGACCCGGTCGCGCACCGCGACCGCGCCCTCGACGTTGTTGTGGTTCGTGATCGCGACGTGCGTGAGGCCCCGCTCGAGGGCAAGGCGGATGAAGCGGTCCTCGCCCATCACCGAATCGCGGCTAAAGCGGGTGTGCACGTGGAAGTCAGCGAAGGCGAGGGCGCGACGTCCGGAGGCGACCACGGGGCGTGACGCGATCTCGGTGATCGTGGTGGCCGCGGGCGATGCGGCGGTCACGAGCCTCTCACCAGGCTCTTCCGGAACTGGTCGAAGTGCTCGAGGGCCATGCCGGTGCCCACCGCAACCGAGTTCAGGGCGTTGTCCGCCACGTGGCACGGGATGCCGGTCACCTGGGTGAGCAGCGCGTCGATGTTCCGAAGCAGCGAGCCGCCACCGGTCATCACCATCCCCTTGTCGATGATGTCGCTGGAGAGCTCCGGAGGGGTCTGCTCCAGCACGTTGCGGACCGCAGTGATGATCTGGGCCAGCGGCGCCTCGATCGCCTCCGTCACCTCGCCCGAGCTGATCGGGATGGTGCGCGGCAGGCCGGCGATCATGTCGCGGCCCTTGACCTCCATGTGCAGCGGCTCGTCGAGCGGCAGGGCGGATCCGATGCCGATCTTGACCTCCTCCGCGGTTCGCTCCCCGATCATCAGGTTGTACTTGCGGCGGATGGAGTTCGCGATCGCCTCGTCGAACTTCGTCCCGCCGACGCGCACCGAGTCCGCCACCACGATCCCGCCGAGCGCGATCACCGCGATCTCCGTGGTCCCGCCGCCGATGTCGACGATCATGTTCCCGGAGGGTCCCGAGATCGGGACGCCGGCCCCGATTGCGGCCGCGAGGGGCTCGTCGATCAGGAACGCGTCCCGCGCCCCGGCCTTCAGGGCAGCGTCACGCACGGCGCGCTTCTCGACGCTCGTTACGCCGGACGGCACGCTGATCATCACGTCCGGCTTGAAGATGCGAACCCGCGCCACCTTGTTGATGACGTACCGCAGCATCGCCTCGGTGATCAGGTAGTCCGCGATCACCCCATCGCGCATCGGCCGGATGGCCCGGACGTTGCCGGGGGTGCGTCCGATCATCTCGCGCGCCTCCTCGCCGACGGCGACGAGGCGGTTGTCGTCGTCGTTGATGGCTACCACGCTCGGCTCGTTCAGGACGACGCCCTTGCCCTGGACGTAGACGAGGATGTTGGCCGTGCCGAGGTCGATGCCGATCTTCATGCGGGCTTCATTGTGCCCGCAGCCGCGCCTCGATGGCTGCCAGTCGCCGCTCCCGGGTCTCCGGGCGCCTCGCCTCCGCGACGCCGGCCGCCATCTCCTTCCGATGGGTGAAGGCGAGCGCGTCGAAGCGAGCACGCAGCTGCGGATCCTGCGCGAGCATCCGATTCAGCTCGGGCGGAAGCTCGACGACCCGTGGCCGCGTGTCCCGCGTCACCTCGATCTCGACGAGATCACCGATGGTCACCCCAGCCGCCTGCTGGGTCGCCTTGTGGACGCCCAGGAAGAGCCCCCACGGGCCGGGCATGGTGCTGCTGCTGTACGGCACGCCGGAGAGACGACCGAGCACTCGCATCTGACGCTGGCCACCGAGCGCGTCGACCAGCTCGGCGGGGATCATCACGCCGGCGCCACCGCCTCGCGCGCTCACAATCTCGGCCCGAAAGGTCAGCGTCCGTGGCTCGTCGGTGGTCATTTCGCTCCCTAGGCGTCGATGCGGGTGATCTGCGCGCCGAGCGCGACCAGCTTGGACTCGATCGCCTCGTAGCCCCGGTCGACGTGCTCGACGCCGGAGATGATGCTGGTGTCCTCCGCCGAGAGCGCCGCCAGGATCAGCGTCGCGCCGGCACGAAGATCGGCGATCTCCACCTCCCGCCCGTGGAGCGGCGTCGGGCCGGCGATGCGCGCATGGCGCTCGTCGAGCACCTCGATCACCGCGCCCATCTTCACCAGCTCCATGGTGTAGTCGAGGCGGTCCTCGTAGATCGTCTCGTGGATGCTCGAGACCCCATCCGCCTGGGTCATCAGGACCGCGAGCGGCGCCTGGAGGTCGGTGGCGAAGCCGGGATACGGCTGGGTCTCGACGTCGGCGGGATGGATCCCGTCTCCGCCGCGCACGCGCAGCCCGCCGCCATCGGTCGCGAAGGTCTCGAACGAGATGCCCATCCCGCCCAGGAGATCGGTGAACGATCCGAGATGCGCCGGATCCACGCCGCGAATCGTCACATCGCCGCCGGTCACGGCGGCGGCCATCGCGAAGGTGCCTGCCTCGAGCCGATCTCCCAGCACGCGATGCTCGACCCCGTGCAGGCGGTCGACACCCTCGATCTCGAGCCGGTTGGTGGCGGTTCGCTCGATGTGGGCCCCCATCGCCCGCAGCATGGCGATCAGGTCGTCGACCTCGGGCTCACGGGCGGCGTTCTCGATCACGGTCGTGCCGCGCGCCAGGGTCGCCGCCAGCATGGCGTTCTCGGTCCCCATCACGGTGACGTACGGGAACGCGATCCGGGCTCCGCGCAGCCCTCCGGGCGCCTGGGCGAAGTAGTAGCCGTTCTTGTACTCGATCTCCGCCCCGAGGGCCCGCATTGCTTCCACGTGCAGGTCGACCGGTCGCCGCCCGATCCGGTCACCGCCCGGGTTGCTGATGATCACGCGTCCGAAGCGGGTGAGGAGCGGGCCGAGCAGGATGAAGGACGAGCGCATCTTCATCGCCGCCTCGAGCGGCACGAAGAGCCAGTCGGCGGCGGTGGCGGTGATCTGGAGGCCATTCTCGTCGAGAGGGGCGACCGAGAAGCCGATGTCGGTCATGGTGCCGCGCAGGATCTGCACGTCGCTGATCCGCGGGACGTTGCGGAGGATGGTCGGCTCGTCGGAGAGGACGGCCGCGGCCATCATCTTGAGGACCGCGTTCTTGGCGCCGGCGATCCGCACCTCTCCATGGAGGGGCACGCCGCCGATCACGATGAACTTCTGCATGGGCTCGAGGCCCCGCCTAGGCGGGCCACGCCTCCTTCCACTCATGCCCGCCACGATGATGCCCGTCGCATAGCCCCACCCTGCCGCCCATGTGACGGGAGGGGAGGTACGGCTGCATCCCCGCCTCGAACGGCGTCGGACCGGCGTTGCAGAGCATGTAGGTGCGCTCGCGCGCCCAGGCGTAGGCGTGGTCGCTGGAGCAGAAGGCGTACCCCTTGCTGAAGTTGGCCAGCGCGGCGCCGGATTCACCCGGCAGGCCGATGGGACCGGATTCGCGCACAATCTCGATCCGCACCGGCAGTTGCGGCATCCGCGCTCCGCAGTGGTCGCAGGCTTGCATCAGCGGCCGCTCTCGGTCATGGGCCGATCCTACCCCAGCCGCTAGGATGGGTCACATGGCGCTGCCCCACTGGCTTGCGACGGTCAACCTTCGCTTCGCCAACGCCTTCATGCGCCCAATCGCCGCCCGGCTGCCCTGGTTCGTCGTCCTTGAGCACGTGGGCCGCACATCGGGCACCGTGCGGCGGACCGCGATGATGGCGTTCCGCCGCAATCCGGACCGGTGGGTGCTCGCGCTGACCTATGGCACCGAGGTGCAGTGGCTGCGAAACGTGCTGGCGGCGAACGGAGGCCGGCTCCTATCACGCGGCACCTGGATCGAGGTCATGGAGCCGCGCCGCTTCACCGACTCGTCCCGTTCCGGCGCCCCGTGGCTCGTGCGCTCGCTCCTCGCGCTGCTACGCGTCAGCGAGTTCGTGGAGCTGCGCGAGAAGGGCTGGAGCTCAGCCTCGCGACCGCCGGCGCGTCGCGATCCGCTCGCGCATGAGGGCTGTCTGGAGCGACGCACGCACGCGCGCCACGTCCACGGCGTCGTGCACCTCGCCGAGCTCGGCCTCGGCTCGTCTGCGGGCCTCGACCGCCTTCGTCTCGTCGATCTCGTCGGAGTGCTCGGCGAGGTCGGCCATGACGATCACCCGGTCGGCGCGCACCTCGACGAAGCCGCCGGCGATGAGGAGGATCTGCTCGGTCCCGGCCTTCTTTATCCGCAGCTCGCCGGTACCCAGGGCGCTGATGAGCAGCGTGTGATGCGGGAGGATCCCGAGCTCTCCGTCGATCCCGGGCACGGTCACCATGTCGACCTCGTCCGAGTACGCGCGCCGCTCGGGACTGACGATCTCCAGCTTCAGCGGCACTCAGCCCACCTCCCGCGTGACCGCCGCGGCCTGGGAGCGGAAGCGGTGAGGGGCCGGTGCCGCGGCGCCGCAGGCTGTTGCGTCAGCCAGCCAAGGCGTCGCGGCGCGGGGCCATCCCCGACTCACTTCATCGCCTCGGCATTCGCGATCACGTCCTCGATCGGTCCCGCCATGAAGAAGGCCTGCTCGGGGAGCGCGTCGTGCTTCCCCTCCAGGATCTCGCGGAAGCCGCGGACCGTCTCCGCACGCTCGACGTACTTGCCTTCGCGCCCGGTGAACTGCGTCCCCACAAACATCGGCTGGCTCATGAACCGCTGCAGGCGTCGCGCCCGCGAGACGGTCACCTTGTCCTCCTCGGAAAGCTCATCCATGCCGAGGATGGCGATGATGTCCTGCAGGTCCCTGTACCGCTGCAAGATGCGCTGCACCTCGCGCGCAACCGCGAAGTGGTCCTCCCCCACGATCCGCGGGTCGAGCACGGTCGAGGTCGAGTTGAGCGGGTCGACAGCCGGGTAGATCCCGAGCTCCACGATCGAGCGCTCCAGGCGCACGCTGCTGTCGAGATGGCCGAAGGTGGTCGCCGGGGCGGGATCGGTATAGTCGTCGGCCGGCACGAAGATGGCCTGAAGGCTGGTGATCGAGCCGTCCTTGGTGGAGGTGATCCGCTCCTGCAGGTCGCCCATCTCGGTGGCCAGGGTGGGCTGGTAGCCCACCGCCGATGGCATCCGGCCGAGGAGGGCGGAGACCTCGGCACCCGCCTGCGTGAACCGGAAGATGTTGTCGATGAAGAGGAGCACGTCGCGGTGCTCGACGTCCCGGAAATACTCGGCCATGGTGAGCGCCGTCAGGCCAACCCGCTGCCGGGCGCCGGGCGGCTCGTTCATCTGGCCGAAGACGAGCACGGTCTTCTCGAGCACGCCCGACTCGGTCATCTCGCCGATCAGGTCGTTCCCCTCGCGAGAGCGCTCGCCCACGCCGGCAAAGACGGAATAGCCGCCGTGCTCCGCGGCGATGTTGCGGATCAGCTCCTGAATGATGACCGTCTTGCCGACGCCCGCGCCACCGAAGACGCTGGCCTTGCCGCCCCGCTTGAACGGGGCGATCAGGTCGATCACCTTGATGCCGGTCTCGAAGACCTGCGCCTCGGTCTCCATCTGGTCGAAGCCCGGCGCCTTGCGATGGATCGGGAGCGTGTCGGACTTCGCCACGGGGCCTTTCCCGTCGATCGGGTGGCCGAGGACGTCGAAGACACGCCCGAGCGTCACGGAGCCGACCGGCACGGTGATCGCGGCGCCGGTGTCGACCGCGTCGAGGCCGCGCGCGAGCCCATCGGTGGTCGACATGGCCACGGCGCGCACCCAGTTGTTGCCGAGGTGCTGCTGGACCTCGACCACCAGCGTCTCATCGGCCCCGGCCGCCGCATTCGGCCGCTTGATCTGGAGGGCGTTGTAGATCGCCGGCAGCTCGCCCGCCGGGAACTCGACATCGACCACGGGGCCTGTGATCTGGATCACCTTTCCGGTCGCCATCGGTCTTGTTGTCTCTCCTCGTGTGGCTTAGCCCAGGGCCTCCGCCCCGGACGCGATCTCGGTCATCTCGCGAGTGATGTTGGCCTGGCGGGTCTTGTTGTAGACGAGCGTCAGCTCGCCGATCAGCTCGTGTGCATTGTCGGTGGCGCTGCGCATCGCCACCATCTGGGCCGACTGCTCCGACGCCCGGTTCTCGAGAACGGCTCGATAGATGTCGACCGCCACGAAGTGCGGCAGGAGCCGGCTCAGCACGGCCTCGGGCGACGGCTCGAAGAGGTACTCGTCGTTCGTCTCGGTCTCCTGGTCGCCCATCTTCGGGCGCTCGACGGGCAGCACGGTCCGGATGACGGGCCGCTGCACGAGCGTGTTGACAAAGGTCGAGAAGGCGATCTCGATGCGGTCGTACGTCCCCGCCAGGAAGTCCTCGGTCACGAGGCGGGCGATCGGGGTGACGTCCGCGAAGCTCGGCCGATCGCCGAGCTGGGCGAAGTGGGCCGCTATCGGCACCCCTGCTCGCCGCAGCGAGTCCCGTCCCTTGCGCCCCACGGTGATGGCCGCGATCTCCGCGATCTCGCCCGCGCCGCGAGCCTCGTCGGATACGTGGCGCAGGACCGAGCGCACGGCGTTGGCGTTGAGCGAGCCGACGAGGCCACGGTCGGTGGTGATCACCACCAGGCCGACGCGCCGCACCTGGCGCCGCGCGAGCAGCGGATCGACCTCCTCACCGACGGCGCCGGCCACCCGGGCCAGCGCTTCGCGAAGCTCGTCGGAATAGGGGCGGGCCGCGATGATCGCGTCCTGCGCCCGCTTCATCCGGGAGGCGGCGACCATCTGCATCGCCCGGGTGATCTGGGCGATGTTGCGGACGGAGGCGATCCGGCGCCGGACCTCGCGGAGAGTGGCCATGCCGTGCTACTCGGCCTGCTGCCCGAAGCCGGCCTGGTCGCGGTACTCGGTGACCGCCGCCTTCAGCTGCTCGGAGGAGACGTCGGAGATCGCCTTCTCGCCGGCGATCCGCGGGAGGAGCTCGCCGTGCCCCGACTCGAGGTGGCGGTAGAAGCCGGTCTCGAAGTCGCGGACCTTGGCCGTCTCCACGTCGTCGAGATAGCCGTTGGTGGCGGCCCACAGGATCGCCACCTGCTTCTCGACCGGGAGCGGCGCGAACTGGGGCTGCTTGAGCACCTCGGAGAGCTTCTCTCCACGCGTCAGCTGATCGCGCGTCGCCTTGTCGAGGTCTGATGCGAACTGTGCGAACGCGGCCAGCTCCCGGTATTGCGCGAGATCGAGGCGCAGCTTCCCGGCGACCTGGCGCATCGCCTTGATCTGGGCGTTGCCACCGACGCGGCTCACCGACAGCCCGGCGCTCACCGCGGGCCGCTGCCCCTGGTTGAAGAGGTCGGTCTGCATGAAGATCTGGCCATCGGTGATGCTGATCACGTTGGTCGGGATATAGGCCGATACGTCGCCTGCCTGCGTCTCGATGATCGGCAGTGCGGTCAGCGATCCGCCACCGGCTGCCTCGCCAAGTCGGGCAGCGCGCTCCAGCAGCCGCGAATGGGCATAGAAGATGTCACCGGGGTACGCCTCCCGTCCCGGCGGCCGGCGCATCAGCAGCGAGACCTGGCGATAGGCCCAGGCGTGCTTGCTGAGGTCGTCGTAGATGCACAGCGCGTCGCGGCCGGTCTCCAGGAACTCCTCGCCCATCGCCACGCCGGCGTAGGGAGCCAGGAACTGGATCGGCGCCGGGTCGGAGGCCGATGCCACCACCACGATGGTGTGCTCCATGGCGCCGTGCTCCTCGAGCACGGCGACCACCTGCGCCACGGTCGACATCTTCTGGCCGATCGCCACGTAGATGCAGACGAGGTCCTGGCCCTTCTGGTTGATGATCGTGTCGACCGCGATGGCGGTCTTGCCGGTCTGGCGGTCGCCGATGATCAGCTCGCGCTGGCCGCGGCCGATCGGGATCATGCTGTCGATCACCTTGATCCCGGTCTGGACCGGGGTGTCGACCGGCTGGCGCACGATGACGCCTGGGGCGATCCGTTCGATCGGGCGGGTGCCCGTGGCGGCGATCGGGCCCTTGCCGTCGAGCGGCACGCCGAGCGGGCTCACCACGCGGCCGATCAGCGAGTCGCCGACCGGCACCTCGACCACGCGGCCGGTCGTCTTGACCTGGTCGCCCTCCTTGAGCTGCGTGTAGTCGCCCAGGATCAGGGCACCGACCGTCTCCTCCTCGAGGTTGAAGGCCATCCCCATTACGCCGCCGGGGAACTCGAGCAGCTCCGACGCGAGCGCGCCGGAGAGGCCGTAGATCTGCGCAATCCCGTCGCCGACCTCCACGATGGTGCCGACGCCGGAGACATCGGCCCCCTCGTCGAAGCCGCTGATCTCGTTGCGGATGATCGACGTGATCTCGTCGGATCGGATCGTCATGTACTCCCTCGTCTTGCGCTAAACCGCGGTGAGTCGCGCGCGCAGCCGCTCGAGGCGGCTCCGCACGCTCGCGTCGTAGAGTCGATCCCCGATCCGCACGGCGACGCCGCCGATCAGATCCGGCTCCACGGTCTCGTCCATCTCGACCTGCTCGCCGGTGAGCGCCCGCAGGCGCGCGGCGATCTCGGCCCGCTGCCCGTCGTCGAGCGGCAGCGCCGTCCGAACCTCGGCGAGCACGATCCCTCGCTCCCGTCGGAGCAGCTCCGCGAACCGCGCGATCATCCGATCGATCGCCCCCGGCCGGCCGCGCCGGACCATGAGCAGCACCAGGTTGACTGCCGCGGGCGCAACGCCCCGATCCAGCACCCGACGCAGGACGCGCTCCTTCTCGGCGAACGGGACTGCCGGGTGCTGGAGCAGCGCTCGCAGCTCGGGGTGCCGCAGGGTCACGCCGAGGGTCGCCATGTCGCGCTCCCAGGCATCGAGCGTCCCATCGGCGCGGCCGGTCTGGAAGGCCGCCTCCGCGTAGCGCCGGGCAGAGGTGTCGCGTCGAGCCACGGCTAGCTGCGTCCTCCCTCGGTCGGGGTGACCTCGGCCAGGAACTCCTCGACGAGGCGGCGCTGCGTCGCGGCGTTCATGTCCGCCTTGACCAGCCGACCGGCAGCCTGAAGAGCAAGGTCGGCGACCTGCGTCCGAAGCTCCGCGATCGCGCGCTCCTTCTCCGCGGTGATATCGGCCGTGGCGCGGGCCGCGACCTTCTCAGCCTCGGTCCGGGCGGCCGCCACGATCTCGACCCGCGAGTCCTCGGCGATCTTCGTGGCGCGCGCGATCATCGTCTGCGCTTCCTTGCGCGCCTCGTCGAGGGCCGCCTCGCGCTCGGCGCGCGCCAGCTCCCGGTCGCGTGCGGCCGCCTCCGCGTCCTCGAGCCCCTTCGCGATCCGCGCCTGCCGCTCGTCGATCAGCGAGAGCACCCGCCGGAACAGGAATCGGTTCAGCAGGTAGAGGATCAGCAGGAAGTTGATGATCTGGAAGGCGAGCTTGAAGAGATCGACCCCGAATGCCCCGAAGAATGCCATTGCGGCTTGGGGCTACTTGGCCGCGAAGAGGATGATCAGCGAGACGACGAGGGCATAGATCCCGATCGCCTCGGTGAGGGCCAGGCCCAGGATGTAGGGCACGAAGATGGTGCCCGACGCCTCAGGATTGCGGCCGATCGCCTCCATGGCCTTGCTGAAGCCGATGCCGAGGCCGATCCCCGGGCCGATGCCGCCGAGCCCCATGGCCAGTCCGGCTGCGAGTGTGTGCAGGTCCACGAGTGGTCTTCCTCCTAGCGCTCCGCGGATGGGGCGGAGCCTCCCGTTCCTTACGCCGCCCCGTGCGCCGAGGCGGTGCTTTGCTCGGGCCCCTCGCCCGAATGATGTTCAGCCTCCCCGTGCTGGCGATGCTCCGCGATCGCCAGCGTGATGTAGGTCATCGAGAGCAGCGCGAAGACGAGCGCCTGCACCAGCCCGAAGAGCAGCTCCAGGCCGATGAAGACGCCCGGGATGACGAACGCCAGAGGCAGCATGAAGACGGTCGCCGTGGTGAGGGCAAGCATCGTCGCCAGCAGCACCTCGCCCGCGAACACGTTGCCGAAGAGCCGCATCGAGAGGCTGATCACGCGCGACAGCTCGCTGATGAGGTGGATCGGCGTTAGGAGCGGTGTCATGTACGCCGGCTCCGCGATGAGCAGCTCCTTCAGGTACCCGCCCACGCCATTGGCCCGCAGCCCGAAGGCGATGAACGACACGAAGGAGATGAGCGCCAGGCCAAGGGTGAAGTTGAGGTCGGCTGCTCCTGCCCGTACGAAGGGCACGATGATCTTCGTCCCATCGCTCGCCTGCTTCGCCAGGCCGATCGTCCCGACTCCCGGCAGCAGGCTCATCCAGTTGGCGGTCAGGACGAACAGGAAGATCGCGAAGATGAGCGGCGCGAACTGGCGCCAGCGCTTCCCGCCGGTGCCGCGGACGATCCCCGCCAGGAATTCGATCGGCAGCTCCACCAGGCTCTGGCCGCGGCTCGGCACGATCGCGGAGCCGTTCGCAAAGAAGCGCGCGATCACCAGCAGCACCATCGACGCGAGCAGCGCGCCGATCATCGAGTTGGTGACGATCAAGGGTCCGATCGTGAAGAGCTGCTCGGCAGCGATCTCGACGTGTACCACTCCGCTCCCTATCTCCCCATCCCCTGCCGGGCGACGTCCCAGATGGTGTACATGGCGGCCGCGATCCCGAGCACCATCCCGATCAGCGTGAAGATCGGGCTTGTCTTCAGCCAGCTGTCGACCAGCAGGCCGCCTCCGACGCCGAGGACCACCGAGATCCCCAATCGCAGCCCCAGGTCGAAGGCGATGCCCCAGTTGGCCGCCGGCGGCCCCTTCGGACCCTCGTCAGGCTCCATCGCGGGGACCGCCACCGTAGCCCCGGCGCGCACCGGCGCGAATCAGGAGCCAGATACCGATGGCTGCGATCAGGCTTCCAACCGCCAGACCGATCGACACCAGCAGCGGCGAGGTACCGAACAGCCCGTCCAGCACCAGGCCGGCGACCGAGCCGCCCACCATGGGGACCACCATGATCAGGGTCACGAGACCAAGGATCTTGACGAGCCCGGTGGGCGTCAGCTGTGCCATTTCGGTTCGACTCAGAGCGGTCGGACGGCGCGAGTATAGCGGAGGCGGATCGCCCCGGCGAAGCGGGAGCTAGGCGCCAGCGCGGGCCGCGACGAGCGTCTCCGGCAGGCCTGGGACCGGGAAGCGATCGGTGATGGCCGTCACCCGGGCGCGGATCGCCGCCTGCGCCGCCGCGTCCCCGCGTGCCGCGACCCCATCGACGATGAGCTTCGCGATCAGCTGCATCTCCGCCTCGCGCATCCCTCGACCGGTGACCGCGGGCGTGCCCACCCGGATCCCGCTGGCGATCATCGGCGGGTTCGGGTCGTAGGGGATCGTGTTGCGGTTGACGGTGATCTTCACCTCGCCGAGCGCCAGGTCCGCCTCCTTGCCGGTCACTCCGAGGGGGCGAACATCGACCAGCATCAGGTGGTTGTCGGTCCCGCCGGTAATGACCGCGGCGCCCGCATCGACCAGCCCGGCGGCAAGGGCCTTCGCATTCGCAACCGTCTGCGCGGCGTCCCGCTTGAACTCGGCGCTCATCGCCTCCTTGAAGGCGACCGCCTTGGCGGCGATGACATGCTCGAGCGGCCCGCCCTGGAGCGCCGGGAAGACCGCCTTGTCGATCGCCTTAGCGAGGTCGGCGTGGCAGAGGATCATGCCGCCGCGCGGCCCGCGCAGCGTCTTGTGGGTGGTCGTGCTCACGACGTGTGCGTGGGGCACCGGGCTCGGGTGCACCCCGGCGGCGACGAGCCCTGCGAAGTGAGCCATGTCGGTCATCAGGTACGCGCCGATCTCATCAGCGATCGCACGGAACGCGGCGAAGTCCCAGAAGCGCGGATAGGCCGTGGCGCCCGTGACGATCATCTTCGGCCGATGCTCGCGAGCCAGGCTGCGCACCTCGTCCATGTCGATGAGGTGCGTCTCGCGGTCGACGTGGTACGGGACGAAGTTGTAGTACTGGCCGCTGAAGTTGACCGGGGATCCGTGCGTCAGATGGCCGCCCTGGTCGAGCGCCAGGCCGAGGACCGTGTCGCCGCGTTCCAGCAGCGCGTGGTAGACCGCCATGTTGGCCTGCGCCCCGGCGTGCGGCTGCACGTTCGCGTGCTCGGCCCCGAAGAGCTCGAGGGCACGTTGCCGGGCGATCTCCTCGCCCATGTCGACGAACTCGCAGCCGCCGTAGTAGCGGCGCCCCGGGTAGCCCTCGGCGTACTTGCCGGTGAGGATCGACCCGGTTGCCTGCAGCACCGCAAGGGACGGGTAGCTCTCCGACGCGATCAGCTCCAGGTTGGATCGCGTTCGCTTCTCCTCGTCGCGGACCACGCGGTAGATCTCGGGATCCTCGGTTTCGAGCGGCGCCCAGGGGTCCATCGGTGCGATCTCGCAGTTGCGGTTGGGTGGTCGAGTGTAGACCGATGCACCGGCCCCGGCAGCCATGGGCTGAAGGTCCCAGCTGCCGGTCGCCGCCTAGGCGAGCCCCATCCGGGACAGGAGCTGGTTCCCCGCCGCCCAGCTCGCCGGTTCCTCACCCTCCAGCCGCCGAGCCTCCGAGGCGAAGGCCGCCGCGGTCGCCGGCTGCTCCTGCCGCAGCGACGCATGCGCACCGTATCGGCCCTGCTCGAACGCGACGAAAGCCGCGAAGCGCTCGAGCGGGGTTGCCGCGGAGATCGCCTGCTCGACGCCCGGTTCGAAATCGATCGGCACCATCATCCGGCCGAAGAAGGCGCCGAGCTCGAGGGCCACCCGGTCGACGTCCTGCGAATGTCCGCCCAGGCGCAGGATCGGTCCGGGGGAGGCGAAGACGGCAATCGCCAGGCCGGCCCGCACCTGGTCCATCCGCAGCTCTCCGCCGAGCGTCGCGAAGACGTTCTCAATGCCGAGCCGATCGACGACCGAGATACGCCCCCACGAGAACTCCGCGCGGAGCGGGGTGCGGCTGTCCAGGGTCAGGTCGGTGGCATGTCCCCGTCGATCCTCCCCGGTGCGCCAGAAGGTCACGAGCTCGGGATCGAAGTGCTCGAGCGTGGGGCGGTCGCGAAAGGCGACGATCAGTCGAGCCGCTCCGGGGCGTTGCGCCGTCGGGGTCTCCAGCAGGAACCCCAGGTGGGCCATCCGCCCGATGAGCTCGCCGGTCTCCGGCTCCATCACCACGAGGATACGTCAGGCGAGCGACACGTCCGCCCCGTCGACCAGGACCCGCGCCCCGTTGGCGATCCCTGCGAGCTGGTCGAGCGCCAGCACCACGACCGGCACGCGCCGCCCGTAGAGCTCCTCGCCGACGGCGGCGCCGACCGCAAGGATCAGGTCCGGCTCGCCCAGGAGGATGGCCGCCGGCGAGGTGCCGGCTCGAATCGCCTCGGCGAGGATCGACGACGAAGAGGAGGAGCCGCGCACGCCGGGCATCACGAGGATGCGGCCAGCCACGGATTCGCCCCGCTGCGGATGCCGCGCATCGATCACCGTCCCGCTCGCCGGATCGACCCCGCCCCACAGGGAGAGCGGCTCCGCGAGGACCAGGGCCACTCCCGAGGCCGTCCCGGGGGCGAGCTGCCGCCCCCTCACGCCGTGCCCCAGAGGTCCGCGTCACGCCACACGCGCCCCTCGACCGCGGAGCGGACGCACTCCCGCGTGCTGCCGAAGACAACCTCCACCCCGATGTTCCCCGGGGCGTAGAAGGCCCACTTGCCCGAGTCAGTCATGACGGGGAGCGGGCTCGGCCGCAGGACCGGCGCGATGTAGCTGCAGGTGTCGACGAGCAACTCCACCCCGAGGGCCCGCAGCCGGCGCGCGAGTCCCTCCTCCTCCGCGTCGGCAAGCAGGTGGCGGGCGGTGGAGACCAGCAGCTCCACCCCCTGCGCCGGCCGCGCGCCGGCGAGCTCCCGCTCGATGAGGCGCAGCTCGGGAAGCGACGCGTGCGGCGTCCCGAGCGACACGGAGCCGATCGGCGTTCCGGGAGCAGCGCCGCCGAAGGCGGTCGTCAGCTCGTCGCGCGCCGCCCGGAGCTCAGGCATCGAGATCTCGGCCGTCTCCTCCGGCGCAGCGCCCTGGAGCGCTGCATCGAGGGTCGGCGCCTCGGGCGTGGAGCCGACGGCATGGAACATCGCCACGGCGCCGGACGACGCCGCCGCCGCGCCGACCGCCTTCAGCCGATCCTCGGAGACCCCGGACGGCAGCCCGTCGATCGCCGCCACGCGGCTGCCGGCCCGCCTACCCAGCGCGATCCCCAGGACGGGATAGAAGGCATCGTCGTCGCGGAGGGCAGCCGATACGTCGTCCGCCAGCCGCAGGACCAGGACGGCGCGGCGGGCATCCGACCGGTGCAGCCCGGCGTCCGGCACGCGCCCCGCGATCGCGCAGGCGATATCGGTGAAGTCGCCGTAGCGCTCCGTGCGGGCGCCCAGCACCGAATTACAGAAGACGATCGCATTCGACTCCGCCCACGCCACCTGCTCGCCGACCGCTGGGCGCGCAAAGGGGAGCTGGTACGGGGCGCAGGTGAAGGTGGGCTGACAGCCGAGCGAGCGGTAGTGGGCCATCAGCAGCCGCCCCCGATCGGCGGTTCGCGCGTCGCCGCGCCAGAGCTCGGGGTGGAGCAGGTCGAGCGCGCCGACGTTGAGGGTGGTCGGGACAGCGACCTGGGCTCCTCCCTCGACGAGCCGCTCGACGAAGTCGACCGTCGCCTCGCCGTGGTAGAGGCAGGAATCGACATGCGCCCGGGTGATCGGGATCAGCCGCTCGGCCCCGAGCGCCTCGGCGGCGCGCACCACCAGCCGCATCGCGAGCGCGGCACCCGCCCCCGAGTCGCCGGAGAGGATCCCCCGGTCGCGCTCGTCCAGGACGAGGGTCAGCGCCCGGCCTCCTCGGCCTCGATGCGCGCCAGCTTCTCCAGGCGCGCCACGTGCCGCCCGCCGGTGAACTCGCTCGACAGGAACTCCCGGAGGCAGGCCTTCGCGACCTCGGTGCCGATGATCCGGGCGCCGAATGCGATCACGTTTGCGTCGTTGTGCTCGCGGGCAAGTCGCGCCACGACCGGGTTGGTGCACTGCACGCAGCGGATGCCGCGCACCTTGTTGGCGACGATGGCCTCGCCGGTCCCGCTGCCGCCGAGCACGATCCCGAACTCGTAGTCGCCGCGAGAGACGGCCCGAGCCACCGGGGCGATGAAGTCCGGGTAGTCGACCGGGTCGGCGGAGTAGGTCCCAAAGTCGTGATACTCCACGCGGAGCTCGTCGAGCAGCGTGCAGAGCTCGCCCTTGAGCGCGAATCCCGCGTGGTCGGAGCCGATGGCGACGCGCATGGCGCCGCTAGTCTATCGGCCCGATCACCCGCTCGATCTCCGCGCGGGGCAGGGCGCCCTCGCGAGCGAGGCGCGGCCGCTGGCCCGACAGGTCGACCACGGTCGAGGCGACGCCGCCCGGCACCCGCCCACCGTCCAGCGTCGCAATCGGCTCGTCCGAATCGGCGAAGGCGATCGCCACGTCGTCCGCATCGAGCGTCTCCGGCTCGCCAGAGCGATTCGCGCTCGAGACCGCCAACGGTCCCGCGGACGCGAGCAGCGCGAGCGTGAGCGGGTGGTCAGGGACGCGAAACGCCTGCGTCGCGTCGCCACCCCTCGCGGGCAGGACGAGGGTCAGCGCGCCAGGCCAAAATCGCTCGGCGAGGCGCGCCGCGTGCCGGTCGCCCTTGAATCCCAGGCGAGCAATCTCGTCGAACGAGGCGACCAGCCACGGCACCGCCTTCTCCGGCGGACGCCGCTTGGCGGCGAAGAGCCGCGCCAGCGCGTCGGCGTCGTTGAGCCGGCAGCCGATGCCGTAGACGGTGTCAGTCGGCATGGCGACCAGGTGACCCGCCCGAAGCAGGCCGGCCGCGCGCGCAAGCCCATCGGCATCCGGTGCGAGGCGGTCCGGCATCGTGCAGCGCCCTCCCAGATCAGACCAGCGCCACGCGGACGACGCGCTCGATCCCCGCCAGGTCCGGGAGGGTCGTCACCGCGGCTCGCATCGGAATCGCCTCGAGCAGCTCGCGCACTGCGGCCGCCTGGCCACGCCCGATCTCCAGTAGCGCGACCCCGTCGATGGCAAGGTGAGCGGGAAGCTGCGCGATCAGGCGCCGCACGACATCCAGGCCGTCCGGCCCGCCGTCGAGGGCGCGACGCGGCTCCCAGGCGAGCGATCCGGTGCCGCTCGCGACCTCCTCGCTGGTCAGGTAGGGGAGGTTCGCGATCACGAGGTCGACACGCCCCGCGGCCACCGCCGCGGGGTCCAGCAGGTCGCCGCAGGCCAATGTCACGAGCCCGCCGACGCCATGGGCAGCCAGGTTCTCCGCGGCCAGCTCCAGCGCCTCGGCTGAGAGGTCGCTCGCCGCCAGGCGAAGGCGGCCGAGGGCGAGGGCGGCGCGGAATCGGAGCGCGACCGCGAGCGCCACCGCACCTCCACCGGTCGCAACCTCCCAGGCCTGAACGATGGCCTCGTCCCTCACCAGGCGGGCAGCGATCTCGCTGACGGCGACCTCGGCAAGCAGTTCGGTCTCCGGGCGCGGAATCAGGGCACGTGAGTCGGTCGCGACCTTGAGCGAGAGCCACTCCTTGAAGCCGCGGATGTAGGCGACCGGTTCGCCCCGCCCGCGCCGCGCCACCCAATCGCCCAGGCGGTCCCGATCGGCCGCTCCGAGGATCGCCTCGGGATGCGCGTGGAGCCAGGCCCGATCCCTTCCAAAGGCATGCCCGACGAGCAGCTCGGCGTCGAGCCTGGCCGATGGCGCTCCTGCCAGGCGCAGCGCTCCAGTCACCGAGGTCACCAGGTCGCCGGCGGCCGCGCCGGGTGCAGTGGCGGAGGCATCTGCGAGGCTCACGTCGTCCCCATTCGGCCCAGCCGCTCCGCCTGGTCGGCCTCCGTGAGCGGCTCGATCATTCGGTCCAGCTCACCCTCGAGCAGCCCGGGCAGGTTGTGCACCGTCAGCCCGATGCGATGGTCGGTGACCCGGTCATCGGGGAAGTTGTAGGTCCGGATCTTCTCCGCCCGCTCGCCGGTCCCCACCTGGGAGCGTCGCTGATCGCCGCGCTCTTCGGCGAGCTCTGCCTGCTTCATCTCGAGAAGTCGCGCGCGGAGCACGGCCATCGCCTTGGCCTTGTTCTTGTGCTGGCTCTTCTCGTCCTGGATCGCGACCACCAAGCCGGTCGGAAGGTGCACCACCCGGACTGCGCTGTCGGTGGTGTTGACGCTCTGCCCGCCCGGGCCACCTGACCGATAGACATCGATCCGCAGGTCCTTGTCGAGGATCTGGATCTCTACCTCGTCGGCCTCGGGGAGGATGCTCACCGTGGCGGTCGAGGTGTGGATGCGGCCCGCCGCTTCGGTGGCGGGGACGCGCTGCACCCGGTGCACGCCACTCTCGAACTTCAGTCGCGAATAGGCGCCCTGCCCCGCGATCTCGGCGATCGCTTCCTTCACGCCTCCCCCGGCGCCCTCGCTCACGGAGATCAAATCGAGCTTCCACCGTCGCCGCTCCGCGTAGCGGGCATACATCCGGAAGAGGTCGCCGGCGAAGAGCGCGGCCTCATCGCCGCCGGTCCCGGCTCGGACCTCGAGGATCACGTCGCGGTCATCGTTCGGATCGCGCGGGACCAGCAGCCGTCGAAGCTCGGCGTCGAGGGCCTGCTCGCGCGCCTCGAGCACGGCGAGCTCCTCGCGCGCCATGCCACGGACTTCCTCATCCGGGTCACGGGCCATCGAGCGGGTCGCCTCCACCTCATCGCGCAGCGCGGACCAGGCCCGGATCGCGTTGACCACCGGCTCGAGACGCGACAGCTCGCGTCCCAGCGCCTGGAGCCGCGCCGGGTCGCTGGCCACCGCCTGGGTCGACATCTCCGCGACGACCGCGTCATAGCTCGCCTCAATCTGGTGAAGCCGGTCGATCATCGGTTCGCCGGCAAAGCCGCCTCGCGATCCGAGGCCAGGCACGACTCGAGCGACGCGATGCTGACCTCCAGCATGCCGTGGTCCGGTGGGCGGGTCGTCAGCGATTGGAGCCACAGCCCGGGCGCGTAGATCGCTCGCACCAGCCGGTTTCCGTAGTGGCTGGCACCGAAGCGCACGAGCTCGTAGGCGAACGCGGCGATGACCGGGATGAGCGCGACTCGCGAGAGGAAGAGGAGCGGCAGGGGCACGCCGGCCCGCGGGATGAGCCCGAAGAAGACGATGCTCACCACGACCACGATCAGGAGGAAGGTGGTCCCGCATCGCGTATGAGCGGTGCTGAAGCGGTCGACCTCATCAGGGGTGAGCGGGGCCTGCGCCTCGTGGGCGCTGATTGCCTTGTGCTCGGCCCCGTGATAGGCGAAGACGCGTCGCACATCGGCCATTCGACCGATCAGCCAGATGTACGCGACGAACACGGTGAGGCGGATGCCGCCCTCGGCCAGGTTGGCGAGCAGGTCGCTGGTGGTGGCCCGCTGCGCGAAGGTGGAGAGGAAGAGCGGCAGCACGAAGAAGAGCCCGACGGCGAAGCCGAGGGAGACGACCATCGTGACCGCCATGGTCCCCTTCCCGATCTGGATGTCCTCGCCCTCGGCCGCGATGGCGGCAGAGCGCATCAGCATCCGTGTGCCGATCACCAGTGCCTCATACAGGACGAGCACGCCGCGGGCGAACGGCACCTTCGCCCATCGACCTCGCGCCAGCGCTCGAGGGAGCGGCTCGCTGTAGGTGCGGATCGCGCCGTCCGGGGGACGGACGCTCATCGCCACCGTCGTGCGGCCACGCATCATGACCCCCTCGACCAGGGCCTGACCGCCGTAGAAGAAGTCGGGCATCCGGAAGCGCGGACGCTCGGCGCCCCGGGCAATCGAGGAGATCACGAACGGCCCGGCCGCGATCAGCAGCTCGGGGACGAGGAAGAGGAGGTGGGGGACCAGCCGCGCCGGCCAGCCGTTCAGGCGGCGGCGCACGGCACGACTAGCGGAGCGACCGCTCCATCCGTCGCTGGAACCGCTCGACCTGGCCGGCCGTGTCGACGATGTTCTGGGTGCCGGTGTAGAACGGGTGGCAATTCGCGCAGACCTCGACGCGGATCGACTCGACCGTCGATCCGACGGTCCAGGTGGTCCCGCAGACGCAGTGCACCTGCGCCTGATGGTACTGCGGATGAATCTCTGCCTTCATTGGGTCGCTCCTGGGGTCGCTGGGATGATGACGCTGACGCGCTTCTTATGGCGCGTCTCGTGGCTGAACTTGACGGTTCCGTCGCTGGTCGCGAAGAGGGTGTAGTCACGCCCCATCCCGACGTTCTCGCCGGGATTGAACGTGCTCCCACGCTGACGGACGATGATCGTGCCGGAGAGGACCTGCTGCCCATCTCCGCGCTTCACGCCGAGCCGCTGGCCGACGGAGTCACGGCCGTTGCGGCTCGAGCTGCCGGCCTTCTTGTGTGCCATTCCGTTACTCCTTCGCCTTGGCCTTCGCGGTGCGGCGGCGCTTTGGTGCGGCGAGCTCCGATTCAGGGGCCGCCGGTGGCGCCTTCTTCGCCCGTGGCTTTGCACCGCGCGGCTCCGCCTTGGCCTTCGCGATCGCCTTCTCGGTCGGCGCCTTGACCGCCGGAGCCGCCTCCCGCGCGGCGGTTGGGTGGATCTCGTCGATCCGTACGCGGGTGAGGTGCTGCCGGTGCCCGGTGCGCCGCCGGTACTTGACCTTCTGCTTGAACTTGAAGATGACCAGCTTCGGGCCGAGCGCCTCGCCGAGCACGGTCGCGCTGACCGACGCTCCCGCGATGGCGGGCGTGCCGACCGTGACGTCGTCCCCGTCGCCGATGAGGAGGACGCGGTCGAAGGTGAGCGATGCCCCGGGTTCGCCATCGAGCCGCTCGAGGGTGAGCGTGCTGCCGGCTTCGACCCGGTACTGCTTTCCGCCGCTGCTGACGACGGCGTACATGGTCATCTCCATGGGATGGCTGAGTGATCATCCGCTCGCAGAACCTGGCGGCTCCACGCACGGCGAAGCGGGAAACGGGGTACCCGCGGGACCGCGAAGTCTACCGGGCGATCGGGGGAGTGTCAACGAAGAGGAGGCGCGTCCGGACCGCCGGGCCGGCCCGCAGACGCAGGTCGAGCGCGTTCACGACGTCTTCGGGTCGCCCCGCTCCGCTCGCATCCAGGCGCAGCACCAGGCGGAGCCGACCCCGGTGCGCCTCCTCGTCGACGTCGAGCACCTCCGCATCCTCGAGGAGCGGCCTCAGGTCGCGCGGTCCGGCGTCCGAGCGGCGCTCGCTCTCCCCCCGGCGGCGCTTGCCGGGCAGCTGGCGCGCTGCCAGCAGTCGCACCACGGCGCCGCGGAGGGCGTCGCTCGTCAGCTCGGGGCCTCCACGCACCTCGATCTCGTATTCGGCGCCGCGCAGCTGCGACGCCGCCGATGGGAAGCCGTGCCACACCTCGCGCGCGTCCACAACCTCGATCCCCTCGGGCAGCAGCGCAGCCGCGGCCTGGATCCGCCCGATCGGGACGAGTTCATCGAAGTATGCCTCCAGCACCTCGTTCCGAAGCTCGATGCCCACCGGCAGGTTGGCCGCGAACTTCAGGCGCGGTCTGGGTCGCTGGGCATTTGACTGTGCGAGCGGCAGGCCGGCCTCGCGAAACGCGCGCTCGAATTCGGCAAGCAGCTCAGCCTGGCGGATGCGCAGCGCCGGATGGCGTCTCGCGAAGAGCAGCTGCCAGCGCTGTCGGGGCTGGTCGTTGGGACTCGTGCTCATCGGTGCCTCGATGGTAGCGCCCACCCCCAGGATGGGCCAGCCACGACGCTCTAGAAGGTTGGTTTCCAGGCGTGCATCCGAACCGATTGCAGGATCCCGAGCCCAAAGAGGAGCGAGATCGTCGACGAGCCCCCATAGGTGATGAACGGCAGCGGAATCCCCGTCACGGGCATGATCCCGGTCACCATCCCGATGTTCACCAGGATCTGGAAGAGGAGCATGCTCGTCATCCCGGCCGCAATCGCCAGGCCGAGCCGGTCGCGGGCCCCCCAGCCGATGGCGATCACGCGCCAAACGAGCAGCGCGAAGATCGACAGGAGCACGAGGCCCCCCACGAAGCCGAGCTCCTCCGCCACGACGGTGAAGATGAAGTCGGTCGACTGCACCGGCAGGAAGCCGAGCTGGTTCTGGCGTCCCGTGGTCAGGCCCTGCCCGACGAGTCCCCCAGAGCCGACCGCGTTCAGTGCCTGGACGAGCTGGTAGCAGGCCCCCTGCGGATCGCTCGACGGGTTCACGAAGCAGAAGAGCCGCTGGCGCTGGTATGAGTGCAGCGCTCCGACCGCAACCGGCGCAAGGGTGACGGCCGCCCCCGCGAGGAGCGCCAGCCATCCGACGCTCGCTCCGCTGAGGAAGAGCATCCCGATGAGGATCGCCACAAAGACGAGCGCGGTCCCCAGGTCCGGCTGGCGAAAGACAAGGTAGGTCGGCACCACCATCAGGAGTCCGGCTCCGACGATCGTGCTCAACCGGCCGATGCGCTCGCCTCGTGACGCCAGGAAGGCTGCGAGCACCACGATCATCAGCACCTTGCTGATCTCGCTGAACTGGAAGTCGAGCCCCGCGATGGTGATCGACATCTGCGCGCCGAACAGGTTCGTGCCGATCAGGCTCGTGGCCGCCAGCAGGCCCAGCACCACGATGTAGGTCGGGGTCGCAAAGGTTTGCAGCCAGTGGTAGTCGATGCTGGCGGCGACGAAGAAGAGGGTCAGCCCGATGCCGGTCCAGATCAGCGTCTTCACGGTGTGCGAGATGCCACCGCCCGCGGCGATCGCCTGATAGTTGGCCGAGTACCCCATCACAACGCCGAATCCGATGAGCAGGACGACGTAGAGGAGCAGCTGCCAGTCAAACGCACGCCAGCGCCGCTGGGTATCCACAAAGGTTGCGGTAACCGTGCTCATCGATCAGTTCGCCGTGACCACGAAGGGGCGCCGCAGATCCTGGTGGAGGTTGAAATACAGCTGGAGGAAGTACTTGACCACCTCGAGTGAGACGTTCCCGCGCGCCTCGGCGGAGTAGGTGAAGGTGAGGATCGCGAGATTGGCATCCGTAGCACCGGGCTTGGACGGCACGTAGGCGATGAACCACGAATGCACGGGGAGGGTTCCGTCGGGGCTCCTGGTCCCATACTCCGCAGTCCCGGTCTTGCCGGAGAGAGCACCTGGGATCTGCAGGTCCCGAATATTCAACGCGTGGCCGGTAGTGACCACCTCGCGCGCCCCGATCCGCATCGTCTGCATGTCAGCCTGGCTTGCCGCAAGGGTGCGGATCACTTCCGGGTCA
Source organism: Candidatus Limnocylindria bacterium (assembly GCA_041499395.1). Lineage (GTDB taxonomy): Bacteria > Chloroflexota > Limnocylindria > QHBO01 > QHBO01 > CF-167. The sequence goes on from JBGQKH010000010.1 coordinate 25,357, forward strand.
TAGGAGCGGATCAGCTTGCCAAATGCATCCGTCTCCCCGCGGACGATCATTGGTCGCATCAACCTCCCGCCGTTCGCCACCGCCGCATAGGCGTTGAGCAGCTGCAAGGGCGTCACAGCGATGGCGTTCTGTCCGATCCCCGCCTGTGCGAGCTCCCCGGTGAAGACATTGGGGCGTCCCTGGGCCTGCGCCCAGGCCTGGCTGATCACGGTTCCAGCTGCCTCGCCGGGAAGCTGGATGCCGCTCCGCTGGCCGAACCCGAGCTCATTCGCCCATTTCCCGAGGTTCTCAACCCCGACGCCGACTGCCATCTGATAGAAGAAGGTGTCCGAGCTCTTCGCAAACGCCTGCACGATATTCAGGCGCCCGAATCCCCGGTGGTTCCAGTCGAAGAGGCACTGCCCCTTGGGAGCATCCGGGATCTGGTAGCAACCGTAGGTTGGCCACGTCTGGGTCACGGTGGTGACCTTCTCTTCCAGCGCGGCCAACCCCGTCACGAGCTTGAAGGTCGACCCCGGCGGGTAGATATCGGCGATCGCGTGGTTCCGCAGCGGACGCGTTGGGTCGTTGAGGTACGCCGCGTAGTCCTCCGATGAGATGCCATCGGCAAACTTGTTGTCGTCGTACGTCGGCAGCGACACCATCGCCAGGATCTCGCCGGTCTGTGGGTTCATGACGATCGTAACCCCGTGGGTCCCGTGCGCGGCGGCGAGGCCCCATTGCAGGCTCTCGGTCGCCAACCGCTGCAGCCGAGCATCCACCGTGAGCATGAGGTTCGTGCCGGGTACCGGATCCTTCAAGCGCTCCAGGACCTTGATGGGCCGCCCAGACGCGTCGCGCTCCACTAGCTCGCTCCCGTATGTCCCGCGCAGATCCTGCTCCCAGCTGGCCTCCACGCCGTCGCGGCCGATGACGTCGTCGCGCTGGTATCCCTGCCCCGCAAGGGCGGCCAGCTCGCTCCGCGACACCGGCCCGGTGTAGCCGACGACGTGTGCGAGGAGCTGCCCTTCGACTGCACCCGTCTCGTCGAGGTACTGCCGCTTGGGATCGGCGACGATGCTGATGCCTGGCAGCTGACCGGCCTCCTCCCCGATCAGCAGCGCCGCCGCACGGCTGATCCCCTGCGCCAGCGGAACGAGGTCGTACGGGCTCCCACTGAATGCGCTCAACCGCTGGCGAAGCAGCGTGACGTCCAGGCCTGCGAATTGAGCAGCCTGAGCGAGCACGCCCGAGCGCTCGACCTCCCCCTTCGGCAGGTCCGCCGGGCGGGCATAGAGCGTCCACGACGGCGCGTTGACGGCAAGCGGCCGGCCTTCGCGATCGAAGATCAGGCCTCGCGGAGCGGGAATCGCCACCTCAACCGTGCGGGCCGCGACGGCCTGCGCAGCGTATCGGGCGCCATCCAGCACCTGGAGCTGGAAGAGTCGTGCGCCCAATGCCCCAAAGATGAGAACCGCGACGACGGAGATGGCGACAAAGCGCGCGCCGGACTGCTCCACGGGTGAGGCGCCCTCGAGATCAGTCAAACCACGCTCACCAGGCCGGCTTCTCGTTCAGCCCGGCCCGTTCGATGAGCACCCGAGCAGGCAGGATCACGACCGCGGCGATCCCGGCATTCAAGATCGCGGACGCGACGAGGCGCTGAACGGGAAGGTCGCCGGCGATGGGCTGGTCGATCATCAGCAGCACCGCCAGGCTGATCAAGTCGACGACCAGCGAACCGAGCGCTACGGCCGCGACCGGATAGGCCCAGGACAGCCTTCCGAAGAGGCGCGCCCCACCGGCAGCGGCGGCCGAAACAACAAGAAGGCCCAGGGGAATGCTGCCGAGCGGTGCGAGCGTCAGGAGATTCGTGGTGAGTCCTGCCACGAAGGCCCAGGCCACGCCCTGTGCGAAGCCCCTCACGACGGTGACCGCGACGACCGCGACCAGGACGAGGTTCGGGTGCACATCGCCGATCGCGACGACGGGAGCGACTGCTGCGTGCAGGATCCCGACGAGTACCGCGAGAAGGAGGCCGATGTAGCTGATCTGAGTTCCTCGACCGACTCGGAGGACGGCGTGGCGGGGGGGCGGGCGGCAGGGCGAGTATACGAGCGGCCCCTCGGCGCTGAGCGGCCCGGATGCCTGTTTCACGTGAAACATGAGCGCTGCCTAACGCCGCGATAAGGCGTCGATAAGGGCCTCGACTGGTAGAATGAGCACGCCCAATCGAACTCGCAGCGGAGTGCCCGTGATCAGGGTCACGGCCTGTACCAACCAGAAGGGCGGCGTTGGGAAGACGACCACCGTCGTGAACCTGGCGGCCTATCTGGCCCTCTCCGGAACCTCGACCCTGGTCATCGATCTCGATCCGCAGGGGAACGCGACGAGCGGCTTGGGCGTGGACCGGAGATCGCTTGATCGGTCGGTCTATGACGCACTCATCAATCGGGTCCCGATCGGCGAGCTGGTGGTCCGGACCGCCATTCCCGGCCTCGACCTGGTGCCGGCGGCCTCGGCGCTCTCTGGCGCCGAGGTGGAGCTGGTCGGCCTTCCCGCTCGAGAGCGGCGGCTCTCTGCCAGCCTGGCGGACCTTGACGACCGATACGAACGGGTGCTCATCGATTGCCCGCCCTCGCTCGGCCTGTTGACCGTAAACGCGCTGACGGCGGCCGACGGGGTCTTGATCCCGATCCAGACGGAGTACTACGCACTCGAGGGGCTCAGCCAGCTGGTGAACACGATTCGCATGATCAGGGAGGGGCTCAACCCACGGTTGGAGATCGATGGCGTGCTGCTCACGATGTATGACGGCCGGACCCGCCTCTCTGCCCAGGTTGCAGCAGAGGTCCGACGTCACCTCGAAGGCGCGGTATACGACACCGTGGTGCCGAGGAGCATCCGCATCGCCGAGGCGCCGAGCCACGGCCTGCCGATCGCCCTCTACGACCCGACTTCCCGCGGTGGCGAAGCGTACGGACGCCTCGCGGCAGAGGTGACGGCACGTGGCTAAGACATTCGGCCTCGGGCGTGGCCTCGACGCCCTGATTCCACGGGCCACTCCCACCAGCGACACGCCGGAGATCGCCATTGACCGCATCGCGCGCAACCCGCATCAGCCTCGCAACCGATTCGACGACGAGGAGACGGCCGAGCTCGCGGCCTCCATCGCCCTGCACGGCGTGCTCCAGCCGATTGTCGTGCGCGCCGCCGTCGACGGCGGCTACGAGCTGATCGCCGGTGAGCGCCGGCTGCGTGCTGCACGTATCGCCGGGCTGAGCCATATCCCCGCGGTCGTGCGCGACACCGCCATTGGCGAGTCGCTCCAGCTCGCGCTCGTCGAGAATGTCCAGCGCGCTGACCTGAACGCGATCGAGGAGGCGACAGCCTATCGGGAGCTGATCGACCGCTTCGGCCTCTCGCACGAGGAGGTCGCCCGCAAGGTCGGCAAGAGCCGCGTCGCGGTCAGCAACGCGCTCCGCCTCCTTGACCTGGCGCCCGAGACGCGCGAAGCCATCGCCGACGGCCGCATCAGCGAGGGTCACGGCCGCGCGCTGGCAGCGCTCACGGTCGCCGAGCTCCAGCGGGCCGCCCTCCAGGTGGTGATCGAGCGCCATCTGTCGGTGCGGCAGACCGAGGAGCTGGTCCGCCGCAAGCGCGACTCCGGCACCACCCGGCAGGCACGGCCGATCTCGGGCGACCTCGCCGACCTGGAGGCGCAGCTGCGTGGCCTCCTCGCCACCAGGGTCGGGATCGTGCGCACCAGGCGCGGTGGACGCCTCGTCATCGACTTCTACTCGGACGAGGAGCTGGATCGCATCTACGCGATCATCACCCGCGGCGCTGGCGGCGGAGGTGCGACATGACGGCGCAGCCAAAGCCCCGTCCCAGGCGCAGCAAGGCGACCTCGGACTACACCGCGGCCAACATCCAGGTGCTCGAGGGTCTGACCGCCGTCCGCAAGCGCCCCGGCATGTACATCGGCTCCACCGACGCGCGCGGCCTCCACCAGCTCGTGTGGGAAGTGGTGGACAACAGCATCGACGAAGCCATGGCCAACGTCGCCACTCGCATCGACGTGACGATCCACGGCGACGGGAAGGTGGAGGTGGTTGACGACGGTCGCGGGATTCCGGTCGGTCGACACGCGTCGGGCAAGGACGCGCTCGAGGTGGTCCATACCGTCCTCCATGCCGGCGGGAAGTTTGGCGGCGGTGGCTACAAGGTCTCCGGCGGGCTCCACGGCGTCGGGGTGAGCGTCGTGAACGCGCTCTCGGTGGCGATGCGGGTTGAGGTCCTGCGAGACGGCAAGCGCTACACGCAGGAGTACAGCCGCGGGGATCCCAAGGGCCCGGTCCGCCAGCAGGGCGGCACAGCTGAGGCGAATCGTGGCCTGATCACCTCCAAGGAGCGGCAGCACGGTACGCGCACCTTCTTCCAGCCGGACCCGGAGATCTTCGAGACGCTGGATTTCAGCTGGGACCTGATTGCGACGCGGCTGCGCGAATCCGCCTACCTGAACAAGGGGCTCTGGATCTGCCTGCGCGATGATCGAGTCGACCGCGAGAAGAACTTCTACTTCGAGGGTGGGGTGACGAGCTTCGTCCGCCACCTGAACCGACGGCGCGAGGTGCTGAACCAGCGGCCGATCCACGTTGAGCGGATGGTCGACACCACGAGCGTGGAGGTCGCCCTGCAGTACAACGACGGCTTCGCCGAGACGGTCCTCGCCTTCGCCAACAACATCCATACCGTCGACGGCGGCACGCACGTCACCGGCTTCCGAGCCGCGCTCACCTCGTCGCTCAACGACTGGGCGCGCAAGGCGGGGATCCTCTCCGAGAAGGATGCCAACCTCAGCGGCGACGACGTTCGCGAGGGGTTGACGGCGGTCATCAGCGTCAAGCTGACCGACCCGCAGTTCGAGGGGCAGACGAAGGCGAAGCTCGGCAACGCAGACGTCAAGGGGGCGGTCCAGGCGGCGGTGACCGACGGCATCATCCAGCACCTCGAGGAGAACCCCGCTGATGGGCGCCGGATCATCGAGAAGTCGGTGACTGCGGCGCGTGCTCGCGAGGCGGCCCGCAAGGCGCGCGACCTCGTCATCCGCAAGGGGGCGCTCGACGGGATGGCGCTGCCCGGCAAGCTGGCCGACTGCCAGGAGCGGGACCCCGCCCGGAGCGAGCTCTACATCGTCGAGGGCGACTCCGCCGGCGGATCGGCCAAGCAGGGGAGGGATCGGCGCACCCAGGCCGTGCTGCCCCTCCGGGGAAAGCTCCTCAACGTCGAGAAGGCGCGTCTCGACCGCGTCCTCTCGAGCGAGAACATTCGCCCGCTCATCATCGCCCTCGGCGCGGGAATCGGAGACCAGTTCGACATCAGCAAGCTGCGCTACCACCGCATCTGCCTGCTCTCCGACGCCGACGTCGACGGAGCGCACATCAGCACCCTCCTGCTCACCTTCTTCTTCCGCCACATGCCCGAGGTGATCGAGCAGGGATACCTCTACCTGTGCCAGCCGCCGCTCTATCGGGTCAGCACGGGCAAGGTGACTCGGTACGCCAAGGACGAGAAGACGCGTGACCTGGCCGTCAAGGAGCTGTCGCGGGAAGGCAAGACCAAGAACGTCAGCGTGCAGCGCTTCAAGGGCCTGGGCGAGATGAACCCGGAGCAGCTCTGGGAGACGACCATGAATCCCGACACCCGCACGCTTCTGCAGATCACGGTGCGCGAGGCGGCCGACGCGGACGACGTATTCAGCACGCTGATGGGCGAGCGCGTGGAGCCCCGTCGTGACTTCATCCGTGGCGAGGCCCGCAAGGTCCGCAACCTGGACTTCTGATCGGAGCCGATGAGACAGACCATGCCGAGCAGACACGTAGCCGACATTCGCCAGGTCGAGGGCAAGACGGGGCGGAAGCTGGAGGAGTGGTGCGCCCTGCTCGAGGCGAATGGCGTCGGAGAGCGGCGTGACGCCGTCAACTTCCTGCGGGACGGCTACGCGATCAGCCATGCATTCGCGCTTGCGATCGCGGACCACTGCCTCCGTCGCAATCGCGCGGACGAGTTCGGCGACGACGGATTCTGGGACGAGGAGGACGACCGCTGGTGAGCGCCACGCGCCGCGAGGCGGCCTCCATCGGCTCGAGCCGAATGATCAAGGCGGCAGACGGGCGTCGCTATGCCTTCGCCGATCACAACTGCTTCGCCTGCGGGAGTTCGAATCCGATCGGGATGCACCTTGCGATCGAGCTCGGCGACGGGACGGCCAGCACCACCTGGCTGCCCGGTGAGAACTTCGAGGGCTGGGAGGAGAAGGTGCATGGCGGCGTGCTTGCGACGCTGCTCGATGAGGTGATGGCCTGGGCCCCGTCGAGCTTCGACTCCTGGGCTGTCACCGCGGAGATCTCGATTCGGTACCGCTCACCGGCGAACCCGGGCGAGGCCCTCACCGCACGGGGCTGGGTGACCGAGCGACGGAGGCGCATCTACCAGGTCCGCGGAGAGGTCCGCGGACCGGACGGCCGCCTCATCGCGGAGGCGCATGGCAGGTTCCTCGGCGCCAGCCCGTCGGCGAAGGCGCAGCTGAAGGCCCGATACGGCCTGCCGGCGGAGGTGGCGGGCACCGAGGCGGCACCACGCGCAGGTGCGACAAACGCGACAGAGATGACGAGCTAGAGAGCCGGCTGAATGACCATCGAGCGAACCGACGGAGTCCTGCGCGTCTCGATCGAGGACGAGATGCGCTCGGCCTACATCGACTACGCCATGAGCGTGATCGTGGCGCGGGCGCTGCCCGACGTCCGCGACGGCCTGAAGCCGGTGCATCGGCGAATCCTCTACACGATGCACGAGATGGGGCTGCGCTCTACCGCGGCCTACCGAAAGTGCGCGGGTGTCGTCGGTGACGCCCTTGCCAAGTACCACCCGCACGGGGACGTTGCGCTCTACGACGCCCTGGTCCGCATGGCGCAGGACTTCAGCCTCCGCTATCCGCTGATCGATGGGCAGGGCAACTTCGGCTCGATCGATGGGGACCCGGCGGCCGCATACCGCTACACGGAGGCTCGCCTCACCGCCATCAGCGACGAGATGCTGGCCGACATCGAGAAGGAGACGGTCGACTTCGTCGACAACTACGACGGGCGCCTTCGCGAACCCACCGTATTGCCGGCTCGCCTCCCGAACCTGCTCATCAACGGCAGCTCCGGGATCGCGGTCGGCATGGCGACGAACATCCCGCCGCACAACCTGAGCGAGATCTGCAACGCCGTCATCGCGCTCATCGACAACCCCCAGCTGACCGTCGACGAGCTGTGCGAGATCGTCCACGGCCCTGACTTCCCGACCGGCGGCACCATCTTCCGCTTCGAGGACCAGCGGAACAGCCTCAGCGGCGAGAAGGAACGGATCGACGTCATCCGCCACATGTACGCCACGGGGCGAGGCCGGGTCGTCATTCGCGGGCAGGTCTCCTTCGAGGAGGACGCTCGCGGCCGCATCTCGGTCGTCATCACCGAGCTCCCATACCAGGTCAACAAGACCACGCTCATCGAGAAGATGGCCGAGCTCGTGAGCGGCAAGCGGATCACCGACGTAAGCGACATACGCGACGAAAGCGACAGGACGGGGATGCGAATCGTCGTGGAGGTGAAGCGGGACGGGTCACCGCACACCGTCATGCAGCAGCTCTTCAAGCACACCGCGCTCCAGACCAGCTTCAGCGCCAACATGCTCGCCCTGGTCGACGGCCAGCCCCAGACGCTTGGCCTGAAGCGGATGCTGGAGCACTACATCTCGTACCGGCGGGAGGTGATCCGCCGTCGGACCCAGTTCGACCTGTCGCGCGCCCAGGAGCGTGCCCACATCCTCGAGGGGCTGAAGATCGCCCTCGACAACCTCGACGAGGTGATCAAGACGATCCGCGCCTCCGCCGATGGTGATGCGGCTCGAGCGGCCCTGGTGAGCCGCTTCAAGCTGAGCGAGGCGCAGGCAAACGCAATCCTGGAGATGCAGCTGCGCCGACTCGCCGCCCTCGAGCGCAAGAAGATCGAAGACGAGTACGAGCAGGTGATTCGCCTCATCGCGGAGCTCGAGGATCTGCTCGCCAACCCGCGGAAGATCCTGGTCGCGATCAGGGACGAGCTCGACGAGCTGGTCCGCAAGTACGGCAACGAGCGAAAGACCCGGATCCAGTCCGATGCCAACCGGGAGCTGACGGCCGAGGACCTCGTCGCCGCGGAGGACGTCGTCGTGACGCTCTCGCAGCGTGGCTACATCAAGCGCCAGCAGATCGGCACCTTCCGGTCGCAGCGCCGTGGCGGCAAGGGCAAGCTGGCGATGATCACCCGCGAAGAGGATGCGGTGCGCCACCTCCTCGTGGCGAACACGCACGACAACATCCTCTTCTTCACCAACCGTGGCCGCGTCTTCATCACGAAGGTGCACACGTTGCCGGAGGCAAGCCGCCAGGCAAAGGGGCTGCCGATCATCAACCTGCCCGGGGTGATGGTCGACCAGGGCGAATTCGTCAGCGCGATCATCACGATCCCTCAGTTCGAGCCTGATCACTACATGGCGATGGCCACCCGCCTGGGGATGATCAAGAAGACCTCCCTGGCCGAGTACGCCAAGATCCGGAGCAACGGGTTGATCGCGATCAGCCTGGTCGAGGGCGATGAGCTGCGCTGGGTGGGGCTGACCGACGGATCGGACGACCTCATCCTTGCCACGCGCGACGGGCAGGCGGCGCGATTCCACGAGAACGAGGTCCGGCCGATGGGCCGGGACACCCGCGGCGTCACGGGCATTCGCCTCCGCAAGGGCGACGAGGTGATCGGCATGGAGGTGGTCCTGCCGAAGGCCGAGCTGCTGGTCGTGACCGAGCAGGGCTACGGCAAGCGGACGATGCTCGATGACTTCCCGGTCAAGCACCGAGCCACCGGGGGCGTGATCGCGAACTCCCTCAATGCGGAGACGGGCAGGGTCTCGGCGGTGCGCGTGGTGGGGCGTGAAGACGAGGAGCTGATGCTCATCACCGAGGAGGGCACGATCCTCCGCACCGAGGTGAGCAGCGTGAATCGGTACCGCCGTGCCTCTCGCGGGGTCACGGTCATGAAGCCGGGAGAGGGCGACCGGATCGTCTCGATCGCCGTCTTCGTCGACGATCGGCCGCAGCCGGTCGAGGGAGACGCCGAAACCGAAGGCTGAGCGACGCGGTCGAGCGGCTAGAATCGAGGCCGCGAGCCACCCGCTGGGAGATCCGAGTGTACGCCGACGAGTTCAGCATCTACGCCGGCAACGCCAATCGGCCATTGGCGCAGCAGATCACCCGCTACCTGCGCACGGAGCTCGGCAAGGCCGAGGTCTTCAAGTTCGCAAACGACAACACGTTCGTGCGCGTCATGGAGAACGTCAGGGAGCAGGACGTCTTCCTGGTGCAGCCCACCTCCCGGCCGGTCAACGACTCGGTCATGGAGCTGCTGATCATGATCGACGCCTTCAAGCGCGCCAGCGCCGGCCGGATCACCGCGGTCATGCCGTACTACGCCTATGGGCGGTCGGACAAGAAGGACCAGCCCCGCGTACCGATCACCGCGCGCCTAATCGCCGACATGCTGACCGTCGCCGGCGCCGATCGTGTCCTCACCATGGACCTGCACCAAGGACAGATCCAGGGCTTCTTCAGCATCCCCGTCGACGAGCTGACGGCAGTCAACATCCTCTCGCGCTACATCCGCGAGAAGAACCTGCCCGACATCGTGGTCGTCAGCGAGCTCGGCTTCGCCAAGAAGGCCCGCAACTTTGCCGAGATCCTCCAGGCGCCGCTGGCGATCGTGGAGAAGCGGAGGGTCGGGAACCAGGACAAGACCGAGCTGATGAACATCATCGGCGAGGTGGCCGGCAAGACCGCCGTGATCATCGACGACGAGATCGACACCGGCGGCTCGCTCTTGGAGGCCGTCGCCGCGCTCGTGGCCGAAGGGGCAGGAGCGATCTACTCGTGCGCCACCCACGGGGTCTTCTCGAATGGCGCCCTCGACAGGATCGAAGCGAGCCCCATCACCGAGGTGATCGTGACCGACACGATCCCGCTCCCCGCGAACACGAACCGCGAGCGGATCACCGTCCTCTCGATCGCACCGCTCTTCGGTGAGGCGATCAAGCGGATTCATCGGGGCGAGAGCGTTGGCGCGCTCTTCTCGTCGGAGGTCCAGCTGGTCGAGGAGATGACCTTCTGGGGCAGCCACGACCCGGACGACGACGACGAAGAGCCCCCGATGCCGATGCCGGTGGCGCGCTAGCCGATCTCCACGGGCTGGCCTCGCAACCGGGCGGCGGGCCCCATCGGGCTATACTCGGACTCCCGATGCTGAAGTTCCTCTCCCGGCTGTCGGACTCGAACGAGCGCGAGATCCGCCGCTTCGAACCGACCGTTGCCCAGATCAACGCCCTCGAGCCGGAGTTCACCGCCCTCTCCGACGCCGAGCTGCGCGCGACCACCGAGCAGTTCCGGGAGCGCCTGCGCGAGTCGCTCGGCGACCTCCTGATCCCGATTGAGCAGCGTCCCCTCACGCCCGACGAGGCGGCCGAGTCCGAGCTCGTGGTGGGCGATCCGACGCGGATCAGCGAGGAGCGCAAGGAGCAGCACAAGCGCGAGCGGCGCCAGATCGACGCCGCCCTCGACGAGATCCTGCCCGAGGCGTTCGCCGCCGTCCGCGAGGCGATGCTGCGCGCGCTGGCCAAGCGCCACTACGACGTCCAGCTGATCGGCGGCATGGTGCTGCACTCCGGGGCCATCGCCGAGATGAAGACCGGCGAGGGAAAGACCTTCGTCGCGCCCCTCGCCGCCTACCTGAACGGCCTCACTGGCCGCGGCGTGCACGTGGTGACCGTCAACGACTACCTGGCCAAGCGCGACGCGCAGTGGATCGGGCAGGTCTTCTGGCGGCTCGGGATGAGCGTCGGCTCGATCCAGCACGAAGCCGCCTTCGTGGTCGACCCGGACTTCCCGCAGACCGACGAGCGACTCAGAAGCCTGCGGCCGGTCGCGCGCGCAGAGGCGTACGCGGCCGACGTGACCTACGGCACCAACAACGAGTTCGGATTCGACTACCTGCGCGACAACCTGGTCATCGACCTGGCGGCACGGGTGCAGCGCGGCCACTTCTTCGCCATCGTCGACGAGGTCGACAACATCCTGATCGACGAGGCGCGCACCCCGCTGATCATCTCCGGCGCTGCCGAGGAGTCGGCCGACAAGTACATCCAGTTCGCTCGCCTCGTGCCGCGCCTCCGCGCCGAGGAGGACTACATCATCGACGAGAAGTTCCGGCAGGTGGCGATCACCGAGGCCGGGACCGACAAGATGGAGCGCTGGCTCGGGGTCGACAACCTCTTCGACAACGACTTTTCGATGGCGCGCCACCTCGAGCAGGCGCTCAAGGCCGAGGCCCTCTACAGGCGCGACAAGGAGTATGTCGTCAAGGACGGCGAGGTGATCATCGTCGACGAGTTCACCGGCCGCCTGATGCCCGGGCGCCGGTGGAGCGAGGGGCTGCACCAGGCGGTCGAGGCCAAGGAGGGCGTGAAGATCCAGAACGAGTCGCAGACCCTCGCCACGATCACCTTCCAGAACTACTTCCGCATGTACGACAAGCTCTCCGGCATGACGGGCACCGCGGAGACGCAGGCGGAGGAGTTCCACAAGGTCTACAACCTCGAGGTGGTCGTCGTTCCGACCAACCGCCCGATGGTCCGCGACGACTTCGCGGACCTGGTCTTCTCCAGCCAGAAGGGGAAGTGGCAGGCGGTGGCGGACGAGATCGTCGAGGAGCACGAGAAGGGACGGCCGGTGCTGGTCGGGACGATCAGCGTCGAGGTGAGCGAGATGCTCAGCGAGATGTTGAAGCGGCGCGGGATCAAGCACAGCGTCCTGAACGCCAAGCTGCACGAGCGCGAGGCGGAGATCGTGGCCCAGGCCGGGCGCAGCGACAGCGTCACGATCGCGACCAACATGGCCGGCCGCGGCACCGACATCATCCTCGGCGGGAACCCGGAGATGCTCGCCGCCGACCTGCTCCACAAGCGCGGGCTCACCGTGATCGACGCGTCGCCCGACCAGTACGCGGCAGCCCTCGCCGAGGCCGATCGGCTCTGCGCGGAGGATCGCGAGCGGGTGGTGGCCGCCGGCGGGCTGCACATCGTCGGCACCGAGCGACACGAGGCGCGCCGGATCGACAACCAGCTGCGCGGTCGCGCGGGTCGCCAGGGCGACCCGGGAAGCACCCGCTTCTACCTGTCGCTGGAGGACGACCTGATGCGTCGCTTCGCGAGCGACCGCGTGCAGTCGATCATGCGCACTCTCGGCTTCAACGACGAGACCGCGCTCGAGTCTCGCATGGTGAGCCGCACCATCGAGGGCGCGCAGAGCCGGGTCGAGGGGTTCAACATGGACACCCGGAAGCACGTCGTGGAATACGACGACGTGATCAACCGCCAGCGCGAGACGATCTACCACGAGCGCGAGCGGATCCTGCGCTCCGACGACCTGGCGCCGACCGTCCTCGCCATGCTCGGCGAGGAGGTCCAGGGACTCGTCACCGAGCACACGGGCGGTGAGTTCGCGGCCGAGTGGAACGTCGACGGACTCCGCGCCCAGCTGCTGGCGATGGTCCCAACGCTCGACCAGCGCGAGCTCGCCGCGATCGACGAGATCGTTGACCGTGAGCAGATGACCGAGCTGCTCGGCACCCAGGTCGACGAGGCCTATCGGCGCAAGCGGGCGGAGGTCGGCGACGATGGCATGCTGGTGCTGGAGCGGCTTGTGCTGCTGAGGGTCATCGACTCACTGTGGGTGGAGCACCTCACCGCGGTCGATGACATGCGGCGCGCCATCGGCCTGCGGGCCTACAGCCAGCGCGAGCCCCTCAACGAGTTCAAGGTCGAGGCCTACAAGATGTTCGACGAGCTGAAGTCGACCATCCGCCACGACATCACTCACACCATCTTCCGGGTCACGCTGACCCGTGAGCCCGTCCAGCGCCGGCCCGGACCGATGATCGAGAGCCGCCCCGACGTCACCGGCGGCGGCGCGGACGGGGGATCGTCAGCCGTGGCGGCGACGAGCGGCAACGGTTCCGGCCCAAGCTCCCCGGCAAAGAAGAGCGGGCCCAAGATCGGGCGCAATGACCCCTGCTGGTGTGGATCGGGGAAGAAGTACAAGCGCTGCCACGGAGCCTGAGGCGAGCCTAATCCTCGGGGTTGGCGAAGTCGCGATTACCGGCTAGGATACGGGCTCAGGAACGCGAGGCCTTGGACCTCGCGTTCTGCGCAAGTGGAGGGCTACGTGAAGCAGCTGGCCACCTCTCGACGAGGATCGGAGACCCTCTCCTCCACCCCTCCGACGACCTCGCTCCCGCTGGTCACCCGCTTCCGAGACCCCTCCCTCCCCTACGAAGACCTCATCGTCTGCGAGCGCGATTGCATGCGCTGCAGCTATGCCATGACCCTCGACTGCGACGGCAACTGCGGCTCCTGCCCGCGCAAGGGCTACTGCCCCTGCGTGAACCCGGCCAAGATCCGGAGCAAGAGCGTGCGGCTGACCGAGATGGAGCTCCCCATGGTGGCGGCCGTTGGACGCAATTAAGGACGAGGCGCGCCGGCTCGCGCGCCTCGTGGCCGATACGGCGGTGCGCCTTTGACTTGCCCGCCAAGGAACTCGAGCTCGCGGAGCTGACCTCGCGCTCCTCAGATCCCGGCCTCTGGAACGATCAGGCAGCCGCTCAGGCTGTGCTGCGCCGAGCCGACGAGCTGCGCGAGGAGATCGGTGCATGGCGGGAGCTCGGGGCGCGCGCCACCTCCCTGGCCGAGATGGCTGAGCTCGCCGCCGCCGAGCCCGATGGCGGCGCGACCCTCGCTGCCGACCTCGAGCGCGAGCTCGGCGCCCTTACCGCCGACTGGAACCGGATGGAGGGGCGCCTGCTCCTCTCCGAGCCATATGACGAGCGCCCGGCGATCGTGTCGGTCCACGCCGGGGCGGGCGGCACGGAGAGCCAGGACTGGGCCGAGATGCTCCTGCGCATGTACCTGCGCTGGGCGGAGCGCAACCGGTATCGCACCGAGATCCTCGACCAGACCGAGGGCGAGGAGGCGGGGCTCAAGAGCGTCACCGCGGCGATCGACGGACGCTGGGCCTACGGCCGCCTGAAGAGCGAGCGCGGCGTCCACCGCCTCGTTCGGATCAGCCCATTCGATTCCCAGAACCGGCGCCATACCAGCTTCGCGCTGGTGGAGGTGATGCCCGAGGTGCCCGAGGACGCGGCGGTCGAGATCGACGAGCGCGACCTGCGGGTCGACACCTATCGGGCCAGCGGCGCCGGCGGCCAGCACGTCAACAAGACCGACTCGGCCGTCCGCATCACGCACCTCCCCACCGGGATCGTGGTCACCTGCCAGAACGAGCGGAGCCAGACGCAGAACCGGGAGCGGGCGATGGCCGTCCTGCGCGCCAAGCTGGCTGAGCGGGCCGAGGAGGAGCGGGAGGCGGAGATGGCGCGTCTCCGCGGCCAGCATGTGGAGGCTGGCTGGGGCAACCAGATCCGCAGCTACGTGCTCCAGCCCTACACGATGGTCAAGGACCTCCGGACCGGGGTCGAAACGTCGAACCCGACCGCCGTCCTGGACGGAGATCTCGACGCGTTCATCGAGGGATACCTGCGCTCGCGGATCGGCGAGGCGGCCGCGTCGTGACCGAGACGCTGCAGCGCCCGTTCGTCGCGCGGCCGGCCTTGCAGGAGCCGGTGATCAGCATGGTCGATGTGGGGATGACCTACCCCAACGGCAAGGTGGCCCTTGTCGACGTCAACGTCAGCATTCCCGGCGGCGATTTCGTCTTCCTCGTGGGTCCCTCCGGCGCCGGCAAGAGCACCTTCATTCGGCTCGTGATCCGGGAGCAGCTGCCGACGGCAGGGAGGGTGGTGGTGGCCGGGCGCGACCTGACCACGATGAAGCGGGGGCAGGTGCCCGCGCTGCGGCGGCGGATCGGCATCGTCTTCCAGGACTTCCGCCTGCTCCCGGCCAAGACGGTCTTCGAGAACGTGGCATTTGCCCTCGAGGTCACCGGCGCCACGAACGCGGAGATCCGGCAACGCGTGCCGCGGTTGCTCAACCTGGTGGGCCTGCACGAGCACGATGAGCACCTGCCGGCGCAGCTCTCAGGCGGCGAGCAGCAGCGGACCGCGATCGCCCGGGCCCTCGTCCACGACCCGGCCATGCTGATCGCCGACGAGCCGACCGGGAACCTCGACCCGGTCACCAGCTGGGACCTGATCCAGCTGCTGATCCAGATCAACTCGATGGGGACGACCGTGCTGATGGCGACCCACAACCAGGAGATCGTCAACGCGATGCGCCGCCGCGTGCTGGCGCTCGAGCACGGGACCCTGGTCCGTGACGAGTCGGGCGCCGCATACGAGCGGGAGTACTGAGCCGATGCGAGCGTTCCGCTTTATCGCCTTCGCCGTGGTTCGAGCCTGGCAGGGCTTCTGGCGCAACGCGATGATGAGTCTGGCCGCGACGGCCACCGTGGTCCTGATGCTGGTCCTCCTCTCCGGCCTGCTGATCGTGCTCGGCGGACTCCAGAGCGGCCTCCAGTACATCGAGCAGAAGGTCGGGGTCACGGCCCGCCTGATTGACAACCTCCCGCAGCCACAGATCGACGCCCTGCTGGCGGACATCGAGAAGCTGCCCGGCGTCAAGAAGGTTGACTACGTCAGCCCGGAGGTCGCGCTCCAGCGCCTCAAGGAGGCCTACCGAGAGCAGGGCATGACGCTCGACCTCGGCGGGGCAAAGATCAGCCTCTATGGCAGCGTCGAGATCTCGTTGACCGACCCCAACCTCTCGGGCAGCGTCACCGACGCCCTCCAGGGACGCCCCGAGGTGGAGCGGATCACGACGAAGCAGGTTGACTATGAGAAGCTGCTGAGCATCATCGGCTACATCAGGACCGGCGGGATCATCGCCCTCGTGCTGGTCGGTCTGACGGTCCTCTTCATGATCGTGAACATGATCCGGATCGCGGTCTACAGCCGATCCGGCGAGATCGAGATCATGCGGCTGGTCGGTGCCAGTGACTCGTTCATTCGGTGGCCGTTCATCCTCGAGGGGATCCTCTGCGGCGTGATGGGTGCGGTGATCACCATCATCCTGGTGGCAACCGCATGGGAG
>JBGQKH010000011.1:0-37349 GCA_041499395.1 Candidatus Limnocylindria bacterium
CCTCCCGCCGACGATCGACACGATGCGGTTGCCGAGCTTCTTGATGCCAAGGCCACGCCCCACCAGGTCGAGATGGTCCTTCGCCATGTCGAGGGCGCTCGGATAGCCGAGGAAGTCGGGGGCGTGGAGCAGGAAGATGTGGAGGGCGTGGCTCTCGATCCACTCGCCGCAATAGAAGAGGCGGCGGAGCGTCCGGACGGTCGGGTCGATCGGCACTTCGAACAGGTCCTCGAAGGCATGCACCGCCGACATCTGGTACGCCACCGGGCAGATGCCGCAGATGCGCGCCACGATGTCGAGCACCTCGTCCGGCGTGCGCCCGACCACCAGACGCTCGAAGTAGCGCGGCGCCTCGAAGATGCGCAGCTGGGCCGCCACCGTGCCGTCGGCGGCCACGCGCAGGTCGAGCGATCCCTCGCCCTCGACCCGGGTCAGCTGGCCGACCTCGAAGTGGTGCTCCCCCTTGGGGACGTTGGTGTACATCAGCTCGCCTTGCCCTTCGTCGTGGCCTTTGGCCTGCGTGGCCGCGGGACCGGCTGCATCACCGGCACGGCACGCTGGGCCGCGTCGCGGAAGGCGGGCGCGTAGCCGTTGAACATCGCGAAGAGGCGATCGACCTGCTGCGGCGTGCGGCTGCCGCCCATCCACTGCGCGAGGCTGGCGACATTGGGCTGGTCCTTCGGGCCGAAGCAGGCGTAGCAGGCGCGGTCGTAGCCGGGGCAAAGGGCGCCGCAGCCGGTCGCCGTCACGGGACCGAGGCACGGCAGGTCGGAGGCGACCAGCACGCAGACGCGTCCCTTCCGCTTGCACTCGTTGCAGACCGCCTCGTCGGGAAGCTGCGGCCGCCGGCCCAGGCGCAGCGCCGTGAGCAGCTCGACGAGCTGGCGCCCGTCGATCGGGCAGCCGCGCAGCTCCGCATCGACCTGGACGTGGTCTGCCACGGGCGTGGCGGTGGCGAGCGAGTCGACGTATTCGGGATGCGGATAGACCGATGCGCGCCACTCGGGCTCGTTCGACCAGTTGCGCATCGCCTGGATCCCGCCGGATGTCGCGCAGGCGCCGATGGTGACGAGCAGCTTGGTGCGCGCCCGCAGCTCGACGATCTGCTCGAGCTGCTCCGGGGTGCTGATCGAGCCCTCCACCAGCAGCACGTCGTACGGACCGCTCGATCGGCTCGAGGTGGCCTCCGGGAACTCGACCAGGTCGAAGCGCTGCCCGATCGCGACCAGCTCGTCCTCGAGGTCGAGGAGCGTCAGCTGGCAGCCGTCGCAGGAGGCCATCTTCACGACACCGACGCGGGGGAGCTGCTTGTCGGCCATCAGATCCCCTCGCGGCTGAAGAGGTCGCCGAGCTCGGTGAGCGAGAAGACCGGGCCGTCCTTGCAGATGAAGAACGGACCCATCTGGCAATGCCCGCAGAGGCCGATGCCGCACTCCATGTGCCGCTCCAGTGAGACGAAGATCCGCTCTGCGGGGATGCCGCCGTCGCGCAGGACGCGGGTCGTGGCCTGCATCATCCGCTCGGGCCCGACCACGAAGGCGACCGACGCCCGCCGCGTGAAGTCGCGCTGGTCGAGCAGGTTGGTGACGACGCCGACCCGCCCGGTCCAGCCTGGTCCGGAGCGGTCGACGATCTGGACCACTTCGATGCCGGCCTTCGTCCACGAGATCAGCTCGTCTCGGAAGAGCTGGTCTCCAGGCGTGCGCGCTCCGTAGGCGAGGAGGATCGAGCCGAAGCGATCGCGGTCCGCGATCAGCGCGTCGATGAGCGGTCGCAGCGGGGCGAGCCCGATCCCGCCGGCCACCACCACCACGTCACGTCCGAGCGCCCGGTCGATCGGCCATGGCCGACCGAGCGGGCCGCGCAGCCCGACCTCGCCGCTGATCGGCGTGTTGATGAGCGCCGCCGTGGCGGGGCCTGCGCCTCGGACGGTGAGGAAGAGGGACTCGGTGCCGTAGCGCGAGCAGGAGATCGGGAAGGCCGGGAAGCCCGGCTGCTCGACCATCACGAACTGGCCAGGCTGTCCGCCGAGGAGCGCCGGGTCGCCGGGGGTGAGGCGCAGGGTCTTCGTGTCGTCGGTCTCCGAGTGGACCTCGCGCAGGGTCGCCACGTCGAAGCGGCCCGTGGTAGCGGCCGCCGGGCGCGGCGGGATGCGTCCCACCGGGATCGCCGGCGGGGCGATGGCGGCCAGCTCCTCGCGAACGTCGATCCCGACCGGGCACCAGGTGATGCAGCGGCCGCAGCCGACGCAGCCGGACGAGCCGAACTGGTCGTGCCAAGTCGCGAACTTGTGGGTGAGCCACTGGCGGTATCGGTCGGATCGGTTCGGGCGGAAGTTGCCACCGGCGACCTTCGCGAAGCCGATGTTGAAGCAGGAGTCCCACTCGCGCTCCGCCACGTTGACGGTGCCGTCCAGGTCGGAATGCACGTCCGTGGAGCTGCAGAAGCAGGTGGGGCAGACCATGGTGCAGTTGGCGCAGGCCAGGCACCGATCGGCGACCTCGGCCCAGCGCGGGCTGTCGAGCTTGTCCATCAGCCGATCGCGCAGCCCCTCCGCCGCGACCGCGTCGTCGCCCATCGCCGCGCGGGTCGCCGCGACGGCGCCGGAGGCGGCCGCGATCTGCGCCGCGGTGGCGCGCGGCCCGGGCAGGCGGGAGAGCAGCCGATCGCCGGCCGGTGAGCCGGAGGAGACCACGAAGCCGTCCTCGACCTCGGTCAGGACCAGGTCGTGGCCGGAGCGGACCTCGGGGCCGGTCCCCATCGACGCGCAGAAGCAGTTGGCGCCCGCGCGCGTGCACTCGACCGCGACCACGATCGACGACTCGCGGCGCGCCCGGTAGTCCTCGTCTACATAGGTGCCGCCCGCCAGGACGCGGTCCTGCACGCCGAGCGCGGCGAGCTCGCAGGCGCGCACCCCCAGGAAGGCAAGGCGCGGCGGGTCGGGGGCAATCGGGGCGAAGGAGGAGTCGGTCCCTTCGCGCCGTGCGGTCGCGACCGGGATGCGAGGCGGGAAGGTGAATTGCTTCCAGGACTGCGGGCCGTTGACCACGTCGAAGAGGCGGGGTCCATTCCCATCCGAGAGTCGGTAGCTGCCGGGCGCCTGGACGTCGCGCCAGCCGGCTGGGAGGTCCGCGGCGGTGGCGATCTCGCCGAGCATCACCGCGCCGTCGCGCAGCGTCGGCCCGATGACCGTACGACCGCCCTCCCGGAGCAGGTCCAGAAGGGCGTCGAATCGCTCTCGCGGCAGGAAGGTCGCCCCGGGGGGCGCCGACATCACCATGGCTGGTAGTCGCGCTCCCTCGCATACAGGTCGAGGAGCTGGAAGCGGGTCGCGGTGAGGCGCCGGCCGAGCGACTGGAGGAGGCGCGGATAGAGGGTTGCGGCCAGCGACTCGTCGTCGCGGAGGTGGTCGCGCAGGTCGGCTGCGTCGAAGACGAGCGCCTCACCCGGCTCGATCCCCAGCACGGTCGAGGTGGACCGATGCGGCGGCACCAGCGCGGACCAGCCGTAGACGTCGCCCGGCTCGACGGTCATGAGAGTTACCGTCCCGCGTCCTGGCACGAGGGTCTGCATTCCGAGGAGGCCGGTGATCAGCACGCCGAACGTCTCGCAGGCGGCTCCCTCCTTCAGCAGGACCTCGCCGACGCCGAACGCGCGCAGCGTGGCGCCCGCCACGAGCCGCTCGCGATCACGCGAGGAGAGGCCCCCGCCGAACCACGTTCCACCGAGCTTGCTCGCCAGGCTGCTCTTGTCTGCCATGGTCGAAGCGTCCCACCGGAAGGGCTTGGGAGCACCTGCCATTGGGCGGCAGGCCGCGTGACGTTCGGCCCGACCGAGGTGAGCCGCGGGGCC
Organism: Candidatus Limnocylindria bacterium; assembly: GCA_041499395.1. Lineage (GTDB taxonomy): Bacteria > Chloroflexota > Limnocylindria > QHBO01 > QHBO01 > CF-167. The sequence continues at coordinate 3,853 of JBGQKH010000011.1, forward strand.
GCTAGTTCAGCAGGTCGGAGATGCTGGTCAGGAGGAACCCACGGTCGCGGAGTGCCGGCACCATGATCCTCAGGGCAGCGAGCGTCTCGTATCCGCCGAGGTGCATCAGCACGATCGAGCCGTCGACGGCGTGGCTCACCACCTTGGTGGCGATCTGCTCGGCCGACGGGCCGCCGTCGGAGATCGGCTTCCAGTCGATCGTGTCGATGTCCCACATGATCGTCTTGGTGTAGCCGACCGATGCCGCCGCGTTACGGACCGAGGAGTTGGTCAGGCCGTACGGCGGCCGCCAGTACGGGACCGGCTGCTGGCCGGCGAGCGGCGCGAGGATCGCGGCCGCATCGGTCAGCTCCTTCCGGACGAAGGCGGCGTCGGGGGTGATCCCCTTGCACGGCGCCGCCGTCGGGGAGCCGCTTCCGCCCTTGACGAGGTCGCAGTGGTGCATCGTGTGGTTGCCGATCTCGAACAGCTCCGGGTGCGCGGCGATGATCGCCATGACCTTCATGCCGCCCGATGTCTGCGCCATGGCGCCGGTCGGGAAGATCGTGGCGCAGACGCCGTTTGCGATCAGGAAGTTGAGGATGTCGATCCCCGGGTCGAGGCGGCCGCCCATGTCGAGGGTGAGCGCCATGGCATGACCCGCCTCCGGCACCTTCGCGAGGATCTGCTGATTGCCGGCAGCAACGCGGTTGCCCGCGCGGCAGCCACTCGCCACGGGGGTCGCCGTGGGTTGAGCGGTCGCGGTGGGGCTCGGAGTCGGCGTGGCGGTCTCGCTCGGCGCGGTCGTGAGGAGCGCCGTGGCGGTCGGCGTGGGCCGCATGCTGGCGCTGGGCGACGGCGCGACGCTGCACGCGCCCAGCAGGAGGACGACCGCGGCCCCCGCGGCGAGCAGGCGCCTCGTCATCGGCTCAGTTGCGGTTGTACTGGAGTTCGTCGCGGCGGATCGGCGGCATGGCGCCGTCGGCCAGCAGGCGCGCCTCGCGGCGGAGCAGGTTCAGCTCGGCCTGGAGGCGGCTCGCGCCGTCGGGCTGCTCGAGGAGCTGCTGCTTGTGGTGCAGCTCGACCTGGAGCACCCCCGCCACCGCATAGCTGGCCGCGAGCGGGTCGTCGGGCAGCTGGATCGGCTTGATGACCTCGTCGAGCGATGCGGCCACATCGGTGATCTCCCGCGACTCTCTCCCCACGGACGCCGCGGAGGCAACGAAGCGTTTCACGGTCTCGAGATAGTCGTCCAGCGCAGCCTGCACCCGGGGGAGCAGGTTGCTCGCCCTGGCTGCGTCCCCGAGCGACTCCGGCAGCGGCTCGACCTCGACCAGCGCATACGGCCCGGACCGATCCACCTCCCCCAGCATCACGCGCTCGACCCCAACCACCACCAGCGCCCAGCGGCCATCTCCGAATCGCGCGGCCCTGCGAATCTCCGCCACGGTGCCGACCGCGGCCGTGGTGGGTGTCTCCGCGCCCTCCTCCACCTCCGCACCGGAGGTGATCGTCCCGATCACGAACCTGCCCTGGTAGGGGGAGCCATCGGCCACGAGGTCGCGGGTCATGGCCCGATAGCGCTCTTCGAAGATGTGGAGCGGCAGCGGCAGGTGCGGGAAGAGGACCAGGCGGAGCGGGAAGTAGGGCAACCGCATCGGCAGTCCCTAGACCTGCTCCTGGTCGACGAACTCCATGTCGATCTGCGCGCGCTGGAGCTTCCCGGAGTAGTCGATGTAGACGCTCTTCCACTCGCTGAAGAAGTCGAGCGCGGCCTGCCCCACCTCGCGATGCCCGTTGCCGGTCGCCTTGGTGCCACCGAACGGCAGGTGCGCCTCCGCGCCGATGGTGCCGTGGTTCACGTACCCCAGCCCGGAGTCGAAGTCACGGATCGAGCGGAAGGCGAGGTTGATGTCACGCGTGAAGAGCGAGGTCGAGAGGCCGTACTTCACGGAGTTCACGATCCGCACGGTCTCCTCCCACGAGTCGACCGCGAGGACCGACGTCACGGGCCCGAAGATCTCCTCCAGGGCGATGCGCGCATCCGGCTTCACCTCGGCGAAGATGGTCGGCTGGAAGAAGCTCCCCTTCGCGAGGGCGCCATCACGCGCCGGCTCGCCGCCGATCACCAGGTCCGCCTCGTTGCGACCGATGGCCGCGTACGCAGCAATCCGCTCGACCGCCTTGTCGTTGATGACGGGGCCGACATCGGTCTTGTCGTCCAGCCCATCGCCGAGAACGAGCGATGCGACGCGCTTGCGCAGCATCTCCACGAATTGGTCGTGGACCTTGCGATGCACGATCAGCCGCGACGCCGCGGTGCAGCGCTGGCCACTCGTCCCGAAGGCCGACCAGACGGCGCTGTCGAGGGCGAGGCCGAGGTCCGCGTCCTCCCACACGACGATCGGGTTCTTGCCGCCCAGCTCCAGGCTGACGCGCTTCAGGGTCTCAGCCGCACGGCGGCTGATCTCGACGCCGGTATCGGTGTGGCCGGTGAAGCTGATGACCCGCACATCGGGGTGCTCGACGATCGCGTTGCCGACCTCGCCGCCGGAGCCGGTCACGATGTTGACGACGCCGTCGGGAATGCCGCCCTCCATCAGCAGCTCGACGAAGCGGATGGCGCAGGCCGGCGTGTCGCTGGCCGGCTTCATCACGGCCGTGTTGCCGCAGATCAGCGCCGGGAAGAGCTTCCAGCCGGGGATGGCGATCGGGAAGTTCCAGGGGGTGATGATGCCGACCACGCCAATCGGCTTGCGGATTGCCATCGCGAACTTGTCGGGCATCTCGGAGGGGACCGTCTGCCCGAAGAGGCGCCGCCCCTCGCCCGCCATGTAATAGGCGACGTCGATTGCCTCCTGCACGTCGCCGCGCGCCTCGGTGAGCACCTTGCCCATCTCGCGAGTCATGAGCCGCGACAGCTCTTCCTTGTGCTCGGCCAGGATGCGGGCCACCTTGAACAGGATCTCGCCGCGCTTCGGGGCCGGCATCAGGCTCCAGGCCGGGAAGGCAGCCTTGGCCGCCGCGACGGCGGCGTCCACGTCGGCCTTGCCGCTCGCCGGGAACGTGCCGATCACGTCCTCGTGATTCGCCGGGCTGACGCTGTCAAAGGTCCTGCCCGATTCCGCCGCGACCCGTCGGCCGCCGATCAGGTTTTGGTAGCTCGTCGTGGCGATGGTCACGGTCAGAGGCTCCTCATGAGCGACGGCGCAAGGGCCGATGCATGGGTGATGTGAGGACCCGATTGTAGGCCCGCCGGCCGTCGGGCACGATCGGTGATCATCTGGTCAAGCGGTCGCGAGAAAGGGGACCTGGATCCCTGCCAGGACGCAGCCGATCCGGCTCAGCCCTGCCGGGCACACCAGGCATGGAGCGCGTCGTAGAGCGGGAACTCCGCTTCCAGGATGGCGTGGTCATCGGTGTAGACCAGGCCGAAGCCCTCTGCGATCGCCTTCAGGCCCCGCGACTCGGGCACACGGTCGAGGTCGGCCGAGACATCGGCTCCGTGCACGATCTCGGCCATCCGCGCCAGCGCGGGATCGCGCGCCAGCAGCCCGTACTGTTCGATGATCGTCTCGAAGCTGCACTTCCCATTCCGATGACCGAGCGCCGCGCCCCCGACGTCAAAGGGCGTGGCTCCCTCCCGGTCGGCGATTGCCGCGACATCCACCGCGGGCACGAACAGGAACTCAGCCTCGGGATCGATGTAGCTGCGGATCAGCCATGGGCAGGCGACCCGATCGACCTTCACATGCTCGCGCGTGATCCACTTCATCCCGCGGGAACCTCGGCTTGCTTGCGGCTGCTCCGATACCCGCCCCTGCCCGCTCGCTTGCGCGTCCGATACCAGGCGAGGTAGTCGAGGAGCTCCTCCTGCTCCTCCTCGGTGACGTCCGCGAAAAGGGCGGAGCTGACCGTCGCGATGGGATTCGCGTTGGATGCACCTGGCACGTGATAGCCGCTCAGCTGCATGAGGTCGGCGTACGGCACGCCCAGCGCCCCGCTCAGCTGGAGCAGGACGGGCGGCGAGGGCTTCTTCACCGCGTCGTTCTCGAGCTTGCTGAGGTAGGCCGCGGAGATGCCGGCGGCCCGTGCCGCGTCGACGGCAGAGAGCTCGCGGACCTCCCGGGCCTGCCTGAGCACGGATCCGATCGATGGTGACATGACACCTTCACTACAGTGCATTGCACAACCTACAGTTGACAATACTACCACACCGTGCTCTACTGCGAGCAGCAGCAGTGGCCGGTACGTAACCCGGCGGTGGCCTTCCCCCACCGCTCCCCCGGATGCCGATAGCGTACGGAGGAATCCATGGCCATCGACCAGGTCGATCGAACGGTCATCACTGAGTCTCCGGCAACTGAGTCACCGGTGACCCAGGCAGGCGACCCGCCTGCTGTCATCCAACGGACAGTCGAAACCGCGAGCCGCCACACCACGAGGAGTCGCCCGGGAGGCTCGGAGCTTACGCGGCGAGTCACGGTGCTCCTCTTTGGGCTGATCCAGATCGTCATCGGGGCGCGGATCATCCTCTTGATCCTCGACGCACGAGAGGCGAACGGCATCGTTGCGGCGATCCTGAACGTGAGCCAGCTCTTCGTGGCGCCGTTCAACGGGATCCTCCACACCAACGCCTTGACCTCGGGTGGCTCCACGCTGGACGTGGCCGCCATCCTGGCGCTCGTCGGCTGGTCGGTCCTCGAGCTGATCGTGATCTGGGGCACGGGCATCTTCAGCCGGGAGCCCGCCTACGGCGTGAGCTGACCGCCTAGCGGTCCCCCGATGGGCCGGGACTGGCCCGCAGACCGCGTCGGACGCAAACGGCCGACGCGGAAACGAAAGGTACGAACCAAATGGGAATGGGACTCATCTCCTGGATCGTCGTCGGCGCAATCGCCGGATGGTTGGCCAGTCAGGTCATGCACGCCCGTGAGGGCCTGCTGATGATGATCGTGCTCGGCATCGTGGGCGGGCTGGTCGGCGGCTACGTCGCCTCGAACCTGCTCAAGATCGGCGACGTCACCGGCATCAACATCGGGAGCATCCTGATCGCGACCGTCGGTGCGATCGCGGTCATCTACGTGGTGCACCTGGCGACCGGATCGCGAGGCTTGCTCAGCCGGCGGTAATCAGTCAACCCTTACCACCTGAGCCTGGCAGTGGCGATCCATTGCCAGGCTCTTTGTATTTCGTGGCAAGGACGCCATCGCTGAACGCCCCGAGCCGGCTGGTGTCCAGGCCTAGCGCTTCGTCATGCCCATCACGTCGAGAAGTCGGTCGAGGTCGGCGAGGCTGACCTTGCCCAACGCCACGTGTCCGCGCTCGATCACGACCTCGCGGATCGTCCTGCGCTCTGCCAGCGCTTGCTTGGCGATCGCAGCCACCTCCTCGTAGCCGAGGACCGAGTTCAGGGCCGTGGCGATCGAGGGCGACCCCTCGGCGAACTCGCGGGCCCGCGCCTCGTCAGCGGCGATGCCGCTGACGCATCGGTCCGCAAACAGGATCGATGCGGTGCTCAGCAGCCGGATCGACTCGAGCAGGTTGCGCGCCAGCATCGGCAGCATGATGTTCAGCTCGAAGTTGCCGGCCGCGCCGCCGAAGGCGATCGACGCGTCGTTGCCGATCACCTGGGCACAGACCATGGAGAGCGCCTCGGGGATGACGGGGTTCACCTTGCCGGGCATGATCGACGAGCCCGGCTGGAGGTCGGGCAGGTGGATCTCCGCCAGGCCGGCGCGGGGCCCGGAGCCCATCCAGCGGATGTCCGTCGCGATCTTGTAGAGGCCGATGGCGATGGTCCGCAGCTGCCCGCTTAGCTCCACGAGCGCGTCGCGGGCGCCCTGCGCCTCGAAGTGGTTCCGCGCCTCGGTGAGCGGCAGCTCGGTGGACGAGGCCAGCTCCTCGATCACCGCCGCCGCGAACCCCGCCGGGGCGTTGATCCCGGTGCCAACCGCCGTGCCGCCGAGCGCAAGCTCCGCGACCCGGGGGAGCGTCGACTCGAGCCGCTCGATCCCATAGCGCACCTGGGCCGCGTAGCCGGAGAACTCCTGCCCCAGCGTCACCGGCGTGGCGTCCATCAGGTGCGTGCGCCCGGACTTCACGACCGATGCGAATTCCCCGGCCTTGCCCTCGAGCGACACGGCCAGGCGGCGCAGAGCGGGAATCAGGGCGTTCACCACGCCATCGGTCGCGGCCAGGTGAATGGCCGACGGGAAGACGTCGTTGCTCGACTGGCTGGCGTTCACCTTGTCATTGGGGTGCACCGGCCGGCCAAGCCGCTCGGAGGCGAGGTTGGCGATCACCTCGTTGGCGTTCATGTTCGACGAGGTGCCGGACCCGGTCTGGTACACGTCGATCGGGAAGTGGTCGTCCCAGCCGCCGTCCGCCACCTCGAGCGCTGCGGCCCGGATGGCGGCAGCCGTCTCGGCATCGAGCACGCCGAGCGCGGCGTTGGCGCTCGCCGCCGCGGCCTTGATCCGGCCCAGGGCGTGGATCAGCTCCGGATCGACGCGCTGCCCGCTGATCGGGAAGTTCTCGATGGCGCGCTGGGTGGTGGCTCCCCACCGGGCGCCGGCGGGGACGTGGACCTCGCCCATCGAATCGTGCTCGACCCGCTCGCCGTCGCTCATCGGCTGAAGTCCCGCTCGCTCTCCAGCTCCGCGAAGCGAATGACCGGCGGGATCAGGTACGGGACCAGGCCCTGGTTGAGGTCGTTCAGGATCAGCTGGCCCTTGGCCACCAGCTCGCTCACGACCAGGCCCCGATGCGCCGGCTCGTACTTCGCCAGCTTCTCGAGCCCCTCGCTCAGCTTATTGCGCGCGCCCCGAGCGTTGCGGCGCTGGAGGTGCAGCAGCCCGGCGGCGACCTGGATCAGCCCCTGGTAGAAGTCGCGATCCTGCTCTGAGGCGGCCCGCCAGAGCGTCTCCCAGGCCTCGTGCGCATGCCAGTAGCGAAGCCCGTTAAAGAGGGCGACGCCCTGATGCAGCAGCTCGTGCTGCTCCTCTAGGCGGAGCGCAGGCGTTCGCCCGCGCGGGCGAGCCAGAGGAGCTCCGGCGATGTCGGCCATCAGCGCCGATCGTACAGCCCCGCGTGGGGCGCTGAGTTACCTCCTCGCCTTCAGGCGCGCCCCAGGCTCCACTTCCTTCGGGAGGACCTCAAGGATCTCCCTCCGATACCGGACCCCAGACGAATGCCGCACCAGCCATCGGAGGTAGTCCGGATCGTGGCGGGCCAGGGCTCGAAGGCTCCACCCGGTGTAGCGGCCGAAGGTGAGGATCGACGAGCCGTCCGGCGGAGCCGTGCCCGGCTGGCCTGCGCGGCGTGCGAATGGATCGAACCGGGCCTGGGGCTCAACAACGGTCGGTTGGGAGGCGGCTGCGCTGCCGGGCCCCACTGCCTTGAGGCGTTCGCTGTCGTACTTGCGACGCTCATCAGGAGTCCGGACCAGCGCGTACGCTCCGTTGATCTCCGCCATGCGCGCGGTGTCCGGGTGCGGCCCATCGGGGTGGTAGTAGCGGACAAGAGCTCGATACGCTGCTGCAAGGACGAAGCTTTCAGCGCGCGGATCGACCTGGAGAATCCGGTAAGCGTCGACGTCTGAGTACAAGGCCGGATGACTGTCAGGATCGTAGCCCGATTGCGCGCGGTTGTCACTCGCACGAGAAGAGAGGCGTCCGGCTAGTCACCCAGCGGCTGGTACGACCGAGGAACCGAGCGGAGCGAGCCCCGTCGGTCGTGTCAGTCACTGTGCGGCTCAAGCGCCCGAGAAAGGCCGGCTCGCGCCGGTTCGCCGGTCGTACCAGCCACCTGGTGAGTACTCCTCCACGCCGCGTTCACAATTCGCGCATATCGGCCCGTGATGCTTCCCTCATCGGATCCAGCGAGGATCCATTACGAGGAGAGTCATTCCAATGGGCTTCTTTCGATTCTTCGCCTTCCTGCTCCTGGTGGGGCTGCTGGCGGTGGTCGGGGTGAACATCTACAACGCCGGCGTGACGGCAGGCATCAACTCCGACATCGGACATGCGATTGCCTCCGGCGCAGCGATCCCCGTGGGCTACACCTCCGCCGCGTACCTTGGTCAGCCGTGGGGCGGCGGATTCGGGTTCGGCGGGTTCCTGATCGGACTGTTCTTCCTGTTCCTCTTCTTCGGGCTGATTCGCGCCGCCTTTGGCATGGGCCGCATGGGCGGGCACCGCGGCCCGGGCGGATACGGCAAGTGGGGACGCCACAGCGGCTGGCACGACTACATGGGCAGCTGGCACGAGGAACAGCACGGCAAGGGGCCGGAGGCTGCGACGCCGGACAAGGCCTGACCTTCCAGGACCGATACGGACGGGCGGCCGGCGCCGCCCGTCCGACTACCATGCCGAACGTGGCACGCATCCTCGTCGTCGACGACGAGCCCAAGATCGTTCAGCTCGTCCGCGACTACCTCGAGCGGGCGGGCTTTGCCGTCTCAACGGCGCGGGACGGCAACGAGGCGCTGATGCGGGCGCACTCGGAGCGGCCCGATCTCATCGTCCTGGACCTGGGGCTGCCGGCGCTCGACGGGCTCGAGGTCACGCGACGTCTTCGCCGCGACTCCGGCGTGCCGATCATCATGCTCACTGCCCGCCACGAGGAGACCGACAAGGTGGTGGGCCTCGAGCTCGGCGCCGATGACTACGTCACGAAGCCCTTCAGCCCGCGCGAGCTCGAGGCACGGGTGCGCGCCGTGCTGCGACGGCATGCGGCCCCGGACGGGGAGGTCCTGCGCGCCGGCGACCTGACGCTCGACCTGCCGCGGCTCCGCGCGGACGTTGCTGGACAACCGGCGTCGCTCACTGCCACAGAGTTCCAGCTGCTCACCGCCCTCGCCCGCCAGCCGGGCCGCGTCTTCACCCGCGCCCAGCTGCTTGACGCCATCCACGGCGTCGCGTTCGAGTCCTATGAACGGGCGATCGACGCCCACGTCAAGAACATCCGCCGCAAGATCGAGCCCGATCCCCGGACGCCGCGCTACCTGCTCACCGTCTACGGCGTCGGCTACCGCCTGGCCGATGCATAGCGATCGCCGGCGCTACCGTCGCCATCGTCCCCCATGGTGGCCGCAGGACGAGGTATGGCCGCCATCGGGGCCGGCGGGCGAGGAAGCATGGCGCCACATGCGCGGCCGATTCATGTGGCGCATCGGCTGCTTCTTCATGATCATGGTGGCGGTGCTCGTGACGGTCGTCGCGCTGCTCGCGTGGCTGGTCGGCAGCACGCTCGGCGCCGCGGGATCGCCGGCGATCGGGATCCTCATCGGCCTCCTGGTCCTGCTCGTCCTGCTCAACCTCGGCCGGTCATTGCGCCGTGCCGCGGCTCCAGTGGGCGACATGATCGAGGCCTCCGGCCGCGTCGAGTCGGGCGACTTCAGCACGAGAGTCCCCGAGCGCGGCCCGCGCGAGGTGCGCACCCTGGCCCGCGCCTTCAATGACATGAGCGCCCGGCTGGAGGAGGTCGAGCAGCAGCGTCGGTCCGCCCTGGCCGATGTCTCCCACGAGCTGCGCACGCCGCTCACCGTGATCCAGGGCAACCTCGAGGCCCTCCTCGACGGCGTCTACCCGGCGGATGCCGCCCATCTCCAGCCGATCCTCGAGGAGACGCGCCTCATGGAGCGGCTCATCGAGGACCTGCGCACCCTGACGCTGGCCGAAGCCGGCAGCCTTGCCCTCCATCGCGAGCCGACAGACATCGGAGCGTTGCTCACCGAGGCCTCGGCCGGCTACCGCACCCAGGCCGATGAGGCGGGCGTCACCCTCACCGTTACTGCAGCTCCCCGCCTGCCCACCGTTGACGTCGACCCGTCGCGCATCCGCGAGGTCGTTGCGAACCTGCTCACCAACGCACTTCGCTACACGCTTCGCGATGGCAAGGTGGCCGTGTCAGCTGCCGTCGCCGGGGACAACGTCGAGGTTACGGTGCACGACACCGGCAGCGGCATCCCGCGCGACCAGCTCGACCGGATCTTCGATCGCTTCTATCGCTCCCCTGACTCCCCGGGAAGCGGCCTCGGACTGCCAATTGCCAAGAGCCTCGTCGAGGCCCACGGCGGGCTCATGACGGCCGCGTCCGGCCCCGGCGACGGGACGACGGTTCGATTCACCCTGCCATCCAGCTCCGCCGGCGGGTCCCGCTAAGCGCGCCTACATCCGGCTCGCGCGAAGCTCACACGCCTGGAGACTGCATAACAGGCTTGACACAACGTTAGGTTTACGAGATGTCGCAGGCCGAACTCGGCCTGCGCATCGGCGTCACCCGCCAGACGATCGCCGCCATCGAGGCCGGCAAGTACTCTCCGTCGCTGGAGGCGGCGTTCCGGATCGCCGATGTGTTCGGGAAGAGCCTGGACGAGGTGTTTCAGTGGGAGCAATGAATACTGCTCCGATCCGGTGACGGGCCACCCGGACAACCTCAGCGGAGATCCACCTTGAGGGTTGACGGGCCCATCCCGCAGTCTGGCTCGCAGGGCATCGTGACACGACGGGGCACCGCGATCGCCGCCGCCAGGTTAGTTAGCGCGCCAGATTGCCAACGACCCGGGTCACACGAGCCGTTACGAGCCGAGGCTGATCTCGAACGTCCATGGGCCATCGATCGGAGTTGCGCCACCGGAAAACGGGTCGACAAAGCGGTCGATACTGAGCGTCAGCACCTTGGCGCTCGATGGCGGCCCGGGGGCGAAGCGCACATCGTGGCGGGTTGTCGTCGGACCCGGACCTCCCAGGCCCTGCCCGGCGGCGACGTAGATCGTCCCCGTGTCATCGCTGACCCGGACCTCGACGAATGGGCCGGCCTGACCGATGGGCGGTCGTGTGTGCGCCACAAGCGTGGCGAGGCCTCCATCGGTGCGCAGCTCGACCGAGGTCAGCTCCAGGCGGACCCCGCCGGCTTCAACCGTGGTGCCCAGCGCGATGACCCGCCGAAGGTCACCTTCGTCGATCCCCGCAACGCGCATGGAGTCGTGACCGTGCCTGTCGAGCAGGGCACGATCTGGTTCGATCTGGTTCGACGTGGCACGTAGGGATGAGAAGCTCGCGAATCCGCCGGTCCGCTGCGCCATCGCGAAGGCGGCGAGGATTGCGACAAAGCCAAGCACCAGCCCGATGAAGACGCCGACCCCGACCGCTACTCCCCAACCGGCCACGAGCGACGCCGCCGCGGCCACCACCAGAATCAGCATGAAGAGCGCGGGTAGGCGCGAGCCGGTTGTCATCAACCTCAGTATGGCGCCGGCCCCTGCGATCCGGCCGTCGATCCTTATCCGTCGCGCCCAGCGGCAACGGAGTTGGAAGGCGGCGGCCTACAGTTCTCCGACCTCCATCATCCGCTTCAGGTTGACCAGGCCCTGGTCCCAGCTCTTCTGGTACCACCTCGTGAACATGCCACCGAAGAGCTTCGCCGCCCCGGCCATGAACAGCTCGATGCTCGAGTCCACCCGGGTCCCGCCCTCGACTGCCTCGAAGGTGAGCATCGCCTCGAACGGGGCATTCTTCGAGATCCCCTTCAGCCCGGCTCGATGCGGCGGCTCGTAGACGGTCGTCACGGCATCGTTCTCGGTGGTCATCAGGCCCATCTTCACGCGGGCGCGGCGCGTGGACCCCACACCATGCGGTGGCGGTGATGTCCACCACTCCTTCACGTTGCCGGGGAACCACTTCTCGGTGTTCTCGACGTTCGTCAGGACGGCGAAGACATCTCCGATCGGCCGATTGATGACGATCGAGCTGTGAACCGCGGGACCCTTCGTGTCAGCCATCGGAGCCGATGCTAGCAGCGGCCTCCACGCGCGGCGGCCCTCCCTCGATCCGACGGCGCATCACTCCTACGTCCCAGTTCGACCAGTCCGACTCGATCCACCACGAGGCGCCGGCATCGGCCCATGGCTTGACCGTGGCCGCTGCGGCGGCCGCGTCATCGGCTGAGGTCGTGCCCTCCATGATGATGTCGAAGCCCTCCAGGCTTCGTCGCGCGCCGATCCAGTCGCGCATCTCCGCCAGTTGCTCGGGCGCCTGCGGTCGCGCCAGGCCCTCTGCCCCGCGCTGTGGCAGCCAGTAGGGCAGGAGGCCGTCGTAGCGCAGGACGCGGCTCATCGACCGCTCGCTCGGCCACGCGCCAACCACCCAGATGGGAATTCGTGGTCGCTGCACCGGGGTTGGACGGAACGCCATCGGCTCGAACTGGTAGTGCTTGCCCTTGTACCCGAAGGGCTCGCCGCTCCACAACCCGATCAGGATCTCCAGCGTCTCGTCCATCCGCTCGGCCCGCGTCCTGCGGTCAGCCTCCTCGCCGAGCGCCACGACCCCGCGATCGTCCGCTGCCCCCAGGCCGACCGGCAGGATCAGCCGGCCACCCGACAGCCGATCGACCGTGGTCGTTTGACGAGCCAGGTTCCACGGCCGTCGTCGCGACGGCGGTGTCAGCATCGCGCCAAGGCGGACGCGTTGCGTGGCCATGGCGATCGCGCCCAAGAGCGCCCAGGGGTCGTGGGTCTCGATGTCGTCGGAGACATGGACGCCGTCCCAGGTGAAGACCCCGTCCCAGCCGGCGGCCTCCGCGGCGCGCGCCAGCTCGACCTGCTCCCGCGCTTCCCCGCCCGTGACGATGAACCCGTACTTCACGACCCGATGTTAGTGACGCCTGGGCGTCAGCCGATGCGGATCATCTTCTTGTTCACGAACTCGTCGGCACCGAAGCGGCCGAGCTCGCGGCCCGAGCCCGAGCGCTTGATGCCGCCGAACGGCAGCTCGACGCCATCGGCGAGCACGACGTTCACGAACACCATGCCGGCCTCGATGCCGTCGGCGACGCGGAGCGCCTGCTCCTGGTCGGTGGTGTAGACGTACGAGCCCAGGCCGAACGGAGTGTCGTTCGCGATGCGTACCGCGTCGGCCTCGTCCTTCGCGCGGTATACCTGCGCGACCGGGCCGAAGAACTCCTCCTTGGAGGCGGGGTTCTCCGGAGTGACATCCGTCAGCACGGTGGTCTGGAAGAACGCGCCATCGCGGGTGCCGCCGTGCACGAGCGTCGCGCCGTGCTCGACCGCGCGCTTGACCTGCTCGTCGACCCGCTCGGCGGCCTTCAGCGAGGAGAGCGGGCCGAGCGCCGAGTCGGCCGACGTCGGGTCGGTCGCCTCGATCTCGGCGATCTTCGCGGTGAACTTCTCGAGGAAGGGCTCGTACAGCTCGTCGGCGACGATGAAGCGCTTGGCCGCGTTGCACGACTGGCCGCTGTTGTCGAGTCGGGCGTCGACCGCGTTCTGCACTGTGGCGTCGAGGTCGTTGGTCGAGAGCAGGATGAAGGGGTCCGAGCCGCCGAGCTCGAGCACGACCTTCTTCAGGTGGCGGCCGGCGATCTCGGCGACCGCCGCGCCGGCGCGCTCGGAGCCGGTGAGCGAGACGCCCTGCACGCGCGGGTCCGCGATGACCTGCTCGATCTGGTCGTGTGAGGCGTAGATGTTCACGTACGCGCCGGCCGGGAAGCCCGCGTCAAGGAAGATCTGCTGCATCGCGGCGGCGGACGCGGGGCACTGCTCGGCGTGCTTGAGCAAGATCGTGTTGCCGATGATGAGATTCGGGCCGGCGAAGCGGGCGACCTGGTAGTACGGGAAGTTCCACGGCATGACACCGAGCAGCACCCCGAGCGACGAGCGGCGGATGACCGCCGAGCCATCGCCCGCGAGGAGCTGGATCGGCTCGTCCTTTAGGAAGTCCGCCGAATGGTCGGCGTAGTACGCGTAGATCGCCGCGGCGAAATCGACCTCGCCGAGCGCCTGCGCGATCGGCTTGCCCATCTCGCGCACGATGAGCTCCGCCAGCTCCCGGCGGCGCTCGGTGTGCAGTTCGCCAACGCGCCCGATGAGGGCCGCGCGCTCCGCGACCGTGGTCGACTTCGACCACGTGCGGTGCGCCTCGTCGGCTGCGGCGATCGCGGCCTCGAGCTCGGCGTTGGTGATGGTGTCGTAGGTCTTGACCGTCTCGCCCGTGGCGGGGTTGGTCACGGCATAGCTCATCGTGTGGGTCTCCTTGTCAGTGCGCCACCGCAGAGCCGGTCTGCCGCGGTGCAGCCCCGCCGGGAGGCGGGTTTGTGGGCGGGCCGATTCTACTCGTGGGTTCGAACGGGACGGAAGCCCCCATCGGCTGCGCGGGCAGCGACGAAGAGCAGGTCGGCAAGCCGATTGAGATAGGGGACCACTTGCGAGTCCGGGAGGCCGCCGGCGTTGCTGAGTGCGACGGCCCGGCGCTCGGCACGCCGCACCGTTGACCGCGCCAGGTCGATCGCCGCACCGGCGAGGCTCTCGCCGGGGATCACGAACTCCTTCGGCATCGGGTGACCGGCCTCGATCTGGTCGATCTCCCCTTCCAGCCAGGTGACCATCTCGGCCGTCACACGGCTGGCACCATCGGTGAGCTTGGCGCGCTTGTCGACGTGCGTCGCCAGCTCGGCCCCGACCACGAAGAGCTCGCGCTGCAGGCGGAGCAGCAGGCCCGTGAGCTCCCTGGCGGCCGGCTCGCCGGTGAGCGCGGCGCGGGCCAGGCCGAGGGCCGAGACCGCTTCATCGGTCGTGCCGTAGGCGTCGGTGCGCAGGTCCGCCTTGCTGACGCGGGCGCCCCCGAACAGGAGGCCGGTACTGCCGCCGTCGCCCTTCTTCGTGTAGATGCGCATGCTCAGTGGATCCTACCGCGGTACCGCCCGGCATACTCACCGGGCACCCCGCCGCGGGAAGGACCGATGCCTCGAGATCCGAACATCCCCGACGCGTTCGACGTCTACACCCTGGTCCTGCTCCGCCGGCCGAGCGACGCGCCGCACATGCCGGACGAGGAGCTCAACGCGCTCCAGGCCCGCCACCTCGCCTACCGTGCCGAGCTGCGCGACAAGGGCGTCCTGGTCGTCAACGGGCCGCTTGGAGCGCAATCCGACGTCTCGCTTCGCGGCCTCTCGGTCTTCGCTTGCGACCCGGCTGAGGCTCGACGCCTGAGCGATCGGGACCCATCGGTGCAGGCCGGACGTCTCGCCTACGACGTCATGGAGTGGTGGGTCGGGGCGGGCACGCTTGCCTTTCCCACGGCGGCCGGCCCGGTCGGCGAGCGCCGAGCGATGCCGGACGACTGAAGCCCTAGAAGAGGCCGGGCGGTGGCTCCCAGCGATCGGCGAGCAGGGTCACCTTGACGGGCGGCCCGACGACCTCCTCGGTCTTCTGCTTCACCGTTTGGATCAGCTCGCCGGCCCACGGGCAGAAGGGCGTCGTGAGCACCATCTTGATCTCGGTCGGCGCGCCGTCGGCCCCGATCTCGATGTGCTTGATCAGGTCGAGGTCGACGATGCTCATCCCGATCTCCGGGTCGTGGATGTCGTAGAGCGCGGTCATCACCTCGTCGACCTTGGCGAGGTTCGAGTCAATCGTCATTGCCGACCAGTCTAGCAAGAATTGCGCTCAGCTCCCATCCCGGAGCTAGAGACGCGAGAAGAAGGTCGGGCGGGCGGCGGGGACGGTGGGGCGGACGCGGGTGTAGCCCTCGTACACGAATCCCTCCCGATCGAGCGCGGCACGCAACTCGGCGATCTCCTCGGCGGTGTCTCCCTGCGAGGCATGGCAGGCGAGTGCGGCGAGCTTCCGCCCCGCCACTTCCGTGATGTCGATCCGATGGCTGGCGGCCCCCTCCTCCGGCGAGAGGTCGTATCGGCGCTGGCCGGGACCGAAGACGGGGGCCACCACGTAGACGGCATGCGGCGCGATCCCCGACTCGGCGAGCCGCTCGACTGCCCAGCGCGTCGCCGCGCCGACCACCACGTGGTCCGCGTCGTTCGTCACGCCGTGCGCGCCGAAGGTGATCACGACGTCAGGGCGGCGATCGGCCAGCCAGACGGCGATCTCGTCCACCAGGGTCGAAAACGGAACTTCGAACAGGCGCCCATCGGGGTGGTCGACGACCGTCACCTCGTCCATCCCGATCTTCGCGGCGGCGCAGCGCATCTCCTCCTCGCGGGTATCGGCCAGGTCGAGGTCCGGCGACCGCTCGGCGTTCCCGGCCTCGCCGCGGGTGAGGAGCAGCAGCCGCACGGTGCGCCCCGCGTCGTGGGCCAGGGCAAGGGCGCCGGCGGCGGTGAAGCTCTCGTCGTCGGGATGCGCGAAAACGGCGGCCAGGCCGCCGATCGGCTCACGCTGACGATCGGTCACTCGTGCTCGTCCTCTTCGCTGAGTCTCCGCCAGCCGCGCTGCGCGACGGCGGATCGCATGGTACGCAGGACGGCCAGCTTGGCGCTGGCCAGCTCCGCGATGAATCGGGCGGTCCCCGCCTCGTCGAGGTCCGATCCGGACGGCGCCGAATCGCGGCCGACGTTCAGCCAGGCGAGGTGGTATCGGTCCATCCGGCCCCAGACCCGTTCCAGCAGCTCGTCGCTGTTGAGCAGCCAGGCGCGGAAGAGGTCCCAATGCGGGGTCGCGACGAGCGACTCGCCGTCCGCGATGAGCCGATCCGTCTGCTCCAAGAAGGCGCGGCGCGTCATGACCGGGCGGCTCGGCGAGGGGGTCGACACGGCCCGAGGATACGCGTTCGTACTATTGCCGCTCACTCGGGTGCAACGGGACACTCGGCGGTGCACGGCCGCACCGCGGAATGCCCTTGGACCGATCCCGCGCAACCAACCTGGCACGCAGCGGAGCCCGCCTATCAGCGGCGCTCGCGCCGCTCGCTGCCTTCGCCCTCATTCGCCTGCTCGTAGGCCACGCGACGTTTCCCGCGTGGGTTGCGGCGGGGGTGGCTGGGCTTGGGGCCGTGGCCGCCGCGGTCGCCCTGCTCCTCACCATCGCGGCGCACCTCGAGCGGGGACGGCTGCGCGATGTTGGCGACGCGGTGGGGCTGGGCCTCCTGGCCGCCACGCTGGCCGGCCTCGCTGCCTCGGCTATGCACCCGCTCGGCCTCGGGATCGGGTTGGCCATGACTGCGGTGGCGCTCGGTGCCGGCTCGGCCCTGCGCGCGCGTCGCCTCAGGGGCCGGCCACGACGCTGGGCCGGCGTGGTCTTCGCGGTGGTCGTGATTGACGCCGGAGCGGCGGCAACGCTCTTCCTCGGAACCAGCGGCGATGCGGCGGCACCGGTCCTCCTCGCAAGTGCTGCCGTCCTCGGTGCGGCTGCTGCTGCACTCACCTGGCGCGAGGGCGCTCGGGCGACGGCGATCGGCGTTGCGGCGGGGTCGTTCGCTGCGCTCGCGCTGGCCGGAACGTCACCGGCCGAGCGCGTCCCCGGACTCGCCGGAATGGCGGTCGCGGCCGCGACGATGGCCTGGATCATGGTCGAGCGCCGGTTGCGCCGGACCAGCGCTGCGGCTCCCATGCTGCCATCCAACGTGACCCTGCCTGAGGTGCGCAGCCGGCTCCACCCGATCCCGGAATCGATCGCCGAGCCGGAATACGACGAGGCCGCACGCCTCACCCGCGAGCTTCGGGCGACGCTCGATGACCTCGTCGCGGCGCGCCGCACCATCGGGCTCCAGCGCGCCGAGATCGAGCGGGCCTCGACCGTCGACCCACTGACCGGCCTCGCCAGCCGCGGCCCGACCCTCGACCGGCTCCGGGTGGAGGCGGCCGAGGGGCGCCGATACGCGCACCCGGTCACGGTCGTGCTGATTGATATCGACGGCTTCGCGGAGATGAACCACGACTACGGATTGACGGTCGGGGACGCGGTCCTGCGCGAGGTGGCGCTCCGCCTGCGACTCCGCATCCGGGAGGCCGATGCGCTGGGACGCGTGGGCGGCGACTCATTCCTGACGATCCTGCCCCACACCGATGAAGGCGGCGCCGCGACCTTCGCGCAGGCGCTCCTCGATCGGCTCGTCGAGCGCCAGTTCTCGACCGACCGCGGCGAGCTCACGGTGAGCCTTTCGATCGGGATCGCGCTCATGCGCCCAGGGATGACGCTGAGCGGGGAAGAGCTGCTGGCCGCCGCGGAGGAGGCGCTCGCATCGGCCAAGGCGGCGGGTGGCAACCGCATCGCGTTCGATCGGCTCCACGGCCTTGCGCGCCTCGACGAGCGTCGGCACGAGGTCCGGCCCGACGATGCCTCAATCGAGGCCGACTCCACAAGATAGCGGCATCGGGTTATCCACACCCCAACCGGTGGTGGATAAGCGGCCCTCGGAAGCGTCCCCCGGTGGTATCGTTCGGGACCCATGTCGAGCCACTCCGCAGTCTCCGCCAAGCTCATCTTCCCGACCAAGGAGATCGTCGAGGAGTACTACCTCCCGATCATCTACACCGCCTGCCGAACCTGCTATTCCGAGCAGCTCCCCGACCAGATCTGGGACAAGGCGGTCTCGCGCGGCGTGGCCGACGAGAAGCAGCAGGCGCTCGTCCGCAAGGTGATGGAGTCTGGCCACGGCTCGACCATCGAGCACGTCAACTTCACCTTTGCCATCTCCGGCGTCACCAGGACCCTCTCCCATCAGCTGGTGCGCCATCGGGCCGGGACCGCCTTCGACCAGCAGTCGCAGCGCTACGTCTCCTTCAAGAAGCGGGACAACTACACGATCCCCGACTCGATCGCCAACGGCGACCTGCCCGATGACCTGGCCGGGCGGTTCCAGGCCGCGGTCGACGGGAACATGGACCTGTACGGTCAGCTGCTCCAGGCCGAGGTGCCGGCCGAGGACGCGCGCTTCATCTTCCCCAACGCGGTCCAGACCAACCTGATCATGACCGTCAACCTGCGGCAGCTGATCCACATGTCGGGCCTGCGCCTCTGCACCATGGCGCAATGGGAGATCCGCCAGCTCTTCAAGCAGATCCGCCACGAGATCTTCCGGGTCTCGCCCTTCTTCGGCTCCTTCCTCGCCCCCAAGTGCGTGCCGCTCGGGTACTGCGACGAGATGGGCAACCGCGACGAGCACTGCCGCATCCGGCCGCACCGCGATACGGTGATGGCTGTCTGGGAGGCCTACCGGGGCGGCGCCCTGGCCGAGACCAACGGACCGATCGTCCCTGAGACCTCCCCCTTCCGGCCTCGCCCGCGGCGGGTGCCGACGGGCGATGGCGTAGAGACCGTGCCGATCGCGATCGAGGCGCCCGAGGCGGCGGTGGGACAGGCGGCGGAGGCGGACCGCTTCTAGAGCGGGCTAGTTGTCGGTGGTGACCCCGTCGCCGAGCGCGAAGCGGCGCAGCTCCTCGTCACAGGCCTCGCGCAGCCGCGCGCCCTGCGCGGCGAGGAATGGGGTCATCTTCGTCGAGTCCACGATCAGCAGCGTGTGCCCGCGCTCGTTACGGTCGAGGACGATGCGGTCCTCCCCGTGGTACGAGATCGACCAGTTGGCCTGCAGCTGGACGAGTGCAGCGAGCACCACCTTCTCGGGGAAGTACCAGTCCAGGTAGGCGGCGTTCAGGGCCGCCACCACGTCCCGCAGCTGGTGGGTCTGGTTGCGACGGATGCGCGCGACGAACTCCACCATGCGAAGGCCCGCGAATGGGTCGCCGATGCGGCCGATCTGCGGCGGGGACGGCGCCGTGTCCGGCAGGTCGGCGAGATCGGGATCGAGGATCGGATGGTCGGCGGTCATGGAGCGAGCAAGTATGGCGGGCGGGCCTAGCCGATCCGCGTCCCGAGCGGCGCCTCGGGGTTCGGCTCGAGCAGCCAGACTTCCGTGGCCTGATCGGCCTCGCCCATCGCGCCGAGGACGAGCACCTCGCTGGCGAAGCCGGCAATCCGCCGCCGCGGGAAGTTGACGACGGCCACGACCTGGCGTCCGATGAGCGCGGCGGGATCGGGATAGGTCGCCGTCAGCTGGGCGGAGCTGACCCGCTCGCCGATCTCCGGGCCGAAGTCGATCCGCAGCCGGTAGGACGGCTTCCGCGCCTCGGGAAACGGGAGCGCCTCGACGATCCGCCCCACCCGCATCTCGACCCTGGCGAAGTCCTCGTACTCGATCATCGGGGCACGGTAGCGCGGTGCTGGGTCCGGGGTCGGTGATCAGGCGCAACAGGCCTGTCTAGTACTGTCGTGTCCCTTCCGCGCGCCGCGGTGGACGGCCAACATGCCCGCATGACCTTCTGGAACTGGCGAAACGCATCCGCCACAGGGACGGCAGGCGCGACCGCGGCCGCCACCGTGCTGACCGCGAACGACCTCGCGCCGATCGAGCTCTACACCGCCGACGCTCGGATCGTTGGCTGGATCTCGGCCAACGGCCAGCGCGTGACCGACCTCCTCAACGGCAACGACGAGCTGCACCTCTGGCACCCGAGCCCGGGACCGATCACCGAGCCGGTCGACCACAACAACGGAGAGCCGATCACCGTGCCCGACGACCCCGGAGAGTGGCAGTCGGTCATGACCGAGCAGCTGGTCCTCGCCATGCCGCCCGAGTGGCGCGCCGCCCGACAGCTTCGACTCCACCGCAAGCTGCGCCGCGTCGCGCTCACCGCGGGACCGTTCAGCGTCACCGGCAACCTGCACCTGGCGCCGGGCGTGGAGGCAACCGACTACAGCGTCATCCGCAACCGCCGCTTCCTGCCCCTGACCGATGCCTACCTCCTGCACAACGGCGAGCCACCGTTCGAGCACGTCGTCAGCGTGGTGATCGTGAATACGGCGCATATCACCCAGCTCGTTCCGCTGGTGACCCTGGCCTAACCCCTTCCCCGGGGATGCGCGGCGACGATAATCGCCGCACCGATGGCCGTCCTGCGCTCCGCCCTGGATCCCGCCTCGCCCGGCTTCGCCGCGAATGCGGCCGCCATGCGCGCCCTGGTCGAGGAGCTGCGGGCGCGAACACGCGTGGTGAGCGAGCGCGGCGCCGGCGGCGACGAGCGCTCGATCGCGCGACACCGCGAGCGCGGCAAGATGCCGGTCCGGGAGCGGATCGATCGGCTGATCGACCCGGGCAGCGCCTTCCTGGAGCTCTCCGCCCTGGCGGCCGATGGCCTGTATGAGGGCGAGGCCCCGAGCGCCGGGATGGTGACCGGCATCGGCCTCGTGGAGGGAGTGGAGTGCGTCATCGTCGCCAACGACGCGACGGTGAAGGGAGGCACCTACTTCCCCATCACCGTCAAGAAGCACCTCCGCGCCCAGGAGATCGCCCTCGAGAACCGTCTGCCATGCCTCTACCTGGTCGACTCGGGTGGGGCGTACCTGCCGCTCCAGGACGAGGTCTTCCCAGACCGCGAGCATTTCGGCCGGATCTTCTACAACCAGGCGCAGCTCTCGGCGCGCGGCATTCCCCAGATCGCGCTGGTGATGGGCTCGTCCACGGCAGGCGGGGCCTACGTCCCGGCCATGTCCGACGAGACGGTCATCGTCAAGGGCACCGGCACCATCTTCCTGGGCGGCCCGCCGCTGGTGAAGGCCGCAACCGGGGAGGAGGTCAGCGCCGAGGACCTCGGCGGGGCCGAGGTGCACACCGCGGTGAGCGGCGTCGCTGACCATTTCGCGCTCGACGACGAGCATGCGCTGGCGATCGGGCGCGAGATCGTCCGCAGCCTCGCCTGGCGCAAGCCGGAGGCGCCGTGGGACCGGAGCGCGGCGGCGGCGCCATCGGTCAATCCGGCGGAGCTGTATGGCGTCGTCCCGACCGATTCGCGCTTCGCCTACGACGTGCGCGAGGTGATCGCAAGGCTCGTCGACGGGAGCGAGTTCCACGAGTTCAAGGAGCGCTACGGCGAGACGCTCGTCACGGGGTTCGCGCGGATCGAGGGCTACCCGGTCGGGATCCTGGCCAACAACGGGATCCTCTTCAGCGCATCGGCTCTGAAGGGGACGCACTTCATCGAGCTCGCTTCGCAGCGCCGCATCCCGCTCGTCTTCCTCCAGAACATCACCGGGTTCATGGTCGGCCGCGAGTACGAGGCGGGCGGCATCGCCAAGGACGGCGCCAAGCTCGTGAACGCAGTGGCCACGACCGCGGTGCCCAAGTTCACGGTGATCATCGGCGGCTCATTCGGGGCAGGGAACTACGGGATGGCCGGGCGCGCCTACTCGCCGCGTCAGCTGTGGATGTGGCCGAACGCGCGGATCAGCGTGATGGGCGGGGCGCAGGCGGCCCGCGTCCTCTCGACGGTGAGCGGCGACTTCCCTTCGGACGAGGAGCGCGACGCCTTCGAGGCCCGGATCCTGGCCGAGTACGAGCGCCAGGGGTCGCCCTACTACTCCACCGCGCGGCTCTGGGATGACGGCGTGATCGACCCCCTCGACACCCGCCGGATCCTCGCCATGGGGATCAGCGCGGCGCTGAACGCGGAGATCCCCGAGACGCGCTTCGGCGTCTTCCGGATGTAGCGGCCTGGACGTGAGCCGATGAGCCCGCCCCGGCCCAATGAGCCCGCGGCCTACATGGCTGCCTACCTCGACGCCTGGAACGAGGGGGACCTCGATCGGGTCCTGGATGCCTACCACGGCCCTGCCGCGATCTTCTCGGGAGGCATGGTCGAGGCGTCAGACGCCGGATCGCGGCGGGCCTACCTGCAGGCGTACCTGGACTCGACCCGCGGGGAGCTGGGAAAGGGCACGCGCTGGGAATGCCCGTCGCTCGAGGTCAAACCGCTTGGCTCGGACGCGGCGCTGCTGACGGCGCGCTGGGTCTTTCGCCGAAACGACGGAACCGCGCTCGAGGACTACCCCGATTCGTACCTGCTGGTTCGGCTCGGCGGCCGATGGGGCTTCTTGGCCGACGTGATCCACGCGACCTGAGGTGCTGCGTTTGACGCGCAGGAGGGTCCGGCTGTACTGGATCGCCATCGCGGTGCTGCTCATTCTCGTTGTCACGGTCCGCCCGCTACTGGATAGCGCCTCGCGGATCTACTACTACCGCGTCAGCGACGACCGGACGCTCATCGTCGGAACGGTCACCGGCCCCATCGCATGGACGCGGGTCACGAGCATCGTCGAGACGCCGTCCACCGTCACGATCACCGTGAGTTCGCTCTCCGTTCAACTCGGGCCGGGAACAGCCTTGGGCTACAACGTCGAATCGGTCGCGAAATTGCGGGACCCCATCGGCAGTCGCGCCGTCATGGATGGAAGCAGCGGCTTGCCAGTTCAGCGAACACGTTGCCTGCCGCCCATCTATTTCGCGCCGGGTTGTACATGAGTCCAACCATCAAGCATGCGCGACGGCGATGACGAACATCCGCATCAGGCAGCTCGAATCACGTAGTTGACGCCGCCGACCCTTGCGGAGCGGCCTGAAGCGGCTCCCACAACGCCAAGCGTGACGATGAGTCGAGGCGAAGGCGTCGCCGACAAGACGATCGTATGCGGCCCGATGGTCGCAACGGCGCCGTCCCGTCCCATTTCCCCGATGGCGGTGAACTCGAGGCCGATCTGACTCGCGCACCGAGCGGCCAGGTCGAGCGGGTCCGGCACGCCCAGCTCGATGCCACGCAGTCGCACCGGAGCGCCCACCGGGTGGACGAACGCGCGTCGGGCGGCGAGGGCATCGGCGCCCCACTCGGCACCGGCGGCGAGGTGCTTGATCAGGAACGGCGGCTCGTCCGGTCCCAGCAGGGGCGGCGATGCGGTCCACCACTCGACCAGCTCGCCGTCCGGCCGCTCGCGGCTGCCATGCACGACCGGCCCGATCCGGCTCCCATTCGCCTGCAGCCGCGCCATCGTGTTGCGGATCCCGTCGTCGACGAGGCCGTAGGTCGCGAAGCCGCCGCCGTGCTCGAGCGCTCGCAAGGCCGCCGCCCCGATCGTCCAGCCGGCGGCCGCCGCAGAGTCGTCCACGCCCATCAGCTCGAGGTAGGCATTGCCCAGGAAGGCGATCCGGTTGAAGGTGCCGAGATGGGCATGCCGGCCGCCGGCGGTGAACGCGACGCCGAGCGTATCGGTCAGCTCGGCGGCAGCCGCGTCAGGATCGGTGACCGCGATCACCAGGTGGTCAATGCCGCTGGCCATGGCGGCATCCTACCGCCCGCCCCGGTGGTAGGCTCCAAGCATGGTCCTCGAACGCCCCGCCCCCGGCTCGCATGACCGATCGACGCCGAGCGGCACCCTCGAGGAGAGCTCCATGGCGATCTTCGAGGCGATGCTCGCCGCCCGTGACGCCGAGCAGAGCGGCGAGCCGGGACGGGCGGCGCTCGACAACTTCTATCGGGTCCTGATGGACGGGACACTGCTCCTGCCGGTCCCGCCCGAGCATGGAGACGAGGCGAAGTCAGCCCTCGAGGCGGCCGTCAACGACGATGAGGAGGTCGAGGTGAGCGTCCTGCTCGCTGCCGACGCCGATGGGAGGCCGACCAGCGTCTGCTTCGCATCAGTGGCGGCCCTCTCCGCCTGGTCGCCACGCGGCACCGCCAGCCTGCCGCTCCCCGCGCGGATCGCCGTGGGAAACATGGCGGTGGCCGGGGTCCCGGCGATCATGGATCCCGCCGGGCCGATCCCCTACCGCTTCGAGCCAGACGAGCTTGCCTCCCTGGCTGCCGGGCGCCTGCCCGGGACCGATGAGCCGCTCGCCCCGGCATCGGTCAGCCGCTCGATCCGCCTGCGGCTGGCCGGCCGCGACGCAATCGCACTGGAGCCGCCCCTCCGCGATGCCCTGCGCCAGACCGATGTCGAGGCCGCGTGGCTGGTGGAGTCGGAGAGCGGCGGGGCCGCTCGCCTGATGCTCGGCCTGTTGGGTGGAGAGGGGGCATCGGCGATCGTGGACGTGCCGGACGGCACCGACGTGGTGTGGCTCGAGGAGCCGCTGCTCGCATCGGTGAGGGCCGTGACCGATCCGTTCTACTGGAAGGGCCGCGCATGAACGAGGTGCTGAGGGTCGAGCGATCCGGGAAGGTCGCGCGGGTCACGCTCACCCGTCCCGAGGTACGGAACACCTTCAATGCCCAGCTCATCGATTCGTTGCGGGTCGCCTTCGAGCGGCTCCGCAACGAGACCCCCGACACGCTGCGCGCGGTCGTGCTGAGCGGCGAGGGGAAGGCCTTCTGCGCCGGTGCGGACATCGAGTGGCAGCTCAACGCCCGGGACCTGCCGATGAATGAGAACGAGGCCGATATCCGCCGCCTCCAGGAGATGCTGGCCACGATCGACAACTGCCCCGTCCCTGTTATCGCCGCCGTCCACGGCGCGGCGCTCGGCGGCGGGATGGCGCTCTGCTGTGTGGCCGACATCACCCTCGCCACCGCCGATGCGATCTTCGGCTTCACCGAGGTCAAGCTCGGCCTCATCCCGGCCGCGATCAGCCCCTTTGTCCTGACGCGCATCGGGGAGGGCGCGGCACGGGCGCTCTTCCTGACCGGGGAGCGGTTCGGCTCCGAGCGGGCGCTGCGGACCGGGGTCGTGTCGGAGGTGCTCGCCGACCAGGCGGCGCTCGACGCGCGGGTAGCGGCCATCCTCAAGGAGATCGATACCGCCGCGCCGGAGTCGGTCCGCAACGCCAAGGTGATGATCCGCGGGCAGCGGAACATGTCGCGCGGCGACGCGCTCGACCGGACCAAGCTGTGGGCCGCGCGGCAGCGCGTCTCGCCCGAGGGTCAGGAGGGGCTGAGCGCCTTCCTGGAGAAGCGCCCCCCGTCCTGGCGGGAGTAGCGCCCCGGGCTCTGCGACAATCGCGACATGCCCGATGAGACGCTCACCCCGCGCCAGGTGGCCGAGGAGCTGGGCGTCACGATCCGGACGGTCCAGCGCTGGGTTGCGGATGGCCGCCTCCCCGCGACGCGGGTCGGTGGACGGGTCCGCGTGTCGCGCTCGTCGCTTGGGAGCGTCGCGGCGGCGCCCATCCCGACACCACTCAGCCCGATCCGAGCGCTCCTCATCGCGAACCGCGGCGAGATCGTGCAGCGCATCGCCGGCACGGCCCGCGGGCTGGGGATCCGGACGATCGGGATCCACGCCCCGGACGACCGCCCGCCGGACAGGGTCGACATCGCGCTTCCCATTCCCGGCTATCTCGACGCCGCCGCGATCCTCGACGTGGCCCGCCGCTCGGGCGCCGACGCGATCCACCCCGGCTATGGCTTTCTCGCCGAGAACGCGGCATTCGCCGACGCCGTCGAACGGGCCGGCCTCACCTGGGTCGGGCCGCCGGCTGCCGCGATCACCGCGATGGGCGACAAGGCGGCCGCGCGGCGCACGGCCGCGGCGCATGGCGTCCCGGTGACGCCCGGCTACGACGGTGCGGTGCAGGACGACGCGACGCTTGCCGCGGAGGCAGTGCGGATCGGGCTGCCGGTCCTCATCAAGCCGTCGGCCGGTGGGGGCGGTAAAGGGATGCGTGTCGTGCACGAGGCGTTTCGCCTCCCTGACGAGCTGGCGGCCGCGCGGCGCGAGGCGAAGCGGGCGTTCGGCGACGATCGGCTTGTCCTCGAGCGGCTCCTCACCGGGGCGCGCCACGTCGAGGTCCAGGTGCTCTTCGACCGGCACGGCCGCGGCGTGCACCTCGGGGAGCGCGACTGCTCGGCGCAGCGGCGGAACCAGAAGGTTGTCGAGGAGTCCCCGGCTCCATCGGTCTCACCGGTGCTGCGCGCGCGCATCGGGGAGGCGGCCCTGGCGGCGGCAAGCGCCGTCGGCTACGCCAATGCCGGGACGGTCGAGTTCCTGCTGACCGATGCCGGGGACTTCTTCTTCGTGGAGATGAACACGCGCCTCCAGGTCGAGCATCCGGTGACCGAGGCGATCACCGGCCGCGACCTCGTCGCGGACCAGCTGCGCATCGCCGCCGGTGAGCCACTCGGCTTCGGACAGTCAGCGGTGCGCTGGAGCGGGCACGCGATCGAGGCGCGCCTCTACGCCGAGGATCCCGACGCAGGGTTCCTGCCCGCCGCGGGTCGCATCCTGCGCCTGCGCTGGCCCGACGGCGTTCGGGTCGATACCGGCATGCGCCAGGGCGACGTGGTATCCGACCGATATGACCCGCTCCTCGCGAAGCTCATCGCCCACGGGCGCACCCGGGACGAGGCGCTTGCGGGCCTCCGAGTCGCGCTCGACGAGACGCTCGTCCTCGGGGTGCGCACCAACCTGCGCTTCCTGCGCTGGCTGCTCGACCAGCCCGCGATGCGGGACGGCGAGGTCCGGACCGATACCCTTGCCGGGCTCAAGCTCCCGGCCCCGCCGCAGCCGGACGAGGCGGCGTGGGGAGCAGCGGCAGGCGCGGTCCTGTCACCCGGCCTGGGCGAGGCGTGGAGCGGCGGCTGGCGGAGCGCCGCTCCCGCAGCAGTGCGGATGCGGTTCGGCGACGAGGAACGCCGGGTCGAGGTGAGCTCCATCAGCTCGGTGCCTGTTGCCGTGGACGGCGCGGTCGCCCACGTGGATGTGGAGGGCCAATCGCTCGAGCTGTCCCTCGCCGCGTCGCCGAGCGTCGAGGAGGCGGTTCGCCACGCCGTCGCGCACGCCGGCGGTACCGCCACCCTGACCGCCCCGATGCCGGGGCGGGTGATCGCCGTCCGCGCCACAGAGGGCGCGTCGGTCGTTGCCCACCAGGCGATCGTCGTCGTCGAGGCAATGAAGATGGAGCACGCCGTCGTCACGCCGCTGGCAGGGACGTTGACTCGGGTTGCCGTGTCCGTGGGTCAGCAGGTCCAGCGCGGGGACCTGCTGGCGGAGGTATCGGCCTAACATGGCGGCCCGATGACCCGCCCAGAGGTCCGCGTCTACGAGGTCGGTCCGCGCGACGGCCTGCAGGCCGAGGCGACCGTGGTCCCGACTGACGCGAAGCTCCGCTTCCTCACCCTCCTGGCCGACGCCGGCCTGCGCGAGATCGAGGCAACCTCGCTCGTCCGCCCCGACGCAATCCCGCAGCTGGCCGATGCCGATGAGGTGCTGGGACGCCTTGAGCGGCGACCGGGCGTTCGCTATCCCGTCCTCGTCCCCAACGCGCGCGGCCTCGACCGAGCGGTCGCGGCCGGGGTCGACGCCATCTGCCTCGTGACCGCCGCGACCGATTCGTATGTCCGCCACAACATCGGGATGAGCATCGACGAGTCGCTCGCCGCATTCGCGCCGATCGCCGCCGAGGCGCGCGGGCGCGGCTGGTGGATCCGCGCCTACGTCAGCACCTCGTTCGGCTGTCCATACGACGGCGCGGTGAGCGAGGCGGCCGTGCTGAGCGTCACCGAGCGGCTGCTGCGCCTGGGGGTCGACGAGCTATCGATCTCCGACACCGTGGGCGTCGCCACGCCGACGGACGTCCGGCGCGTCGTCGGGGCACTGAGGGCGGCGGGAATCAGCCTCGACGTCCTCGCCCTCCATCTCCACGACACGCGCGGCACGGCGCTCGCCAACGTGTTTGCCGCGCTGGAGCTCGGGATCCGCTGCTTCGACGCCTCGACCGGCGGCACCGGCGGCTCGCCCTACGCGCCCGGCTCGGCCGGCAACCTGGCGACGGAGGACCTCGTCTACCTGCTCGACCGGGAGGGCATGCGGACCGGCGTCGATCTCGACGGCGTCCTGGCGGCCGGCACATTCATCGCCGCCCAGCTCGGGCGCGAGGTGTCGAGCAAGGTCGGGCGCGCCGGCGGCTGGGCGCGCGGGGCGGGGTAGGATGACGCCGATGCAGGCGAGACCGGTGCTCCTCGACGTCGACACGGGGATCGACGACATGGTCGCCCTGTTGATCGCCGCCACCGCCCCTGAGCTGGATCTGCGTGGCGTGACCTGCGTCGCCGGCAACGTGGAGATCCACCACGTGGCGCGCAACACCGGCAAGATCCTGCGCAGGGTGGGGCGTGGCGACGTGCCGGTCAGCATCGGCGCCGCGCGGCCGCTCAATCGGCGCCTGCGCACCGCTCCGGACACGCACGGCCCCACCGGCACCGGCTACGTCGAGCTGACCGGCGAGGACCCCGATCTCGGCGCGACCGACTACACCCCGATCCCCGCGGCCCGGTACATCGGCGCGCACATCGAGAAGCATCCGGGGGAGCTGACGGTGGTGGCGCTGGGACCGCTCACGAACCTCGCCTCGGCCGTGCTGAACGGCGTCGACCTGGCCGCCGGGCTGCTCGAAACGATCTGGATGGGAGGCACGATCGAGGAGCGCGGCAACACCACGGAGACCGGGGAGTGGAACGCCTGCGTCGATCCGGAGGCTGCCGAGGCGTGCCTCGCGGCAAACGCCATCTCGCGCATCTTCCCGCTCGACGCGACGCAGGACGTGCTCTTCACCCTCGACGACCTCGAGGCCCTGCCGGACACGCCGCTCGCGGCGCTGGTGCGCGACGCCGTCCGCTACTACGTCGCGTTCCATCGGACCGCAGACGGCATCGACGGCTGCTACCTGCACGACCCGGTGACCCTCATCGGGTCGCTGCTGCGCCCCGACCTCGTCACCGAGACGATCAGCCAGGCGCTCGCCTGCGACACCGGCAACGACCAGTTCGTGGCTGGCAGCCTGTACCGGGTTGAGGACGGCACCCGCAACCCGATCGAGATCGCCATGGCGATCGACCCTGAGCCGATGCGGGCGGAGCTGCTGGCGCGGCTGGCTCGCGCCGTGGCACCCTCACCCTAGAACTCACTGGAGGAGACTGCGCTCGTGGTGATCCGCTGGCTCTCGGCCCTGGTGGCCTTCGTCGTCGTCGCCTACGTCGGGATCGCCGTGATCGGCAACTTCAGCGCTGCGGCGGCCAACAACAGCTGGGCGCTGACCGCGGCGCTCGGCCTCGCGGCGGCCTTCGTCGCCTATGCCGCGGTCGAGTACGCGCAGACCGGGAAGCTCGCCTCGATCGCCCGGCAATTCGACACGCGGACGATCGTGCTGATCCCGGTCGCCATCGCCATCAACATCATCCTGGGCCAGGCGGTCGCTTCCGCCCTGAAGCTCCCCATCTACTTCGACAGCATCGGCACGATCCTGGTCGGGGCGCTCGCCGGGCCGGTCGCGGGGGCGCTCACCGGCTTCCTCGCCAACACGCTCTGGACATACGTCGTCCCGCCGCCCTTCCACAGCGACTTCGCGGCGCCCTTCGCGATCGTGGCCGCGGTGATCGGCCTGCTGGCGGGCCTCTTCGGACGGGTCGGCTGGCTGCGACCGCGGACCGGCCGCAGCACCACGGAGCTCGCGCTCGGTGGCGGCGCGGCGATCCTCATCGTCGCCGGGCTCGGGTACTACGCCTACTCGCGCTCCTACAGCGGTGGATTCACCGGCACCGGCGGGGGCGCCATCCTGGTGGTCCTGGGCTGGGTCGTCGTCGCGCTCATTCTGGTGGCGATGATCGGCTTCCTGGCGCTCCTCTTCCTGCGACGCGACCTGTCGGTCGCCTACGTGGTGGTGGCCGGGGTCTCGACCGGCATCGTGGCCGCGCTCATCAGCGCGCCGATCAGCGCGAACCTGTTCAGCGGCGTCACCGGCTCCGGCACCGACTTCCTGGTCGCCGCCTTCCGGCAGGCGGGATCGGACATCCAGACCGCCACTTTCCAGCAGGGGCTCCTGTCGGACCCGGTCGACAAGCTGGTCACCTTCCTCACGGTCTACGTCATCCTGGCCGCGATGGCGCGGCGCACGAAGGCGCGATTCCCGCAGGGTGAGCGGTTGCTCGAGACCGATGTGGCGGGCGCTGCGCCGGCGGAGTCGCCCGGCTGAGCGGCCTTCCCTCCTTCCTGGCGCGGCCCGGCCCGAGCGTCGTCCATCGCCTCAACCCGCTCACGAAGCTGGTCGTGGCGATCGCCTCGGCGGTGGCCGCCGTGGTGCTCGGCGGGGTGCTGGGACCGGCGCTGATCGTCGTGTTCGGCGTCCTCCTGCCGGCAGTGATCGGGGGCGTGGCGCTGCGGCTCGTTCGCACCTCCCTCCTCTTTTCCCTCCCGATCGCGATCAGCGCCCTGCTTGTCAACCTCTTCTTCTACCCGGATGGGGTCACCATCCTCTTCCAGGTCGGGCCGATCACCGCCACCGCCGAGGGTCTCGGCTTCGCGATCGAGCTGCTCGCGCGGATCGGCGCCATCAGCGGGGCGATCACCCTCTTCTACCTGACCACGCCACCAGGCGAGCTGGTGCTTGACCTCGAGCGGCGGGGGGTCTCGCCGCGGATCGCGTTCGTGGCCCTCGCCTCGGTCCAGACGGTGCCGGCGATGGTGGACCGCGCGATGACGATCACGGCCGCGCAGCGGGCACGTGGCCTCGACACGGAGGGCTCGGTCTGGCGGCGCGTGCGGGGAGTGGTCCCCCTCGCCGGGCCAGTGCTGCTCGGCTCGATCGGGGAAGTGGAGGAGCGCTCGATGGCGCTCGAGGCGCGCGGCTTCACCCGGCCCGGTCGGCGGACCCTGCTCTGGTGGCCGCCCGACTCGCTGACCGAGGTCGTGGTCCGCTGGCTCCTCCTGCTCAGCATCCCGCTGCTCATCGCCGCCCGCGCCGCCGGGTGGCTCGACTGGCTGCCCTGATGCTGACCCTCGAATCGGTCGGCTACCGGTACGCCGGAGCGGAGCAGCCGTCCCTCCACGACCTGAGCATCGAGCTGCGTGACGGCGAGGTGGTCGGGCTGGTCGGGGCCTCGGAATCGGGCAAGACGACGCTCTGCCTGGTCGCCTCCGGCCTCGCGCCCCGGACGGTGGGCGGTCGCCTCTACGGCCGAGTCCTGCTCGACGGGGCTGACATCGAGCCGCTCGCCATGGACCAGCTCGCGGCGCGGATCGGGATCGCCTTCGCCAGCCCCGCCACGCAGCTCTCCGGGGTGGCCGGCACGGTCTACGAGGAGGTCGCCTTCGGACCGATGAACCTCGCCCTCCCGCTCGCCGAGGTGATCGAGCGGACCGCCGGCGCGCTCGCCGCCCTGCGGATCGAGGGGCTCGCGGACCGCCATCCGATCCAGCTCTCGGGCGGGCAGCAGCAGCTCGTCGCGATCGCCGGGGTGCTGGCCCTGGGACCAAAGCACCTGGT
This sequence comes from Candidatus Limnocylindria bacterium, assembly GCA_041499395.1. Taxonomy (GTDB): domain Bacteria; phylum Chloroflexota; class Limnocylindria; order QHBO01; family QHBO01; genus CF-167. The sequence continues at coordinate 35,658 of JBGQKH010000011.1, forward strand.
CCTCGACGAGCCGACCGCCCAGCTCGACCCCGCCGGGACCGCGATGGTCGCCGATGCGCTGGCCGGCCTCGCCCGCAGCGGCGCCACGATCCTCGTGGCCGAGCACAAGACCGACCTGCTGGCGAGGATCTGCGCGCGGGTCATCGCGCTCGAGGCGGGGCGCGTGCAGCTCGACGGCCCGGCGGGCGAGGTGCTCGCCGATCCGCGGCTCCCCGAGCTGGGGGTCGCGCCACCGGCTCCCGTGCGGCTCCAGCGGGCCGCGGTGGCGGCGAGCATCCCGGCCGCCGCGCTGGCGCGCCTCAGGAAGGCGCTCGCGTCATGACGGAGCTCGTCCTGGACAAGGTCAGCTACCGATACCCCGGCGGAACCCTCGCGCTCGACGGCATCGTGCTCGAGATCGCTGCAGGCGAGCGAGTGGCGCTGGTCGGGCAGAACGGGAGCGGCAAGACCACCCTGGTGCGCCACCTGAACGGACTCCTGCGACCGACCTCCGGACGCGTCCTGCACAACGGCCTGAACGTCGCCCTCCGCAGCGTCGCGCAGCTCGCACGCGCGGTCGGCCTCGTCTTCCAGGACCCCGACCGCCAGATCTTCGCCGGCAGCGTCCGCGCCGAGGTCGAGTTCGGGCCGCGCAACCTGGACATCCACGGCCCCGATCTCCAGACCGCGGTCGACGAGGCGCTGGCCGCGGTCGGCCTGGAGGCGGAGGGCCGGACGAACCCGTACGACCTCGGCACGTCCCGTCGCAAGCTGCTGGCGCTCGCATCGGTGCAGGCGATGCGGACGCCGGTGCTCGTCCTCGACGAGCCGACGACGGGGCAGGACCTGCGCGGCGTGGCGATCGTTCGCCGGGCGGTCGACGAGGCCCACGCGGCCGGTCGGACGGTGATCGCCATCAGCCACGACATGGCCTTCGTGGCCGATGCCTTCGACCGTGTCGTGGTGATGCGGGAGGGCCGGGTCGTGCTCGACGGATCGCCGGCATCGGTCTTCAGCGAGCCGTCCTGGGAGGCGCTGCGCTCGACCTACCTCGAGCCGCCGCTGCCCGCGGTCATCGGAGCGAGGCTTGGGCTCGGCGCGACCCCAACCGATTCGACGCTCCTCGCCGCGCTCTCGTCGGCGCGGCGGCGCCGCTAGTAGTAGCCGGACGGGGGCGGGAGCGGGTTCCCCTCGGCGTCGAGGCGCTCCTCGGCCGGCAGCTCGTCGCGGTGGCGGCGCCCGCCGGTCGGCCCGGGGATCGGCTCGGCCATGACCGAGTGGGTCACCTCGTCGAGGCGCTGACCGATCCCGCGCAGGCCCAGATGCCGGAGCGCGGCTCCGAAGCGATCGACGAAGCCCGGGTCACGGAGCAAGCCGAAGGCGAGAGACGAGTGCGCGCGAATGAGGAGCTCCATGCCACGGGCCGCCTCCGGCACGTTGACCTGGTTCAGGCCGAGCTGCAGGTCCAGCAGGTCGAGGGCCCGATTTGCCTCGCGCCGGGCGCGCGTGGTGAAGTGCGGGGTGCGATTGACCAGCACCCGCGTCCGATACAGGGCGGCGCGTGCCAGCGAGTCGCGTCCGGCAGGAGGCAGGTACGTCATTGGACCGAATCTTACGCGGCGAAGCGGGGTGGCAGGAAGCGATCACCCGTGCCCTGGCGACGGCGACGCGACCGATCGAGCCTGACCCGCGCTTCATGCCGCGCGGCGTGCC
>JBGQKH010000012.1:0-29860 GCA_041499395.1 Candidatus Limnocylindria bacterium
CACGGTCGGCATGTTCCAGATCGAGAGCCGCGCCCAGATGCAGGCGCTCCCCAAGTCCCGGCCGGAGCGCTTCGAGGACCTGGTGGTGCAGGTCGCGATCATTCGCCCGGGCCCGATCCAGGGCAACGCCGTCCACCCCTATCTGCGGCGGCGCGCAGGAACCGAGCCGGTCACCTACCTTCATCCGAGCCTCGAGCCGATCCTCGCCGACACCCTGGGGGTGATCCTCTACCAGGAGCAGGTGATGCAGATCGCGATCGAGGTGTGCGGCTACACCGCCCTCGAGGCGGACATCTTCCGCAAGGCGATGGGCTCGCACCGCAGCCACCAGAAGATGCAGGCAGAGCGCCAGCGCTTCGTGGGCGGCGCCATGCGTACCGGGCTCACGGAGCCGGACGCCGATGACCTCTTCCAGCGCTGTTCGGCCTTCGCCGAGTTCGGCTTCGCGCGGGCCCACGCCGCCGCCTTCGCGAAGATCACCTACGACACCGCCTGGCTCAAGCAGCGCTACCCCGCCTACTACTACGCCGGCGTGCTCAACAACCAGCCGATGGGCTTCTACTCGCCGGCCGTGATCGTGGGCGACGCCAAGCGGCACGGCGTGCGGGTGCTGCCGGTCGACGTCAACGCCTCGCGCTGGGAGCACGAGGTCGAGCCGCTCCCCGACGGCACCAAAGCGCTGCGGCTCGGGATGCGCCAGGTGAAGGGGATCGACGAGAGCGCGCGCGAGCCGCTCGAGCGCGAGCGCGCCATCGGGCCATATGCAGGCGTGCGCGACTTCGTCTCGCGCATGGGGCTGGGCGAGCAGGTGGTCGAGCGGCTGATCGCCATCGGGGCGTTCGACTGGACCGATGCGCCCCGCCGCGAGCTGCTCTGGCAGCTGCGCAGCACCCTGGCCGATGCCAACCCCGCGCGTCCCGCCCTCGGCCTCACCGACGACGCACAGCGCGAGCTCGGGGCGACCCTGCCGCCGATGAGCTTCGCGGAGCGGGTAGCGGCAGACTACCGGGAGCTGGGCCTCTCGCCGACCGCCCATGCGGTGGAGCTCTTCCGGGAGCGGCTCGCCCAGCGGGGAGTGGTGAGCGTCGCCGAGGTCGGGAAGCGTCGAGATCGGTCAGCAGTCAGGCTGGCAGGGCTGGCGGTCAGCATCCAGCACCCGATGACCGCCAAGAACTTCGTCTTCATCGCCCTCGAGGACGAGACCGGCATGATCAACGTCACGGTGCGGCCGCAGGTCTACACCGAGTACCGCGCCATCCTGCACCGCAACCCGCTGCTGGTGATCGACGGCACGCTCCAGGTCGAGGGGGAGGTGCTCAACGTGGTGGCGCGGCGCATCCATCCGGTCGCCACGGTGATCGCCGAGGACGCCCGCGAGACCCGCGTCCCATTGGCGAAGCAGCAGCGGATGTTCCGCTGAGCCAGACGCGCAATCAGAATGTCGGCCATGCCGCCTCATCCCCTGGCCGATCCAATCCGGGCCTTCGCCTTCAGTCTGCCCGAGGCCTGGGAGGATCACCCGTGGGGCGACGCGGTCGCCAAGGTCGGGAAGAAGGTCTTCGCCTTCCTCGGCTCGCCCGATCCGGATGGCGGCTTCACTTTTAGCGTCAAGCTGCCGACCTCTAACGACGAGGCGCTGGCGCTGCCGTTCACCGTGCCGACCGGCTATGGGCTGGATCGTGGCAATTGGGTGACCGTCCACGCGCCGCCTGATGCGCCGATCGACCTGCTGCTCGGCTGGATCGAGGAGAGCTACCGGGCCGTTGCTACGAGGGCGTTGGTCGCCCGACTCGACGCGGAGTGGCGAGTCGCTATCCTCGACCCATGAACAGCAAGCCGCCACAGCTCCGCGACCAGGCGACGCTGCGCAATGGGCTCCGCCTGGGCGGGCCGATCGTCTTCGGCATCGGCCTGATCCTGACGATCGCGGGCTTCGCTGATTTCTTCAGGGCGTTCGGCTCGTTCGGGATGCCGAGCAACTTCTTCCTGGCCTTCATCGGCCTGCCGATGATGGCCGTCGGCGGGTGGATGATCCAGATCGGCTATCTGGGGACCGCCACGCGGTACGTCGCCGGCGAAGTGGCGCCGACGATCAAGGAGACGCTCGGCTACGTCGGGCTCGCCGCCGGATCGGTCGCCTGCGCCAAGTGCGGGGGAGAGAACAAGCCAGACGCGAAGTTCTGCGATCACTGCGGCGCCGCGCTCAGCGTCACCTGCCCCTCGTGCGGCCACGCCAACGCGCCGGATGCCATCTTCTGCAACCAGTGCGGGAAGGCGCTCTCCGCCGCGTGACGCCGAGCTAGACCGGCCTCACCGAGGCGCCGAGGACGGACGGCAGCACGTTGCCGAAGAGGAAGCCGGCGATGCCGGCGACCGCGCCGAGGATGAGGATCTCGACCCCGGAACGCAGCCATGAGCGGCGCGTCCAGCGCGACTTGAGCACCCCGATCCCGAACAGCACCGTCGCGCTCGCCACCACGGCCGCCCACGTTGCGACCCCGATCGGCAGGACAAGGTACGCGAGCACCGGCACGAGCGAGCCGAGGCCGAAGCTCGCGCCCATCACCAGGGCACCCTGGAACGGGCTCCCCTCGGCGTGCTCTCCGGAGAGCCCCAGCTCCTTTTCGACCATCGTCTTGAGCAGCACCTCGGGGTGGGAGGCGAGGGTGGTCGCGATCGTCGAGGCGACGGGCCGCGGCAGACCGTCCTCCTCGAGCATGAAGGCCATCTCCGCCTCCGCCTCGCCCGGCCGCTCGAGCACCTCCTCGCGCTCGCCGGTGATCTGGGCGGCGAAGATCTCGCGCTGGCTCTTGCTGCTCATGTACTCCCCCGCGGCCATGCTGAAGACGCCCGCGAGTGCGGTGGCGATGCCGGCCACGAGCACCGGGACGCGGTTCGCCGACGCTCCCGCCACGGTGCTCACCACCGCCAGTGTGCTGACCAGCCCGTCCTGGGCGCCGAAGATCGCCTCCCGGATCTCGCCGAGCAGACTGGCCTTGCGTCGCTCGTCGGCGAGGTGGGCCTCGACCCAGTCGCGCCCGTAGGCCGTTGCGGGCTGGTTGGGGCGCGGCGCGGCGTCGTTCGTGGCTGCCATCGCGTGGATGCTAGCCGAGGCAGGGAACGTGCGGGCCCGCTGCCGCGTCCCTCTGGCAGCAAGCACCACGAAGAAGGGGACCATGTCCACCATCGATCGACATTCGACGCGCCGCCCGCCACTCGCTGCGCTGGTGGCCCTCATGGTCGTCACGGCCATCGTGCTCGGGGCCTGCGCCGCCGCGGGAGCCCTGCATGGACCACCCACGACCGGCACCGGCGAAGGCAAGGTCACGACTCCAGGCGACGTTGCCGGCGCCCCTGTCCCGGGGACCGGGGGAAGCACTGGCCAGCTCGACTACAGCAACGGCGACCTCGCCGCTCGCCGGATCGTGAAGACCGGTGAGGTCAGCATCGAGGTCAACAGCGTCGCAAAGGCCACTTCACTCGTGCGCGCCATGGCCCTGGATCTCGGCGGGTACGTGGGCGATTCGCAGGTCGGGACGCTGGACCAGGCCGCGACACTCACACTGCGGATTCCCGCTGCCAGGTTCGAGGACGCCATCACGCGCCTCCACGAGATCGATGGCACCGTCATGACCGAGACGACGAAGGAGCAGGATGTCACCTCCGCGATCGTCGACCTCGCTGCTCGGCTTACGAACCTCCAGGCCTCGGAGGCGCAGTACCGACTCCTGCTGGCAAAGGCCGTCAAGATCGAGGACATCCTCGCCGTCCAGTCGCACCTCGACGACGTGCGGGGTCAGATCGAGCAGCTCCAGGCCCAGCAGAAGGAGCTGACGGGGCTCGCCGATCTCGCGACGCTGACCGTCACGCTCGTCCCCGGAGTGGTGCAGCAGGCGGCCGGCAAGTGGGATCCGGGCAAGACGATCGCGGATGCGTTCGCGGCGCTTGTGGACGGGGTCCAGGGAGCCGCCAACGGCGCGATCTGGTTCGCGATCGTATGGCTCCCGGTGCTGATCCTGCTCGCGATCCTGCTCTGGCTGCTCAGGCGCTTCCTGTCTGGCCGGCGCGGCGCCAGGCCGACGGCCGGGCTTGCTCCTCCCGCCCCTGGTGGCGAGGGATAGGCGAAGCGGATGGGGCGCGCCGGGCTAGCGGCGCGCCCTGCCTGACCCGATCAATCGCCAGGCCAGCGGCAGCAACCCGGCGGCGGCCACGATCTTGATGGCGTCCCAGGGCGCGAAGTCGAGCGCGCCGACCCTGATCGCCGTGCCCAGGTCCAGGTGCGTGACCGCGATCAGCACGGGCACGCCCACGGCGTAGATGACGAGGTTGCCGAGCACCATCAGCCCAAGGGTGGAGAGTGCGGATCGGTCCCAGCCTCGTTCGGCCAGCCAGCCGACGAGGGCACCGGCGAGGATGAAGCCGCCCAGGTAGCCGACCGTCGCGCTGAGTGCGCCATCGACTCCGAAGAGGCCCGACGTGCCGTGTTGGAAGACGTTGAGCCCGGCCGCGCCCAGCGCCACGTAGAGGAGCATCGAGGCGAGGCCAAGGCGCGAGCCGAGGACCGTGCCGACCAGCAGCACGGCAGCCGTCTGGAAGGTGTACGGCACGAGCGGGTTCCAGGGGGCGAACCAGACGATCTGGGCCGAGAGGGCGGTCAGCGCCGCTCCACCAATGACCATCAGTGCGGCGCGCAACAGGCGGGCGGATTCGCTGGCGCCGAAGGCGGGGACGGCGACCTCGGCCAGGGTGGCGGCGCGGCTGGTCATGCGTGACTCCTCGTTCGTGGCTGCCCGGTCGGGTCGCGATGGTACTGCGCCGATCAAGGACTGGGGAGGGTGGCACCTGCGCTAGACTCCGCCTCGGTCCTTTAAGCCCGGCACTGCGATGCCGGAAAGGAGCGAACGATGCGCGCCACTCTCCCGAGCAACCACACGACGCCCACCGCCAGCAAGCGGGAGGCGTCGTTTTCGTTGGCCGATGGCGTGCTCGCGCTCGAGGGCGGCACCCGGCTTCGCGGGCGCCTGCGAGGCAGCGCCGGTCCGGCCGAGGGCGACCTGATCTTCTCGACAGCGGCCACGGGCTGGGGCGAGATCCTGACCGATCCCTCGTACGCGGGGCAGATCGTGGTCCTCACGCACCCGATGGTCGGCAGCTATCGGCTCTCGCCTGACGAGCTCGAATCGGATCGCGTGCACCCTCGGGCCCTGGTCGTGACGCGCCTCATGACCCCGCCCGATGGCCCGGGGCGCTCCCTCGAGGAGCTGCTGGTCGAGGCAGGGATTCCGGCCCTCGAGGGGATCGACACGCGGGCGCTCACCCTGGAGCTGCGGCGTGGCGCCGCCCGACGCGCGGTGATCAGGCTGGCCGGTGATGACGAAGCTGCCGCGCGTGAGGCCCGAGAGGTCACCGCCTGGGATGCCGTCGACCACGTTGCCGCCGTTTCGACGCGGGACGGCTACGTGCTGCCCGCCGAGGAGCCGCACCGGGGCCGAGCGACGCTCGTCGATTTCGGCGTGAAGCGCTCGCTCCTCCGCGCATTGACCGGCCGCGGGCTCGAGGTGACGGTGCTGCCGCACGACGCGACCGCGACCGCCGTCTCGGCCACGCAGCCCGAGCTCGTGGTCCTCTCCCCCGGACCTGGCGACCCGTCGCGGATGGCCCCGCAGATCGAGACCGTCCATGAGCTCGCCACAGATGCGATGACTGGCGGGACGCCGATCCTCGGCATCTGCCTGGGGCACCAGCTCCTGGCCCTCGCCGCCGGCGCGGCGACGAGCCGCCTCGCGGTCGGGCATCACGGCGGCAACCACGCCGTGCTCGAGCTGGCCACCGGGCGCGTCGATATCGGGGCGCACAACCACGAGGTCGAGGTGCTCGACGGCGCCGCGCTGGCGGCTGCGGGGTATCGGGTCAGCCATCGCGACCTCAACGACGGCACGCTGGAGGGGCTGATCCATGCGTCGGGACGGATCGCATCGGTCCAGTTCCACCCCGAGGGAGCTCCCGGCCCGATCGACGCCTCACGCATCTTCGACCTCTTCGACCTCGCCCTGGAGCGCGCAACGGCATGACCCCGCGCAAGGTGCTCGTGATCGGCTCCGGACCGATCGTCATCGGCCAGGCGGCCGAGTTCGATTACGCCGGGGTGCAAGCCTGCCTGGCGCTGCGCGCCGAGGGGGTCGAGACGGTGCTCGTCAACTCGAACCCCGCCACGGTCATGACCGATCCCGACGTCGGTGGGACGGTGGTGATCGGGCCATTGACGGTCGCGCACCTGGCCTCGGTGATCGAGGAGCACCGGCCGGATGCCCTGCTCCCGACCCTCGGTGGGCAGACCGGGCTGAACCTGGCGGTTGCGCTCGACGATGCCGGCGTCCTCGAGCGGTACGGCGTGCGGGTGCTCGGAACGCCGCTCGCGGCGGTGCGCGCGGCAGAGGATCGGGGCGGCTTCCGCGACCTCGTGACGCGGATCGGGGAGCCGGTCCCGGAGAGCGCGGTGGTCGAGTCGGTCAAGGACGGGCTGCGCTTCGTCGAGCAGCTCGGCGCCCCGGTGGTGATCCGGCCGGCGTTCACGCTCGGTGGTGGGGGCGGCGGCTTCGCGATGACCCCCGACGAGGCGCGCCAGCGGCTGCTCACGGGGCTTGCCGCCAGCCCCATCGGTCAGGTCCTGGTCGAGCGCAGCCTGCTCGGCTGGTACGAGATCGAGTTCGAGGTGCTGCGCGACGCATCGGACACCGCCATCGCGATCTGCGGCATGGAGAACCTCGACCCGATGGGGGTCCACACGGGCGACTCGATCGTCGTGGCGCCCATCCAGACCCTTCCCGACCCGCTCGTCCAGCGGCTGCGGCGCTGCGCCCTGAAGATCGTGCGCGAGCTGCGCCTCGAGGGCGGCTGCAACGTCCAGCTCGCCGTCCGCCCCGATGGCGGCGACTACCGCGTGATCGAGGTCAACCCGCGGGTGAGCCGCTCGTCGGCCCTCGCCTCGAAGGCGACCGGCTATCCGATCGCGCGGGTCGCGGCGCTGATCGCGCTCGGCAAGCGACTGCACGAGCTGCCGAATCCGGCCACCGGGTCGGGCAGCGCTGCCTTCGAGCCGGCGGTCGACTACGTGGTCGTTAAGCTGCCGCGCTGGCCGTTCGACAAGTTCCCCTCGGCCGATCGGTCGCTCGGGATCCAGATGAAGGCGACCGGCGAGGCGATGGCGATCGACCGCGAGTTCGGCCCGGCACTCCTGAAGGCGATCCGCTCGCTCGAGCCGCGTGGCCACGGCTGGCTCTGGGAGGCCACCGAGTGGGGCCTCTCGCATCGAGCCCCAGAGGACCTCGCGGCATTTCTCGCGCCGAGCGACACCCGCCTGTGGCGCATGGTCGCGCTCCTGCGCCATGGCTGGACCGATGCCGCCGGGCTGAGCACAGCCACGGGGATCGCGCCGTGGTTCAGCGAGCGGCTGGCCGAGCTGGTCGAGGCAGAGCAGGGGGTCGTCGGCGGCTCGCTGGTCGATGCCAAGCGCGCCGGATTCGGCGACGCGGAGATCGCCGAACTGAGTGGGGTGCCGGCTGTGGCGGTTCGCCGGGCGCGTGTCCGGGCGGGGATCCGTCCCGCCTACCGCCGCGTCGACACCTGCGCCGGCGAGTTCCCGGCCGAGACGCCCTACTTCTACTCCTCGCACACCGTGGCGGAGGTGGCGCCACCGACCGAGCGCCGCAGCGTGATCGTGGTCGGTTCCGGGCCGATTCGCATCGGCCAGGGGATCGAATTCGATTACTGCTCGGTGCGCGCGGCGTGGGCGATCCGCGAGATGGGGCTCGACGCGGTCGTCATCAACAACAACCCTGAGACCGTGTCGACCGATTACGACGCATGCTCCCGCCTCTACTTCGAGCCGCTCGACGCCGAGAGCGTGCTCGACGTGATCGACCACGAGCGGGCGCTGACCGGCGAGCCGCCGCACGTGGTGCTCACCTTTGGCGGTCAGACGGCGATCGACCTGGCCAAGGAGCTTGCCTATGCCGATGTGCCGATCGCCGGACTCACCGCCGAGGCGATCGAGCTGACCGAGGACCGGGAGCGCTTCGCGACGCTCCTCGACGAGCTGGGGATCGAAGGCCCGCGCGGACGCCTCGCCGCGGACGAGGCGGAGCTGCGGACGGTCCTCGGCGAGATCGGACTGCCGGCGATCGTGCGTCCGTCGTGGGTGATCGGCGGGCGAGGGATCGCCGTGCTGAGTGACGCGGCGGACCTGGCGGTCCTGCTGGCGACCGAGATCGGCTGGCCGCTGCGCGTCGACGGAATGGTCGAGGGAATCGAGCTCGACGTCGACGTGATGAGCGACGGGCGCGACTGGTGCGTGCCCGGCATCCTCGAGCAGCTCGACCCTCCCGGCGTCCATTCGGGCGATTCGGTCGCCGTCCTCCCGCCGCAGCGGGCCTCGCGGGCGATCCAGGAACGAGCCGCCGAGACGGCGGGCCGCATCGCCCTGCGCCTCGGCGTGCGCGGCATGCTCAACGTGCAGATGATCGTGGCTGGGGAGCGGGTCGTGGTGATCGAGGCGAACCCGCGGGCCAGCCGGACCGTGCCGATCGTGGCCAAGGCCACGGGACGCGACGTGGTCGCGGCGGCCGTCCGCTGCGCCCTCGGGGCGTCGCTGGCCGAGGCGGGTTGGGCGCCAGGCCTGGCTCCCGACGCCGCGCTCGTGGCCGTCAAGACGCCGATCGGCTCACTCTGGCGCCTGCCCGGGGTGGACGCGACGCTTGGGCCGGAGATGCGCTCGACGGGGGAGGTGCTGGGCCTGGCGCCCGACTACGCGGGCGCGATGGCGGCTGCCGAGGCCGCGGCCGCGGCCCACCGTTGAGGCGCTAGCGGCGACGTCGGGCGGCGGCCGCCTGTCGCGTCGCCGGATCCGCCAGGCGCCGGCGGAGGTAGCCGCCGTAGAAGCCCGCCAGCGCGCCGATCGCCGCCTGGAGGAGTCCGTTGGTCATCAGGTACGCCGCCACCTGCGAGGGAGCCACATAGTTGGGATCGGTGGGGATCGAGACCGAGTTGTGCGTGTAGGCGAAGAAGAAGTAGGGCGCGTAGAGCAGGTAGCCGACGACCGCCGCGACGAAGCCATAGAACCAGGGGCGCCGCCACCCAAGCCAGCCGGCCGCGACCAGCGCACCGAATGAGACGAACGAGGCAACGGTGCCGACCAGCGAGCGGCCGCTCTGGCTCACGAGGATGTAGGAGCCGGCCCACAGGATCCCCATACCGATCCCGGCGTAGAGGTCGCGGCGGATCAGCCAGCCGCCCATGGCGATCAGCCGAAGCCTGCCGGTGTAGGTGAAGCCGGCAAGTGGGGCCGGTTTTCGCGGCAGCGGTGCGGCCGCCGGAAAGAGGCGCTGGAGGAACGACATCGAGGGCGGTCGTGCGGGCGCCTCTTCGATCTCTTCCTCGACCTCCTCGGTGCGACCCTGTGCCATGAGGCGCGACCGCCGGCGCGCCTCGGCGCGGCGTTCGGCGTCGCGCTGGGCGGCCGTCTTCTTGGACATGGGCGCCGATTGTACGCTGCTGCCGAGCACGCGCAGGAGGCCGGACGATAAGCGCCGCCTAATCGTCTGGTAAGCCGATACCGGCCATCCTGTCGCTGCCTGCACGCCTCCCACCCCCGAGGTGTGCCGTGCCCGTTTGCCCATCCCGCCGCTCCGTCCCGCGCCGCTCCATCGCCGTGCTGGCCGCCATCGCGCTCCTTGCGCTCGCACTCGACCGCGCCCTCGCGCTGCCCTTGCCGTCGGGTGCGTCGGGGCCGGCCGGCCTCGCGGGCATCAGCCCGAGCCACCTCGTCGTGAGCGAGGTCATGACCGGAGGAACGGGCGCCTCCGACGAGTTCATCGAGCTCTACAACCCGACGTCGAGCACCCGACCGCTCGAGGGACTTGAGGTCGTGTACGTGACCTCGACCGGCGCGACGGTCACGCGCAAGGCCGCCTGGACCGCCGGCGCAGCAGGCATCCCGTCCGGCGCGCACCTGCTCATCGCGAACTCGGCGGGAATCTTCGCCGGGCTGGCCGACATCACGTACGCAAACGGGCTGGCGGGTGCGGGCGGGAGCGTCGCCCTGCGCGTGCCGGGCGCGGCCACGGCCATCGATGCGGTTGGCTGGGGGACCGCTGCGAGCACCTGGCTCGAGACGCGACCGGCCCCAGCTCCGGCGGCCGGGAGCAGCCTGGAGCGGCTCCCCGGTGGATTTGCAGGCTCGGGCCAGGACACGGACGACAACCTCGTCGACCTCGCGGTCCAGGCGGTCCCGGATCCCCAGAACAGCGGCTCGCCGCCCATCGTCCTGGCGACGCCCACGCCTCTGCCGACCGAATCGGAGACGCCTGCCACGACGCCGCCGGCCAGCGCAGGTCCGACGATCGAGGCGACCTCCTCGCCAACTCCGACGGAGTCGCCCTCGCCCACTCCCTCCGACACCCCGACCCCGAGTCCTTCGCCATCACTCACTCCGACGCCATCACCCATTCCCACTCCATCGCCGACCCCCGTGCCGCTCTCCATCGCGGAGGCGCGGTTCCTGCCGGACGGGACGTCCGTGGTGGTGGAGGGCGTTGCCCTGGCCGATTCGTCCTTCACCGACGGAGGCGGCTACCTCACCGATGGCACCGCCGGCATCGCGGTCCTGCCGAGCGACGGGAGCTTTACCCGAGGTCAGCTCCTTCGGATTGCCGGCACCGTGGACGACCGATACTCCCAGCGCACGATCCGCACCTCGGCGGCGCAGATCACGCCGCTCGGCGCGGGGAGCGAGCCGCTTGCCATGGATGCGGACACGGGATCGGTCGGAGAGCCGTCCGAGGGCCAGCTGGTCGAGCTGACGGCCCTGATCACGAGCGCGGCAACGACCCTGAGCACCGGCCTCGCATGGGAGGTGGACGACGGCACCGGTCCGATTCGGGTCGTGATCAGCGCAACCAGCAGGATCGACACCAGCGCCTGGGAGCGTGGCGTGGGCCTGACCCTGGTCGGAGTCGTCGGCCAGCGGGATTCGAGCGGCAGCGGGACGGCAGGGTACCGGGTTCAGCCGCGAGACACCTCCGACATCATCCTTGTCGAGCCGGCCGCCACGGCGACGCCGTCGCCCACGCCGACCCCGACGCCGAGCCCCAGCCCAACCCCGTCGCCCACGCCTGAGCAGACTGCAACGCCGAGTGCGACGAACACCGCCACTCCGTCACCGACTCCGTCGCCCACCGCGACCGCGGCCGGAGTCCCGCTCGTCTCCATCGGGGAGGCGCGGGCAGCCCCGACGGGAACGCACCTCCGCATCCGGGGCGTCGTCACGGCACAGTCCGGGCTGATCGAGGCCGGGAGCGCGGTCGTGCAGGACTCGAGCGGGGCGATCCTCATTCGCCTCGGGAGCGGGGCGGGCAGCCTCCTGCTCGGCCAGTTCGTGGAGCTCGACGGCGTCCGTTCCACCAAGGCGGGGATGCTCACCCTCCGCGTGGTGAAGCCGGCCCTGCGCCTAGGAACGCTCGCCGATCCGACGCCGATCCGCAAGGCCACCGGGGCGCTCGGCGAGGCCGATGAGGCGAAGGTCATCATCACGCGCGGGATGGTCAGCAGTGCCGTCAGCCGGCCGCGCGGCGGGGTCGTCTCCTTCTCGGTCGACGACGGCTCGGGCGCCATCCGAGTCACCGTTTCACCCCGCTCCCCGATCGCCACCGGCGCCGTCAAGCGCGGGACGTGGCTCGAGCTGCGCGGCGTCCTCGGACAGGAGACCACCAGCAAGGCGCCGCTCAAGGGGTATCGGCTCTGGCCAAGGGTGCGAACCGACCTCGTCGTGATCGCCGCGCCGGTTGGGCATGCCGGGACCAATGTCTCGTGCTGTGGCCAGGGAGGGTCCACGCCGGCCCCGCTCATCGGCGGGCACTCCGGCACCGATTCGGAGGCCGCCACGATCCCGTGGCACGGCATTCCTCCCGTCCTCGCCCGCCCGCAGCCGACCTTCGCGGCCAGCTCGCCGATCACCGGAGCCACGCCACCCCCGATGGCACGACGCGTGCCGCGAGAGGCGGGGCTGATCGTGTCGGGGCTGGGGCTGGCGGCGCTGGCCGGGTTGGCCGCGTGGCTCGGCCGTCGCCGCCTCCTCGCCCGGGCGCAACCGGTGGACGCCCAAGCGGCGAGCACGCGCGCAGACAGTGTCGAGCCGTCAATCCCGCACCTCTCCCTCCTGCGGATCGATGCGGAGGAGTCCCCGGAAGGGCGGCGTATACTCCCGCCGACCTGACGCGCCACGCTCGCAGAGGAGCTTGCCGAGGCCTTGACCGATCTCTCCCGCGCCGACGCCCCCCGCACGGGCGACCGCCAGTACCACATCGCCCTGGAGCGTGGGGAGCTCGCCGAGTACATCCTGCTGGTCGGGGACCCGGGTCGGGTTGCCAAGGTCGCGGCGCGCTTCGACTCGATCGAGCTCAACCGGAGCAACCGGGAGATCACCACCGCGACGGGCACCTACCAGGGGATGCGCCTCTCGGTCATGTCAACGGGGATGGGCACCGACAACGTCGAGATCGTGCTTGCCGAGGTCATGGAGATCACCGAGCGAGCCACGTTCATTCGCATCGGCTCGAGCGGCGCGCTCCAGCCGGAGATCGCCCTGGGCGACCTGATCGTGTCGATCGGGGCGGTGCGCCTCGAGAACACGACCGACTTCTACGTGCATCCCGGCTACCCCGCAATCGCCCACCGGGACGTGGTCTGGGCTCTCGAGGCGGCATGCCAACTGGCCGGAGCTCCGTACCACATGGGCATGACCGCGACTGCGAGCGGCTTCTACGCTCCGCAGGGAAGGGCGATGCGCACGCTCCCGGTTCGCTATCCTGATCTCGCGGAGGAGCTCCGCCGCCAACGCGTCGCGAACCTCGAGATGGAGTCTTCGGCACTGTTCGTGCTGGCAGGCCTCGCAGGATTGCGGTCGGGGACGGTGTGTGCGGCCTACGCGCAGCGCGTCGATGGGACGTTTCTGGAAGGAGCGGCGAAGGAGGCCGCGGAGGCACGCTGTATCGATGTCGGACTGTCCGGCATCCACCTGCTCTGGGAGATCGACAACGGAGACGAAGGAGATCACCGCGCACGCTGGTCAGCCTTGATCGGCGAGCGGGGCGGGAAGCGTTAAGCAAGACCGGTTCCCATGCCGGCACACTAGGAGGCACCTCACCGATGGCGACAAGTGGCTACTGCGTCAAGTGCAAGGCCAAGCGCGAGATGAAGAACGATCACAAGATCACCATGAAGAACGGCAAGCCAGCCACCCAGGGCATCTGCCCGGTGTGCGGCACCAAGATGTTCAAGATCGGCGCCTGACCGCCCGATCTGCCGTTCTGATCAGCCACGCGGGTCCGGCCCGCAGCGGCTGAATACCAAGCGCGTCGGCCGCTCGGTCGCGCGTCGTCGGGAGACCGATGGCCGCCGCCGGGCGGCCGATTCCGTGCTCGGCCGCTACAATGAAGGCCTGTGGATGAGCTCGCCGGCCGGCCGATCCTCGCGATCGACCTCGGCGGAACCCAGATCCGCGCCGCGCACGTCAGCCCCGACCTCACCGTGGCGTGCCGCCGTGCCGAGGAGACCCGTGACGAGGAGGGCGTGGAGGCCGTGATCGACCGGATCTGCTCCTACGCTCAAGCCGTTCGCGAGGACGCGCGGCGCGCAGGGCTCCCCAATCCGGCCGGGATCGGCATCTCGTCTCCCGGCCCGCTCGATCCGTGGCAGGGGATCGTGATCGCACCCCCCAACCTCGCGGGCTGGCGCGACGTCCCCCTCACCGCCCGCGTCGAGCAGGGTGTCGGCCTGCCCACCTTCCTCGAGCGCGACACGAACGCCGCGGTGATCGCCGAGTGGCTGTATGGCGCCGCCCGCCGCGCCGACGATGCGGTCTACGTCACCGTCTCGACGGGGATCGGGGGTGGGCTGATCGTCAATGGTCGCCCCGTGATCGGCAAGGACGGCAGCGCCGGCGAGATCGGGCACATCACGGTCGAGATCGACGGCCCGCTGTGCGGCGACGGCATGCCCGGACACGCCGAGGCGATCGGCTCCGGCACCGCCATCGCGCGGGAGGGGCGCGCGCTGCTGGAGCGGGGAGCGGCGCCGCGCCTCGCCATGCTGGCACGCAGCGCCGAGGTCGACGCCGAGCTGGTGGCCCGCGCCGCGGACGAGGGCGACATTGCCTGCCAGGCAGTCCTCGACCGCGCCTGGACGGCGATCGGCGTCATGTGCGCCAGCCTCGTCAACGCATTGAACCCGGAGGTGATCGTGCTCGGGGGGAGCATCGCGCGGCATCGGCCAGAGCTGCTGGCCGTGGTGCGCAGGGAGATCGATCGACGCGCATTCCCCGGGCCCGCTCGGCGCGTTCACGTCGAGATGGCCCGCTTCGGCGACGACGTCTCGCTGATCGGGCTGCTGCCCATCGTGAACGAACGATTGAATGACCCGTCCTACGCGAAGGAGCGCTCGTGACCCGCATCGGCATCAATGGATTCGGGCGGATCGGCCGCCAGTCGCTCAAGGCGATCCTCGAGCGCCATCCCGACACCCTCGAGGTGATGGCGATCAACGACCTGGCGCCCACCGCCACCAACGCCCACCTGTTCAAGTACGACTCGACCTACGGTCGCTTCCACGGCGAGGTGAGCCACACCGACACCGAGATCCGGGTGAACGGGCACGCGATCCGCGCCTTCAGCGAGAAGGATCCCGCGGCGCTGCCCTGGAAGGACCTTGGCGTCGAGATGGTGATCGAGTCGACCGGCATCTTCACCGATGCCACCAAGGCCCACGCGCACCTCGACGGCGGCGCGCGCAAGGTCATCATCACCGCCCCGGCGAAGAACGAGGACGTGACCCTGGTCCTGGGCGTGAACGAGGGGACCTACGACCCGGACAGGCACCACATCGTCAGCAACGCCTCGTGCACGACCAACGGCCTGGCGCTCCCGGCCAAGGTGATCTGGGACTCGTTCGGGATCGAGCACGGGATGATGACCACCGTGCACGCATACACGAACGACCAGAACGTCCTCGACGTGTTCCACAAGGATCTGCGCCGGGCCCGATCGGCCGGCCAGAACATCATCCCCACCACGACCGGCGCGGCGAAGGCGCTGGCGCTCGTCATCCCCGGCTTGAAGGGTCGTTTCGACGGCTTCTCGCTGCGGGTGCCGACCCCCACCGTCAGCGTGATCGACTTCGTGGCGGTCACCTCCCGCCCGGTCACGGCGGAGAGCGCGAACGAGGCGCTCCGCGCCGCCAGCGAGGGATCAATGAAGGGCCTCCTCGGCTTTAGCACCGAGGAGCTGGTGAGCACCGACTTCCGCGGCGACGAACGCTCGAGCATCGTCGACGGCAAGTCGACCATGGCGGTCGGGGAGAACCTGCTCAAGGTCATCGCCTGGTACGACAACGAGTGGGGCTACAGCTGCCGCGTCGCCGACCTGGCCAGCTTCATGGCCGCTCGGCTGTGAGCCGCCTGTGAACAAGAAGACGGTCCGCGACATCGACGTCCGCGGCAAGCGCGTCTTCCTGCGCGCCGATCTCAACGTCCCGCTCGACGACGGGCGGATCACCGACGACACGCGCATCCGGGCCAGCCTGCCGACGATCCGCTACCTGCTCGATCGGGGCGCGGCGGTGATCCTGGCCAGCCACCTCGGCCGGCCAAAGGGGAAGGTGAACGACGCGCTTCGCCTCAAGCCGGTCGCGGATCGGCTCGGGCAGCTGCTCAACCGCAACGTGCGGATGACCGGCGACGCCCTCGGCCCGGGGGTGCAGGTGGCGGTCGGCAAGCTGCGCGCCGGCGACCTGCTGCTCCTCGAGAACCTGCGCTTCCACTCGGAGGAGGAGGCGAACGATCCCGGCTTCGCGAAGCAGCTGGCGGAGATGGCCGACATCTACGTGAACGACGCGTTCGGCTCGGCGCATCGGGCCCACGCCAGCACCGAGGGGATCACCCACTTCCTGCCGAGCGTGGCGGGGCTCCTGCTCGAGCGCGAGGTCGAGTCGCTCTCGAAGCTCCTCGAGAAGCCGCCCAGGCCGTTCCACACGATCATCGGCGGGGCGAAGATCAGCGGCAAGCTCGAGGTGCTCGAGGCGCTGCTGGCCCGCTGCCAGGCGGTGCTCGTGGGCGGCGGCATGGCCAACACGTTCCTCGCCGCGCGCGGCTTCCCGATGGGCAAGAGCCTGGTCGAGACCGAGCAGCTTCCCAACGCCGAGCGGATCATGGGCGAGGCGCGGCGGAAGCGAGTGCGGCTCATGCTCCCCGTCGACCTGGTGGTCGCCGCGCAGCTCCATCCGCGCTCCCAGAAGCTGGTCGTCCCGCTCACCGGGGTGCCGAAGGACTGGGCCGTGGTCGACATCGGTCCCCAGACGGTCGCGGCCTACACCGCGCACCTGGCCAAGGCACGCACCATCTTCTGGAATGGACCGATGGGCATCTTCGAGATCGCGCCCTTCGCCGACGGCACGAACGCCATCGCCCGCTATGTGGCCTCCAGGACCGCCGAGGGGGTCGTCACCGTGGTCGGCGGGGGAGATTCCGTCGCGGCGGTCGACCAGCTCGGCCTGACCGATCAGATGAGCCACGTCTCGACCGGCGGCGGCGCGTCGCTCGAGTTCGTCGAGGGCAAGAAGCTGCCCGGCGTCGAGGCGCTCCCGGACCGGGAGGCGCCGTCGAAGTGAGCACCGCGATCGCCTGGGTGCACGCTCGCGAGGTGCTCGATTCGCGGGGCAACCCCACGGTCGAGGTCGAGGTGCGTCTCTCGGGTGGGGCGTGGGGGCGGGCGATCGTGCCGTCGGGCGCCTCGACCGGCGCGCACGAGGCGGTTGAGCTGCGCGACGGCGACAAGGCGCGGTACGGGGGCAAGGGCGTCCTCGACGCGGTGGCGAACGTGAACGGTGAGATCGCCGAGGCGGTCGCCGGCTTCGACGCGCTCGACCAGCCGGGCCTCGACCGCCTCCTCGTCGTCCTCGACGGCACCCCGAACAAGGGGCGCCTGGGAGCGAACGCCCTGCTCGGTGTCTCGCTGGCGGTGGCGCACGCCGCGGCGGCGGCCGAGGGGCAGCCCCTCTATCGGTACCTGGGGGGTGCGGCAGCGCACCGCCTGCCGGTGCCGCAGATCAACATCCTCAACGGGGGCAAGCACGCGGTGAACTCCACCGACTTCCAGGAGTTCATGATCGTTCCGCTCGGCGCGCCAACGTTTGCGGAAGCGCTGCGCTGGGCGGCCGAGACGTTCCATGCGCTCGGTGCCCTCCTCCACGAGCGTGGCTTCGCGACGACCGTTGGCGACGAGGGCGGCTACGCGCCGAGCCTCGAGACGAACGAGGCGGCGATCAGCGTGGTGCTCGAGGCGATCGAGCGCGCCGGGTACCGGCCAGGCGAGCAGATCGCGATCGCCCTCGACCCTGCCGCCACCGAGCTCTTAAAGGACGGCGCATACGCGCTCGCGCGCGAGGGACGGACGCTCGCCACCGAGGAGCTCATCGGCTTCTGGGAGGACTGGGCGACACGCTACCCGGTCGTCAGCCTCGAGGACGGCCTGGCCGAGGACGACTGGGCCGGCTGGACCGCGCTCACCGAGCGGCTCGGCGGAAAGGTCCAGATCATGGGAGACGACCTCCTGGTCACGAACACGGAGCGCCTGGCGCGCGGCATCCGCGAGCGGGCCTGCAACTCGATCCTCATCAAGCTCAACCAGATCGGGACCCTGACCGAGACGCGGGAGGCGGTCGAGATGGCGCACGCGGCCGGTTGGCGGGCGATCGTCAGCCATCGGTCGGGCGAGACCGAGGACACGACCATCGCCGACTTCGTGGTCGCAATGGGGACCGGCCAGATCAAGACCGGCAGCGTCAGCCGCAGCGAGCGGATCGCCAAGTACAACCGCCTGCTGCGCATCGAGGAGGAGCTTGGCTCGGCGGCTGAGTACGCGGGCAAGGGCGCCTTCGCCGCACTCGCCGGCTGATGGACCGGCTGACCGATCACGCCAGGAAGAACCGGGCCTTCTGGAACGAGCTCTCCGACACCTACCAGGCCGATCATGGACCCGACCTCGCCCGCCACGGCGCGGCCTGGGGCGTGTGGCAGATCCCCGAGGACGAGATCCACGCCCTCGGCGATGTCGCCGGCAAGGACGTCCTCGAGCTCGGCTGCGGAGCCGCGCAGTGGTCGATCGAGCTGGCGAAGCGCGGCGCGCGCCCGGTCGGCCTCGACCTGTCGGAGCGTCAGCTGGAGCACGCCCGCGAGCTGCTCGCGGTGGCCGGGCTCGACTTCCCGCTCGTCCACGCCAGCGCGGAATCGGTTCCCTACCCGGACGCCAGCTTCGACATCATCTTCTGCGACCACGGCGCCATGGTCTTCGCCGATCCGCGTCGCACCGTCCCCGAGGCCGCCCGCCTCCTGCGCGACGGGGGACTGCTCGTGTTCAGCATGCATACCCCCGTCGCCGACATCGCCTGGCCGCCGGACTCCGAGCAGGTGACCGATCGGCTCCACCTGAACTACTACGAGCTGAACGTGGTCGACGTGGGGGAGTCGCAGCACGTCGAGTTCCAGCTGCCCTACGGCGCGTGGATCCGCCTCTTCCGGGCCAACGGCCTCGTAGTCGAGGACCTGATCGAGCTCCGTCCCGAGCCGGACGCGGTGAGCACCTATCGCACGGTCGAGGACCGCGAGTGGGCCCGCAAATGGCCGATGGAGCACATCTGGAAGGTCCGCCGCTCGCGTTGACACGCGCCGTGTGGGCGACGAGGCCTACCTCGAGAGGAGGTCACGCATGGGTGGCATCGGCATCGGCGAGTGGCTCGTGTGGCTGCTCATGGTGACGGCGGTCCTTGTTGTCGGCGTCGCCGTCGTCCGGATCGGGTTCCGTGGCAATTCGCGGGATGACTCGCGGCGGATCCTGCGTGAGCGCTTCGCCCGCGGTGAGATCAGCGAGGCTGAGTTCCAGCAGACGCTTCGGATCCTCGACCGGTAGGGACCGCTACCGGACCGCGTCTCCCGGGCGCACCGGACCCTCGCTGATCACCCGCGCGTACCAGCGCGCGTCCTCCGGATGCGTCTTGTGGCTGATCCGCGCGAACTTGCCGTCGGTGAACCAGTCGGCCTGCTTGTAGCAGGGCGCGGCGTTCCAGGTGATCTCGATCACGAGTCCGCCATCGCCGATGGCCAGTCGATCTCCCGGGCCGATCGCGTCCAGCTCGATCCCCTCGAGGGTCACGTTCTCCCCGAACGCTCCCGGAAAGGCGTTGTGCCCTTCCGCAACGAGGCGAGCGATCGCCTCCATCGAGTAGAGGCAGACCGCCTGGTCGACGCCACCATGGCTCGGCTCCGGCTCGATGTGCCGATCGTCGGCCAGGCCCTTGACTCCGACCCACTGCTCGGCCACCGGCAGCTTGGGGACGCCTCCCTCGTTGACGTTGACGCTGACGACGCGGCCGGAGCGTGGCTCGGACATCGGTTCGATCAGCGCGCGGGCCGGATGAGACGGAGCGGCACCAGGGTGATCAGGTAGATCGTCAGCACGCCTCCGCCCGCGAGGGCCGCGAACAGGATGAGCACCGGCAGGTTCGCCCACGGCCCCTCCCGGATCGCGTGCCAGACGTCGAAGGCGACGCCGACGAGCGCGGCGGCGAGGATGCCGAAGACGAGCCGATGGCGACGCGGGCTGACGGGCGACTCGGCCAGGAAGCGGTCGAGGGGTCGGACCACTCGAGCCGCGCCAGGGACCTCGCTGACAAGGCCGAGCAGGTCGTCAAGCACATCGGGCTCGTTGACGTCGCGCGGCGCGGGATTCGCGACGCGTACCGCTCGCACGAGGAGCGTTGCCGCGAAGGCACACGCCGCTCCGGCCACCGCCACCAGGCCGACGATCAGCGGCAGGCGGCCGTCGGCCGCGGGCGCAGGCACGACCACGAGGGCGAGCGCGTCCGATGCGACGTTCACGACGACCAGGGCCAGCGCAATTGCGGTGCCGATGCGAATCCGCCCCGCGGTGGCCGCCTCGAGGTGCGGCCCCCGGTGGCGCAGGCTGCGGACCCAGGTTGCGCCCACCACGATCGGCATGAAGATGGCCGCGTAGGAGACGACGATGTCCCACGGGTCGTTGCCAAAAGGCGAGGCCGCGCGGACGTCGACGATCTGCGTCGTGACGTACCAGAGCAGCGCCCACGCCACGATCGCGAGGATCGCCGCGTTGGCGGCGACGCGGGTCGCCCGGGTCGTGGGGTCTCGGAGATCGGTCATGCGCACATTGTCGCCGCGCGATCGGTCTCCTGTCATCCGGCCCGCGCTAGCATCCGGCAATGACCCCTCCGCCGCTCCATCCTCTCTGCGCGCCGGTCGCCTTCCTCCTGGGGGAGTGGCATGGGGAGGGGCACGGCGGCTACCCCGGGATGGAGCCGTTCGGGTACGGAGAGGAGATGCGGGTCTGGCACGTGGGGAAGCCATACCTCGCCTTCGAGCAACGAACGTGGCAGCTGGACGAGGCCGGCGCGGTCGGCCGCCTGCTCCATGGGGAGTCGGGATACCTGCGCTGCCTTGATGGTGGGTCGCTGGAGCTGGTCGTGGCGATGGCGCCCGGCCATGTCGAGGTGTCGACGGGGCGCGCGGAGGGGAGCCGGATCAGCATCGAGAGCGTCGGCGTGGTCGATGCTCCAAGCGCCGCCCGCCTGTCCGGCGTGAAGCGAACGTGGTGGCTCGAGGACGAGGTGCTGCGCTACGAGGTCGAGATGGCGGCGCTCGACCAGCCGATGAGCTGGCACCTGAGCGCGGAGCTCCGGAGGGGCTAGCCCTCGGCGGGAGCCTCGGGAGCGGTATCGGCCTTGGCGCGCTTTCGCGCGGCCGCCGTCTCGCGCGAGGCCCGGACCACGGCGACCTTTGCCTTGCCCGCGGCGGTGCGAGGTCGATCGGCAGCCTTGCCAGCGGCGGCCTTCGACGCCTTGGCGACGGCCACCTTCTTGCGCTGCGCCGTCTTCGTGGCAGTCGACTTCTTCTTCGGAGCGGCCAGCTCGGGGGTGGCTCCCTCCAGGAGATGCGCGGCATTGGCCTTGGCCATCAGCCGGCTCTTGCGGCGAGCGGCGTTGCGCGGGTGGAGGATCCCCTTTTCGGCAGCCTTGTCGAGCGCGCTGATGGCGGCTGCCACGGCGGCGGCGCCATCGCCCTCGGCGCGGCCCAGGGCGATGTTGTTGGCGGCGAGGACGAGCGTCTTCGCCTCGCTGCGGGTGCGCTGGTTGATCGTGTGCCGGCGGAGCGACTGGCGGACGCGCTTCAGGGCCTGCGGCGTGCGTGCGCCCTTCCAGGTTCGAGCTTTTCGTGCCACGAGCAGGAGTCCTCAACGGTGCGGAATGGGGCAATGAAATGCGCCGTCCGGAGGGCGGCGCCACGGGTTGGGAGTATAGCACCGGCCGTCGGCTAGACTCCGGCCCGATGATCCCCCCGGAGCGCACCCGCAACTTCAGCATCGTGGCGCACATCGACCACGGCAAGAGCACGCTGGCGGATCGGCTCCTCGAGGCGACCCATACGATCGACCCGCGCCAGATGACGAGCCAGGTCCTCGACTCGATGGACCTGGAGCGCGAGAAGGGGATCACGATCAAGGCTCGCGCCGTGCGCCTCCAGTACGAGGCGCGCGACGGGCAGACCTATGCGCTGAACCTGATCGACACCCCGGGCCACGTCGACTTCACCTACGAGGTGAGCCGATCGCTCCAGGCCTGCGAGGGGGCGATCCTGGTGATCGATGCGTCCCAGGGGATCGAGGCGCAGACGCTCGCGAACGTCCACCTCGCCATGGAGCAGCACCTCACCATCATCCCGGTGATCAACAAGATCGACCTCGCCTCGGCCGACCCGCAGATGGTGATGGCCGAGCTCGAGGAGACGCTGGCGATCCCCCGCGAGGAGGTGATCCTCGCCTCGGCCAAGGAGGGGATCGGGATCGCCGAGATCCTCGAGGCGATCGTGCAGCGTATCCCGTCGCCGCGCGGCGACGCCTCCGCCCCGCTCCAAGCGCTCGTCTTCGACTCGCACTACGACCCCTACAAAGGAGTCGTCGCGTATGTCCGGGTCGCGAACGGCACGCTCCACGACCACGAGCGGATCCGCTTCATGGCGACTGGCGTGGAGTCGGACATCCTGGAGCTGGGCTACTTCCGCCCCCAGCCGGTCCCCACCAAGCGGCTGACGGTGGGGGAGGTCGGATACGTGGCCTCCGGCCTCAAGAGCATCGCCGATGCCCGGGTGGGCGACACCCTGACCGATGCCGACCGCCCTGCCGCCCTGCCGCTGCCCGGCTACAAGACCGCCCTCCCGCTCGTCTTCGCCGGCATCTACCCGATGCGCGGCGACGAGTACCCGCTCCTGCGCGACGCGCTCGAGAAGCTGCACCTCAACGACGCCAGCTTCGTCTACGAGCCGGAGTCGAGCGTGGCACTCGGCTTCGGCTACCGCTGCGGCTTCCTGGGCCTGCTCCACATGGAGATCGTCCAGGAGCGGCTCGAGCGCGAGTTCGGGCTCGAGCTGATCGCATCGGCGCCATCGGTTGAGTACCACGTGAAGCAACTGCACAAGGCCGATGAGGTGGTCGTCGATAACCCCGCCCAGTTCCCGCCGGCCGGCGAGGTAGAGGGGATCAGCGAACCCTGGGTCTCGGCCACGGTCATCACGCCGACCGACTACATCGGCCCGATCATGGAGCTCGCCACGACCCGGCGCGGTGACTTCATCAATATGGAGTACCTCGACCCCAAGCGGGTCAGCCTCCACTTCGAGATGCCGCTCGCCGAGCTGATCATCGACTTCTACGACCAGCTGAAGAGCCGTTCGTCGGGCTATGCCAGCCTCGACTACGCATACCTGGGCTATCGGCCCGGCGACCTCGTCAAGCTCGACATCATGGTCAGCGGAGAGCCGGTCGACGCGCTCTCCCTGATCGTGCACAGGACCGATGCCTTCCGGGTCGGCAAGGGCCTCGTCGAAAAGCTCAAGGAGCTGATCCCGCGACAGATGTTCGAAGTGCCGGTCCAGGCGGCAATCGGCTCGCATATCATCAGCCGCGAGACGATCCGGGCGATGCGCAAGAACGTGCTGGCCAAGTGCTACGGCGGCGACATCACTCGCAAGCGCAAGCTCCTCGAGAAGCAGAAGGAAGGCAAGCAGCGGATGAAGCGGATCGGCTCCGTCGAGATCCCGCAGGAGGCCTTCCTGGCGGTGCTGCGCATGAACGACGGGCAGTAGGGTGGACTTCCAGGATTCCCTGCGCCTCTCGATCGCCATTGGCCTGACGATCTTCCTGGTCCTGCTCCGATTCGACTCGGACCGGATCATGCGCTCCGACTACTTCCGGTTCCGATCCGGCTGGCTCGGCCCGCTCTCCTACTACGGGCTGGTGGTGCTCTTCGCGATCGGGATCGCGATCATCCTGCCGCGCGGCCGGGCGCAGCTCTTCCTTGCTCCCGGCGACTCGTCGTCGCTGCTGCCGGTGATGGCCCTCTTCTGCCTCGTGGCCGTGGTCAACGGCGCGGTGCTCGCTTTCGTCCGTTACCGCGCCATCCTGCCGCTGCCGGTCCCGCTGCTCGTCTCGCGGCTGGCGGGGGCCGCTGCGAACGCGGTGGCCGAGGAGCTCCAGTTCCGCTCCATCGTGCTCGGCATGCTCATCTTTGCCGGGGGCCCCGCCTGGGTCGGCCCCGCGCTCGTCGTCCAGGCGCTGCTCTACGGCCTCGTGCATCGGCGCCTCTGGAACGAGCGCGACTGGTACTTCCTCGCCGGCTCGGTGATCCTCGGCTACGCCGCCGGCCTCGCGACGGTCACCACCGGGTCGGTGGTGCCGGCCATGGTCGGGCACTTCGCTGTCACGGCGTCGCTCTTCGCCTTCGCCGGGGAGCGGCTGCGCCAGCGACCGATCTAGGCGGTACCGCCCACCAGCGCCATCACCTCGTCCAGTGTCAACGCCCTTCCGGCCGCCAACGCGCGCTGGAATGCCTCCTCGCCGAGCCCCGCCTGTGCTTGGACAGCTGGGTCCGCAATGCCGAGCGTCCGCATCGGCGTGGCCATCTCCCCGAGCGGCTCACGCAGAACGTCTCCTGCGCCGCTCAGCATCGCCGCGCGCCCCAGGTCTCCCTCCTCGACCGCCACAGCCGCTGCGATGATCAGGATCCTGACCAGGCTCTGCGTGTCTCCCCCCGCTCGGAACGTGTCGATCGCCTCGACCTGGAGCGCGCGAGCGCTCGCGAGCTCCCCGTCCTTCGCTCGCAGCAGAGACAGAAACCCTGATCCGATGGCGATCCGGACCGTCTCGCCCGCCTCGCGGAAGGCGCGGATATTCCCCTCCTGGATCGCCCGAGCCTCGGCGAACTCCCCCTGGTGGAAGAGCAGGAAGCTGAGCGCCTCGCGCAATCGCAGCACGCCAGGCTGATCGCCGGTGCGCGTCAGGATCTCGAGGCTCTCGTCATAGAGGGCGCGCGCGCCCTCGAGCTCGTTGCCGACGGCGGCCACGAAGCCCGCGTTGTAGAGCGCCTCCGCGAGGCCCGCCGGGTCATCGAGGGTCCGTTGGATGGCCAGACCCTCGTCGTAGGCCTTTCCCGCTGCCGCCATGTTGCCCTGCCAGTAGGTGACGCCGCCGAGTCCGGAGAGGGCGCGAGACCGCGCCCGCGTCTGGGCACCGAAGCCGGGCCTGGCGAGCAGCCCTTCCAGCACGGTCCGCCCCTCGGCGAGGTGCCCGCGCCGCTGCCAGAAGCGCCAGAGCGCGCCCCCCATCCCGAGCGCCAGTTCGACCCGGTCATCGTCGGCGGCGTGCTGGAGCGCCGCTCGCAGGTTGCCCTGATCGGCCTCCAGCCGATCCAGCCAGGCATTGGCCTTCGGACCCAGCAGCTCCGCAGCCGCCCGTTCCGCGAGGCCGGCGAAGAGGTCCTCGTGACGGCGCCTGATCGGCTGCGCATCGTCGCTGGCCGTGAGTCGTTCGCCGGCGTACTCGCGGATCGTCTCGAGCATGACGAAGCGAGGCTCGCCTGCGTCTCCGGCCGACTGCGCCAGGAGGCTCTTGTCGACGAACGAGGCGAGCCCCTCGAGCATGTCGATGCCCAGCTCGGCATCGGGATCGCAGACCGCCTGTGCGTCGTCGGCGGTGAAGCCACCGACGAAGATGCCCAGCCGGCGGAACAGGGTCCGCTCGGTGGCATCCAGCAGGTCGTGGCTCCAGTCGATGGCGCCGCGCAGCGTCCGCTGCCGCTCCGGCAGGTCGCGCGCCGTGCTGGTCAGGAAGACCAGTGTCTGCTCGAGGCGCGCAAGGATGGCCCCTGGAGCGAAGAGCTTGATGCGGGCGGCGGCCAGCTCGATCGCGAGCGGCAGGCCGTCGAGGCGCGCGCAGATGGCCGCCACTGCCGGGGCGTTGTCGTTGTCGACGACAAAGTCCGGCCGCACACCGCGCGCCCGCTGGATGAAGAGCGCGACGGCGTCGTATTGCGAGAGCGCCTCGAGCGCCGGCAGCCGGGTGAGGTCGGGCATGCCGAGCGGCGGCACCGGGTACTCCTGCTCGCCGCGCAGGTGCAGCACCTCGCGGCTGGTGACGATGATGCCGAGCTGCGGCGCGGCCTCGAGCAGCTGGCCGATCAGCGGAGCGCCGGCCTGCACCTGCTCGAAGTTGTCGACTACGAGGAGCAGCCGCAGGTCGCGCAGGTGGGCCTTGAGCGATTCGAGCACGGGCCGATTCGGCTCCTCGGGCAGTGCGAGCGCGGAGGCGATCGTCGTTGGGATGAGCCCAGGGTCGCTGATGGGGGAGAGGTCGACGAAGAAGGCGCCTCCGCTGAACTCGTCCTTCAGCGCCGTCGCGACCTGAAGGGAGAGGCGCGTCTTGCCCGTGCCGCCGGGCCCGGTGAGGGTCACCAGCCGCGACCGTCGCACGAGATCTGCCACCTCCTCGGCCTCCCGCCGGCGCCCGACGAAGGTCGTCATCTGGGTCGGCAGGCTGGATGGCGTCTCGAGCGTCCGCGGCGGCGGGAAGTCCGCCGGTAGCTCCGGCACGACCAGCTGCGTGAGCCGCTCGGGCTGGTCGAGGTCCTTGAGGCGGAACGTGCCAAGGTCGATCAGGCGGACGTCCGCCGGCAGCGATCCCGCGACCAGCGCTCGCGTCGAATCGGATATGAGCACCTGGCCGCCGTGGGCCGCGGCCGCGATCCGCGCTGCCCGGTGCACGTCGATCCCCACGTAGTTGTCTCCGCCGGGCGTCCCCTCGCCGGTGTGCAGGCCCATCCGGACGCGGACCGTGCCGACCTCCGCCGGCCAGGTCTCAGCCGCGAGGGCTCGCTGCGCGGCCGCCGCCGCGGCGACCGCCGATGAAGCGCTGCGGAAGACGACGAAGAACGAGTCGCCCTCCGTCGCGATCTCGACGCCATCGGCCGCCTGGAACGCCTCGCGCAGCAGCGCCTGGTGGCGCTCAAGCAGCGGGCGGAAGCCAGGGCCGAGCGAGGTGACGAGCCGGGTGGAGCCTTCGATGTCGGAGAAGAGGAAGGTCAGCGTTCCCGTCGGCAGGTCCGGTCTCTCCACCGGTGGAGCATACCGCCGCCCATGTCGATTTCCCTCATCCCTCGTTCGTCGTTAAGGTAGTTACGGGCGCTGACAGCCGCGCTCGATCCGCAGCGAGGAGATCCCCATGGCAGCCAAGGTCATTCACGTCGAGGTCACGGGCAAGGACGGGCCCGCCCTCCAGAGCTTCTACTCGAAGATCTTCGACTGGAAGCTCGACACCGACCTCCCTGACGGCTACGGCATGGCCCGTGACGAGTCGGGATTCACGAGCGGCATCGGCCCCACCCGCGATGGGTCAGCCGGCTGGGTCACCTTCTACGTCCACTCCGATGACCCGGCGGGCGTCCTGCGCCGCGTCGAGGAGCTCGGCGGCAAGGTGATCATGCCGCTTACCGAAGTGGCGAAGGACACGACAATCGCCCTCTTCGCCGATCCCGAGGGTCACGTCGTCGGGATCATGTAGCTCCCGATCCGACCGCTCACGCGAACGCCGCCCCGAGCCTGCTGCATGTAGGCTCGGGGCGTGTCGTTGTCCACGCATCACCTCTACGTCCACGTCCCGTTCTGTCGGCTGCTCTGCGCCTACTGCGACTTCGTGACGGTCGGCGGGCGAGGCGCGGCGATCCCTCGCTACGTCGAGGCACTGCTCGCCGAGCTGGCGCTGCGGCCGCCGTCGGACGAGCTGGCAACGATCTACTTCGGGGGTGGCACCCCATCGCTGCTGCCCTCGTCCGCGGTCGCGCGACTCGTCCAGGCTGCGGTCGACCGATGGGGGACGAATCCGGCGGAGATCTCCCTCGAGGCGAATCCCAGCGGCCGTGAGATGCCCGACTGGGCCGGCCTGCGGTCCGCGGGCGTGAACCGCGTGTCGCTGGGGATCCAGTCGCTTCGGGACACCGAGCTGCGGGCGCTGGCCCGCGGCCAGACCGCCGCCGAGGGGCTCGCTGCCTTCGCGGCGGCCCGGGCGGCTGGCTTCGCGAACGTATCGGTCGACCTGATCTACGGGATCCCCGGCCAGTCGCTGCCCGATTGGCGTGACGGCCTCTCGCGCGCCCTCGCGCTCGAGCCGGACCACCTCTCGCTCTACGCCCTGCAGCTCGCCCTCGCGCCGGATGAGTGGGCGGCGCCGCCGCGTCGCGGCGCACTGCGCTGGCGGCAGCGGATGGTCCCGCGCCAGGACGACGGCATCGCCGCTGCGCAGTACGTGGCGGCGGAGGAGCTGCTCGACCGCGCAGGCTTCCTCCACTACGAGCTCTCGTCGTGGGCGCGGCCGGGTCGCGAGTCGCGGCACAACTCGGCGTACTGGGAGCGGCGGCCGTACACGGGGATCGGCGCGGGCGCGCACTCGTTCGACGGAGCGACCCGCTCGTGGAACCGGCGCGACCTGGACGGCTACCTGGCATCGACAGAGGTCGGGGAGCTGGCCCTCGCCGGCAGCGAGGATCTCGAAGAGGCGACGCGCGCCTTCGAGGCTGTCGCGCTCGGGCTGCGACGCGTCGCTGGGCTCTCGCGGGCGGCGTTTGCCGCCGAATTCGGCCAGGGTCCAGAGGGGCGCTGGCCGGCCGCCGTCGAGGAGCAGGTCGCCGCCGGGCTCCTGGAGCTGGAGGGCGACGCGATGCGGCTCACCCCGCGCGGGCGCCTCTTCGCCAACGAGGCGCTGGTGGCGTTCGCGCCGTAGCCGGGTCGCGTTGACATCGGTCGGGGACGGTTGGTACCATGCCGATCACGCACGATTAGCACTCTCACCCTTAGAGTGCTAACGCACTCCCGGGGAGGGTCAAACGAGAACCACAGTGGTCGGCGAACAGGCACACACCAGCGATCGCAGCAGCACGCCCCGCTCCGGCCTCGAGCTGACCGAGCGGCAGCGGACGGTGCTGCGCGCCGTCGTCGAGGACTACGTGCTGAGCGCGGTGCCCGTCGGGTCGCGAGTTCTTGTCGATC
The DNA here is from genome assembly GCA_041499395.1 of Candidatus Limnocylindria bacterium. Classification (GTDB taxonomy): domain Bacteria; phylum Chloroflexota; class Limnocylindria; order QHBO01; family QHBO01; genus CF-167. The sequence continues at coordinate 28,502 of JBGQKH010000012.1, forward strand.
GGTATCGGCTCCGCGTCAGCTCCGCCACCGTTCGCAGCGCGATGGCCGAGCTCGAGGCGCTGGGCCTCCTCTCCCACCCGCACACGAGCGCCGGGCGCGTGCCGTCGGACCTCGGCTATCGGGTCTACGTGGAGTCGCTGATGCACGAGGCGTCGCTCGACCGAGCCGACCAGCTGATGATCCGCCACCAGTTCAGCCAGGTGCAGCTGACCAGCAACGAGTGGCTGCGCCTGGCGGCCTCGGTCCTCGCCGGCAGCACACGCTCCGCCGCGGTGGTCACACCGGCCAAGGCGCGGCGCGCGCGCTTCGGCCACCTCCAGCTCGTCGAGCTGGGTGACCAGTCTCGGCTCGCGGTCCTGGTGCTCGCCGATGGCAACGTCGTCCAGCGTCGGCTCGACCACGCGGCCCTCGAGCGGCTGATGGCCGGCTCCCCGTTGGGGCAGGCGGACCTCGACGAGGTGGCAGCGACCATCAACGCGGAGGCGGCCGGGATGACCGCGACCCAGTTGCGACGCCGCGCCCCCAAGCTGACCGGCCTGGCTGCCCATGTCGCCGATGTGGTGGCGGGGCTGCTCGACGACGCCGACACGGTCGCGGTCGAGGAGGTCTTCACCGCCGGGATCGGCAATGTCCTTGCGCAGCCGGAGTTCGCCGAGGGCGCGAAGCTGAGCGGCATCCTCGAGGTGCTCCAGCGCTCCGACTTCCTGGAGCAGCTCGTGCCGGTGCTGGCGCGGCGCGGCGGGGTGACCGTGATCATCGGCCACGAGAACGCCAACGAGACGATGCACGAGGTGAGCCTGGTCTTCGCCCCGTACGGGGAGCCGGATCGGGCGCTCGGCCTGCTCGGCGTCCTCGGCCCCACCCGGATGCCCTATCCGCGCGCCATTCCCACGGTCCGCTATCTCTCAACCCTGATGAACGAGCTGCTCGCCAGCCACTCCGGAGAACCCCATGACTGAACATCGCGGCAACGGAGCGCCCGAAGATGAGCGCGACGCACGCCATCCCCGCGGCCCGTCGCGCGCGCAGCTGCTCTCCATGATCGAGGACCTGCAGCGCGTCCTCGACCAGACGCGCGAACAGTCGGACGAGCACCTGCGCGGGCTCCAGCGCACCGCCGCCGACTTCGCCAACTATCGGCGCCGCGTCGACGAGGATCGCGAGGGCCTTGCCCAGTTCACCAACGCGGTGCTGATCAGCAAGCTGCTGGGCGTCCTCGACGACTTCGACCGGGCGCTCGCGAGCGCACCCGCCGAGACGCACGAGGGGTGGGTCGACGGGGTGCGCCTCGTCGAGCGCAAGCTGCGCAACCTGCTCGAGGCCGAAGGGGTCACCCAGATCGAGGCCCTCGGCCAGCCA
>JBGQKH010000013.1:0-28772 GCA_041499395.1 Candidatus Limnocylindria bacterium
CATCCATCGGGAAGTTGCTCGCCACGATCTCGTCCCACGCGGCGGGGAACGGCTGCGATGTGGCGCGGCTTCGCCGGGCGTTCCGGATCGGGTGCAGCAGGCTCAACGGGATCTCCTCATGCGGAGAAGTATCCCGCGACAGCGGCTGGGCCGTGGCCGTGACGCTCAGACGCCGGTGAGGGTGAGGATCCGATCAATCTCCTGGTGGATCGCTTCGACCATCGCCGCGCTCTGCGGGTAGTGCTGCGAGTCCACCCGGATGACACGGCCGTCAGTAAATCGGTCGACGAAGTCCTGCGCGTGCTGCAGGGTCATGCTGACGATCTGGTCTCGCGGCCAGTTGGCGGGGATGTCCATGCTGGTGGCCTGGATGTAGCTGACCGGCATGTCAGGCACCAGCACGAGGGCGGCCTTCGCCTCGGCTGTGATCGAGTATTCGAAGGCCTCGCCGTTGTTGGCGAGCTCCTTCTTGACCTGGGTCCGATCCGGCTCGGGCAGGATGTCGTCGATCTCCGCATCGGCGGGAAGGGCTGCATCCTCCATCACCAGGCCCTTGACCTCGGATGGATAGGTCCCGATGTAGATGATCGCGATGAGCCCGCCAAAGGACCCGCCGTCCAGGACGTATGGGGGACCGATGCCAGCGACGGCGAGCAGGGCGTGCAGGTCGGCCACCGCCTGTGCTCCGGTCCTACGCCCCGGCAGGTGCTCCGACGAGCCCGCGTTGAGGCGGTCGTAGGTGCATACACGCGTACGGGTGCTGAAGGTCGTGTCGAGAGGGAAGCCGGTGCCGCCGAGGCCGTGAAGGTAGACGAGGGTCGGCGACCCGGTCCCGACGCATTGCATGGAGAGCCGATGACCGTTCACCTCGAAGCTCTTTGCAAACGCCGCCGACGACGGGCTCGGCGCCGGCGAGGGGCTGTACACCACTGAGGGCGACGCCGACGTCGCCGCGTTGCACGCGCCCAGCGCCAGCACTGCGAGCAACACGAGAGGCGATGGTTGTCGATGCACCGCGAACTCCTTCCTTTACAACTTGCCTATGGGACCGGGCGCAGCTCGGCGTGCCTTCCGCGCGATGGAATGGTCGGGACCGGCAACGGCTGCCACCCTGGCAGGGAAACGGTCAGGCCACTGCATCAGGGCACGCGAAGCTCGTGCATGTCCTGTAGGCGTCCGTCAGGGCTGGGCGGTTCGGCCAATTGCTGGAGCGTATCAGCCGCCGAGGCGCGAATGCGCACGGATCGCCGATCTGGGTAGAGTGGGGTCGTGAAGCGTGATCTGGCCGAAGGCTACGAGCTGGATGACGACGCGGCGCGGATCGACCACGAGGCCGTCCATCGCTACCTGTCCAGCGAAGCGTACTGGGCGCTCGGGCGAACCCGCGAGGTGGTCGACGAGCTGATGGACGGGGCGGCGCGCGTGGTCGGCCTCTACCACGACGGCGAGCAGGTCGGCTTCGTCCGCATCGTGTCGGACCGGCACACAATGGCCTACGTGGCCGATGTCTACGTGCTGCCCGACCACCGCGGCCGAGGCCTTGGCGGCCAGATGTTCAAGTTTGCCGTCGAAGACGGGCCGTTCGCCGGGGTGCGCAAGTGGGGGCTGCACACGCGCGACGCGCACGAGCTGTATCGGCGCTACGGCTTCGACGACCCGACCGGCCGATACATGGAGCGATGGAACGAGACATGAGAGCATTGATCTTCGACCTCGACGGCACACTGATTGACACCGTCTACGCCCACGTCTTCGCCTGGCAGCGTGCCCTGGCGGAGGCAGGGATGCCGATCGAGGGGTGGCGCATTCACCGGCGCATCGGGATGAGCGGCGGACTCTTCACCCGCGCGGTCGCCCGCGAGCTGGGCGGCCCGCTGAGCGACGCTGAGGTCGAGCAGCTCCAGCGCCGCCACGGGGAGCTCTTCCGCGAGCTGATGCCGGAGCGGCGCCCGCTGCCCGGCGCCGTCGCGCTCCTGGCGCACCTGCGGGAGGTGAGCGTGCCGTTCGGGATCGCCACCTCGGGCCGCCGCCCCGAGATCGACGCCTCGCTGGAGGCGCTGGGCGTGGGGGAGGGGGTGGTCGTGGTGGAGCGCGGCGACGTGCTGCGCGCAAAGCCGGAGCCGGACCTCTTCCTGGCCTGCCAGGAGCGCATGGGGGTGCGCATCGGCGACTGCACCGTGGTCGGCGACGCCGTCTGGGACCTGCTCGCCGCGCGGCGGGCCGGGATGCTGTCGGTCGGGCTGCTGACCGGTGGCTACGGCGAGGACGAGCTGGCGCGCGCGGGTGCGTTCCGCGTCTATCGGGATCCGGCCGAGCTGGACGCCTCGCTCGACGAGCTGGGGATCATCCCCTAGCGGTGTCCAGTCGCACGTACCGCATCCTCCGTGCCGCCGCGGGCGCCGCGTACGTGGTGGCCGGCGCTGCGGTGGTCGGGCTGGTCACGATCGCGCTCTTCTTCTGGATCGGCCAGCCGTGGGGCACCATCAACGACACCGCGCTGCTGGTCATGACCCTGGCCATCGCGCCCCTCATGCTGGCCTTCTACGAGCTGGGCGGCGCGACCCCGACACCGTTGGCGCGGGTCGCACAGGTGATCGGCTGGATGGCCGTCCTGACCTGGTGCGCCGTCCAGGCGCTCATGATCACCGGGGTCGTCACTTTCGAATACAGCGTCCGCGCTCGGGGCTCGTTCGCCCTCGAGGCTGCTGCCCAGATCGTGATCGGCCTGTGGGTGGCCGGCGCCAACCTCCTGGCTGGCTCGTGGCTCGGCTGGATCCGGTGGCTCGGCGTGGTGAGCGGCCTTGGCTTCGTCGTGCTCGCCGCCGGCCTCCTGCGCGGGGGAGTCAACGACTCGCTGACTGCCGTCGGCGGGATCGGATACCAGGTGGTCCTGCCGGTCTGGGCGTTCGTGATGGCGCGTCTCTTCGGGCGCATCGCCGCGCTGCGCTAGCGACGGTCAGCTCGCGTAGTCCCCGTACCCGCGCCAGGCGGCGGCCGTCAGCGCGCTGATCTGCGCGGCGTGGTCGCGCGAGAGCTGCTCGAAGGTGGTGTCACCTTCGATCGCGTCGCGGCGAACCACCTCCGCCTGCCAGTCGACCAGGCGCTCGTAGTCGTGCAGCAGCGCGTCCGCTCCCTCGCGAATGTCGTAGAAGCCGGTCCGCTCGGCGGCCGCCCGGATGGCGCGCAGCTTGGCGAGGTATTCGGGGATCCGGGTGGTCCGATAGTTCGCGGCGGCTGCCACGGCCAGGTCCTGGATCACGAAGCGCGCCGAGAGGCCCGGGTCGCCGCCGGCGGCAAAGCGCGCGACGGCGAACTGGAGCGTCGTCGAGGCAGACTGCCACTCGCCGGGGGAGAGGCGCGGCTTGTGGAGCAGGGTCATCGCGGCGAGAACGTCGTCGGCCTTCGAGGTGCGCGCCTGCTGATGGAGCGCCGCCCAGGCGCGGTCGGCCATCTGGCCGTCGTCGCGCTCCATGGCGCTGCGCCAGACGTGGAGGAGGAGGCGCAGCCGATCGGGTACGGGCAGGTCGTCACGCTGACCGCGAAGCCTGTCCCGGAGGCGTTGGAGCATGGTGCCTGGCCTGCAGATACGCGCCGATGTAGCTCGCACGCCAGGAACTGGCTCTACCCCGCCAGATTAGCCGATTGTCAACGCCAGGAGGCCGCCAGGTTGCGCGCCGGGGGCCGGCCAGCGCGCCCCGTCAATTCACGGTGAGAGGGCGCGACCCGAAGATGACGACGCCCTTGACCCCACCGCGGTCTGACTGGTAGCGGATCTCGTAGTTGCCGGCGGTGCCCGGCGCCTTCAGCGTGATCTGCTGCCCGACGTAGTTCTGCGTGTACTGGTAGTCGAGGTAGGTCCCGGGGGGCGAGCCGACCGGCGCGATGGTGAGGTAGTCCGAGGGACCGTTGGGCCCGGTCCAGGTCACGTTGAACGTGGCGCCCTTGGCGACCTGCGACGGGGCGTCGAGGGTGACGGTATACGGCGTGACGGTGATCGGTGCGGTGGCCTGCTTGGACTCGCCCGCGCCGGTCACGTACCAGAGCTCGTAGGCTCCCGCCTGGACTGGCGCGACCAGGGTCCCCGGGCTCCCGCTGGTCGTGTAGAAGTAGCTCTCGTCGGTCCACTTGGCCGTGCCGACCTTCACGATCGTCACGTAGTCGCCGGGCCCGTTCGGCCCGTTCCAGGCGACCTGGAAGCTCGACCCTGCCTCGACCTCCTGTGGCCCTCCCAGGTTGCCGACGAACGGAGAGACCCGGATTGCGCGTCGGGCGAGGATCGTGCCATCGGCGCCCGACACGTACCAGAGGGCGTAGGCGCCCTCCGTGACAGGCGCCACGAGGGTTCCAGGGCTCGAGGCGCCGGTGGTGTAGAACCAGGGCTCGTTGGTCCACTTCGTCGTGCCGGCGACCACGATTGTGATGTAGTCACCCTGGGCCTTCGGCCCGGTCCAGGTGATCTCGAACTTCGCGCCCGCCGCGACGGACTGGGCGGCGTCGAGGCTGGCAGGTCCGGTCGGCCCCCCGCTCGGGCTTGCCGCGGATGCGCTCGCGCTGGCCGCGGCGCTGCCGCTGGCCGCGGACGACGCGGACGCGGTCGGAGTGGGGGAAGCCTGGCCCGACGAGCCGCAGGCGGCGAGGAGGACGATCGTGGCGATTCCGCCAAGGGCATGGAGTCTGCGCCGCGAGCTCACGGGGGGCCTCCTGTCGGGTTGGGCGTGATGGAGGTGCCTAGGGTAGCAGGCGCTCGGGCTCAGACGGCGGTCCGGATGGTGGCAGCGAGCCGGGAGACGGCCTCGGCCAGGGAGGCGGGAGGATAGCGGCTGAACGCGATCCTGAGCGACCCGATTCCCTCGGCTCGGTCCAGGAAGAAGGTGGGGCCGGGCAGCAGGCTCGTCCCGCGGGCCTCGGCGAGGGGAAGGAGGGCTCGCGCGTCGATGCCTGGAGGCAGGTCGACCCAGATGAAGTAGCCGCCAGCCGGCTCCGTCCAGGTCGTCCCCGGCGGCATCTCGGCGGCGAGCGCCCGCAGCATCTCGTCGCGGCGCTCCCTGTATGCGTCCCGGAGGCCGGCGACGACGCGCGCGTAGTCGCCGTTGCGCATGTACTCGGCCACGACCAGCCCGGCGAAGTGGTTCGCCCCGCCCCCGGAGTCGAGCATGCCGCCCCCCGCGAACCGGGAGGTCGTGGCAGCGTCCGCGGTGACGAACCCGACGCGCATCCCCGGCGCGATGGACTTGGCAAAGGTACCGAGCCGGATGACGCTGCCGGGCGCGCTGCCGAGGCTCCACAGCGAGGGCGGGGGAGCGGCGTCGTACGAGAGCTCGCGGTAGGCGTCGTCCTCCACGATCACGATCCCCTCCCGCTCCGCCAGCTCGACCAACTCCGCCCGGCGGGCGTCGGGCATGGTCCGGCCGCTGGGGTTGTGATGGGTCGGGACCGTGTAGAGGAGGCGCGGCCGATCCCCCGCCTGGCGCACCTCGCGCACGGCCGCGGCCAGGGCGTCCAGCCGAAGGCCGCCGGCGTCGGTGGCCACCGGGACGAGGCGCAGCGGATGGTCGCGGAAGATGCGGATCGCCAGGTGGTAGGTCGGCACCTCGACCAGGACCACGTCACCCGGCTCGGTCATCAGGGTCGCCACCTGGTCGAGTGCCGGCGACGTGCCTCCGCTGATGAGGACCTCGTCCGGGGCCGGCACTCGGGCATCGGTCTCGCGCAGGCGCTCGCGGATCGCCTCGATCAGGGGACCGGGGCCGGCCGCTGCCCCGTAGGCGAGCGCGTCCGGGCCGTATCGGTCGAAAGCTCGCGCGGCGGCGGCTCGCAGGGCGTCGACCGGGACGAGCGTCGGGTCCGGGTGGCCCCAGCCCAGGTCGATGATCCCCGGCCGCTCGACGAACTGGATGAGGGGCAACTGGCCGGGGTCGTCCACGGACTAACCGAAGATCGAGAGCGGGCAGTACGAGGTGACGATCCAGTTCGGCGCGTCGACGATCTCGCTGATCTTCAGGTCGCACGCCACGCTGTGGAGCATGTAGGCATCGACCGGCGCGAGCCCGTGCTCGCGGCCGAGGTACTCGATCATCCGCCGCACCGCGTCGCGCGCGGCGGTCATCAGGTCCGGCCCGATGCCATCGGTGGCGTAATAGGGACCGATGTTGGTGCCAATGGCCAGGGGCCCGGCGGTCTGGAACTCGGGACCGGTGACGTGCAGGTCCTTGCGCACACTCACCCGGAGCCGCACCCGCATCGGCGTCTCGATGGCGGTGCCGCACACCTCGCCGTCGCCCTGGGCCGCATGCCCGTCGCCGAGCGAGAGGCGGCCCCCGGTCGCGAAGACGGGGAGATAGACGGTCGTCCCGGCGGTCAGGTGGCGGGTGTCCATGTTGCCGCCGTAGACGTCCGGCGGGATCGTCGAGTGCGCGCCCTCGGTCGGCGGCGCGACGCCCACCTCCCCGCAGAACGGGGCGAGCGGGATCCGGAGCCCGGGCAGGAACTTCGCGTGGTGCTCCTCGATGCGCGTGATCCGCAGCCCAGCGTCCGGAAAGTCGTCGGCGAGCAGACCGAAGCCGGGGATCGAGGCGGTCCAGCCCCAGTCGGCGGGCTGGAACTCGAGCAGCTCGATCTGGAGCGTGTCACCGGGCTCGGCACCGGCCACCCCGATCGGTCCGTTCACCTGGTCGACCCGGCTGAAGTCGAGGTTGGCGAGGTCAGTGACGGTTGAGGCCGCGGTGATCTGGCCGCCCGACGCGTCGAGCGCGTCGACCTCCACGATGCTGCCGCTCACCACCGTGACGACCGGCTCAATGGAGCGGTCCCACGCCAGGTGGAACTGTTCCCGGCCGATGTGCGCGGCGGGTCCCTGCTGGCTCATCGGCGCAATGGTAATGCGCGGCTCAGAAGTCGCGACGCCCCGCGAAGTGCTCCTCGACCCCCGGACGGGCAAGCTCGTAGACGGCGAGCCGCTGGCCGCCCGGCGTGATGAAGGAGCAGAGCGGCCCGTGGGGGATCTCGATGCTGCGGGAGCGCTTCCAGCCCCGCGCCTTCAGCGCCTTCAGGGCGGCGTCGAACTCGGCGACGCGGTAGACCAGGATCGGCCGATCCCCCTCGAGGTGGTCGGCGAGCAGGATCCGCGGCGGCCCGTCGGTCAGCTCGATCATCGCGACCCGCGCGCCCATCCCGTCGACGGCGAAGATGAGGCGCCCGCCGAGCGTCTCGGTGAAGTAGCGCATGTCGGTCGCCACGTCCCGGCTCGGCATGTAGACGAAGTCGAGCGCCTCGAACGGCAGCGGCGCGGGATCGGGATCGGGATCGCGATCGCGAATGGCCCTCGGCATGCCGGCAGTCTGCCACGCGATACCGGTATCCTTCGCCGCATGGATCGCGCCGCTCTTCTCGCACGGTTCCGGAAGGGCTTCGGGGAGGTCGAGGCCGCGCTCGCCGGCATCACCTACGCCGAGCTCGACCACCTGGCGCCAGGTGGCGGCTGGACGGCGCGGCAGGTGGTCCATCACCTCGCCGACAGCGAGGCGACCGCCTACGTGCGGCTGCGCAAGCTGATCGCCGAGGAGGAGACTCAGATCCAGGGCTACGACGAGCCGGAGTTCGCGCGTCGCCTCCACTACGAGCGCCCGATCGAGACCTCGCTGGCCGTCCTGCGTGCCGTGCGCGCAGCGAGCCTGGAGCTGCTCGAGTCACTCACCCCGGCCGAGTGGGAGCGGACGGGGACGCACGCGGAGTCAGGGCCGTACTCGGTGGACCGCTGGCTGGAGATCTACGCCAACCACTCGCACGAGCACGCGGCGCAGATTCGCGCCGCCCGGGGCTAGCCTGCCGACGCCCGCGGCTCATGGGGCGTCACCTCGAGGCGGGCATATGATCGTCCGGTGACGAACCGTCGGCCCGACCTTGTCGAGACCAGCGGCGGCTGGGAGCCCCATACGTCAGGAGGGGAGCGGATCCTCGTCGCGCTGGCCGGTGTGGCCCTCCTCGGCGGCGTGCTCATCGTTGGCAGCAATCTCCTCAAGCACCACGACGAGGTCAGCATCCCCTCCGCCTCGCCATCTCCAACCAGCCAGCCGCGTGGCACGCCGTCCCCCACTCCGTCACCCCAGGAGCTTGCCCTCACCCCGTACAGCCCCCTGCCGGGCGCTTCGCCCTCCCAGCCCGCTCCACAGCTCTTCGGAGGCTGGATCCGCGCAGCCGTCGACCTTCCGGTCAGGTCCGACGCGAGCGCGACCGCCGCGGTGGTCGGCACCCTCAAGGCAGGCGGGCTCGCCTATGTCGACGAGCAGGACACGAGCGAGCGCGACCTCGCCTGGGCGACTGTCGAGGCCCCGAGCCCGACCGGCTGGGTGGCGATGCGCGCGGGCGGGAAGGACCTCGTGAAGCGCTACCAGCAGGCTGGCTTCCCCTGGAGCGGCTCCCTCAACAACCTTGCGGCAGGAGATCATGGATTCGTGGCGCTTGGCCAATCGCCTGGCGGACCGAACGTCGCCTCGGGATCGGAGATCTACGTCTCGCAGGACGGGATCACGTGGCGTACGGCGAGTGACTCCGTGCTCGGCGACAGCTATCCGACGGGGATCGCGTGGGGGCCGGCGGGGTGGATCCTGGTCGGGAGTGGGGGCCGCGGTTCCGGGGCAGATCTGTGGCGCTCGCCAGACGGGGACCACTGGACGTGGCTGGGTACGCTGGAAGGCTCCTACGCGGACGGGCTGACCGGGTCCGCAACGGGGTACCTCCTCGAGACCTCGCCCAATGGGGGATACCGTGGCCAGGCAGGCAGGTCCTGGTTCTCGACTGACGGGATCCACTGGACCGAGTCGAGGACCGGGTTGTCCGGCCAATACCGGACGACGGCCACGTCCGTCGGCTTCTACGCCCGGGGCGTGACGGACTGCTGCCCGTCCACGGCCAGCACGACGGCCGCCTTTTCCATCGATGGCCTGACCTGGACACCCACCAGGCCGAACCTGTTCGTCGTGACCGTCGGCAGCTCCCTCCTCGGGATCGAGCCGGACGCGACTGGCCGCGGAGCGCGGGCGATGCGAGGCTCCTACTACAGGGGGCAGCTCGGCTGGCGCGAGGTCAGCGGCGGCCAGGTTCCATTCATCAACGCCGTGGTCACCTCGGTCGTCTCGGACGGCCAGCATGCCACCGCCTTCGGGTGGGACGCGTCCACGGAAGCGCCCCTCACCTGGACCAGCGACGGTGGCTCCTGGTTCCGGAACGAGCTGCCCGCTGCCTTCGGCGGCCCGCCGCAGGTCGCTGCCGCAGGAGCACAGGGGGTGGTGGCGGTGGGCTACCGCACGAACTGGCGTGGACCGAACCCGGTCGTCTGGCACAGGGACTCGACCTCTTCGTGGGAGCCGGAGCCGTCGCCGGTCATGAACCTTCCCGCCGAGCCGTCGATGGACGCTTGCGGCACGCCTCCCACCGACCCGGCGGACTTCTCCAACCTGGACCGCGCTGCGGCCGTCGCCTGCTTCGGCACGACCCCGATGACGGTCCGCATGTGGTCGGCGTCCTGCAACGGGTGCAGTGGGCAGGCCGGCGGGACCTACGAGGAGGAGTGGCTCGCCGCCCCGACACTCGACCAGCTCTACCTGTGCCCCATCGTCTGGCCCGACAATTGCTGGACCAGCGCGGTCCTCGCCCCCACCCTCACCCCGGTCTCCGAGGAGCCGAGCTGGCTCAACGCCTGGCTCGACGTGACGGGTCACTTCGACGACCCAGCCTCCACGTCCTGCCACTGGAACCCGCCCCCCGATCAGCTCCAGTATTACCCCGGCGTGCGCCAGACCATCGATGCCTGCCGCCAGCAGTTCGTGGTGACGGCGATCCGGGTGGTCAAGGGACCCTAGGCCTCAGGGCCGATTTCCGTCGCCGTCCCCCAGGCCGCCCTACTGCGACGTGCGCCGTCGGTAGAGCCATACCCCCGCGGGGAAGAAGACGGCGAGCATTCCCACCGCCCAGATCAGCGCGGGGATGGCGTCCGGCCCACCGCTCCCGTTCAGCGTCAGGCTCCGGACGGTGTTCGTCACAAGCGTGAGCGGCTGATGCTCGGCGAAGGCCCGCAGCCAGTCCGGCATCGTGCTGGTCGGCACGAAGGCGCTGCTCGCAAAGGTGAGCGGGAAGACGGTCATGAAGATGATCCCCTGGAGCGCCTCGGGCGTTCGCACCAGCGCCCCCATCGCCACGCCGAACCACGACAGGGCAAAGCCGAAGGTGAGCATCACGCCGACCGCCAGCAGTCCCCCGACCAGGCCGCCCGCCGGCCGGAAGCCGACCAGCAGCCCCACGACGGTCATCACGCTCACCGCCAGCATCGCGCGGAGCAGGTCGGTGAGGGTCCGTCCGGTCAGGACCGATGACTGCAGCATCGGGAGCGATCGGAACCGGTCGATCATGCCGTTCTTCAGGTCGTTGGCCAGCAGCACGCCCGTGTAGACGCCGGCGAAGGCGATCGTCTGGACGAAGATGCCGGCCATCAGGAAGTTGACGTAGGTCGTGCCATGGATCGGGATCGCGCCACCGAAGACGAAGCGGAACAGGATCACGAACATGATCGGCTGGAGCGTGACGTCGATCAGCAGCTCCGGCGTGCGACGGATGTGCCGCAGGTTGCGCTTCACCATCTCCAGCGAATCAGCGATCCACCAGCGCAGGCTCATGACGCCATCTCCTGCGGGACCGATGTCTCGTCGCTCGCCGGCTTGCCGGTGAGCGACAGGAAGACCTCGTCGAGGGTCGGGCGACGGAATCCGATGTCGTCGACCTCAACGCCTGCCGCATCGAGCTCGCGGACTGCCCGCGTCAGCATCCCGCCATGCGACGAGACTGGGACACTGACGTGGCGGGCGGCCTGGTCGATGAATGGCTGCTCGCCGCTCAGCGCGGCCAGGGCGGTCGCGGCCGCCTGAACCTGGGCCTCGTGCGTGACGAGGACCTCCAGGCGCTCTCCGCCGGTGCGTTGCTTCAGCTCCAGGGCGGTCCCGCGCGCGATCAGCTTCCCATGGTCGATCACGGCGATGTCGTCGGCCAGCAGATCGGCCTCCTCGAGGTATTGCGTCGTCATCAGCACCGTCGTGCCGCCCTTGGCGAGCCCGCCGATCAGGTCCCACATGGCGAGACGGCCTCGTGGATCCAGCCCCGTGGTTGGCTCGTCAAGGAACAGGACTGGCGGTTCGGCGACCAGGGCGCCGGCAAGGTCCAGGCGGCGCCGCTCGCCGCCCGAATAGGTCCTGGTGACCCGATCGGCGATCTCGAGCAGGTCGAAGCGCCCCAGGAGCCCGGCGGCTCGGCCGCGCGCGTCGGAGGCCGGAAGCCGGAAGAGACGGCCGATCATCTCCAGGTTCTCCCGCCCGGTCAGGACCTCGTCCAGCGTCGCGTTCTGCCCGGCAACGCCGATCTGGCGTCTGACCGCGTTCGGGTGCCGAAGCACGTCGATGCCGGCCACCTCGGCGCGTCCGGCGTCCGGCCTGAGCAGGGTCGTCAGGATCCTCACCGCCGTCGTTTTTCCGGCGCCATTGGGGCCGAGGAGCCCCAGGATCGTCCCCTCCGCGACGTCCAGGTCCAGCCCGCGCAGGGCATGCGTTTCGCCGAAATGCTTCTCCAGCCCCTCGGCGATGATCATCGGTCTGCTCATGGCCGGCGGATCGTAGCGAAGATGGCCGATCCGCGCTTCCGTTGCGCCAGCGCACCAGGCCCACGGACGAGATCCCGCTCGCCCTCGGACGACGCTCCGGTGGTCGCGGCCTCGACGGATCAGCTGCCGGTGGTGCCCGTCCGGTAGCCGAGCCCCATCTCGCCGGCAGTCGCCGTCATCGAGCTGCCCTGGATCGCGATCGTGAATCCACCTGCGGCGCCGATCACCTTCATCACGTGGACGTCCTGCGATCCCATCGGCTCGGCGCAGGCGATCAGGTCATATGGATCGAGGGTGACCTTGACCGTGGCACCCGAGACGGTGTAGCGCCCGGTGAGGTCGCGGCAGCCCGTCGACGCCGCGATGGTGCCGTCCGCCTTGAGCTGAAGGGTCGGGGCGGCGAGCACGGTCGAGGCGACCTGGCCGCTGATCAGCGATTCGAGGGTCCAGCGCGGTCCGACCAGGTCGGCGTTGGGGACCGGCGGGATGAGCGTGAAGCGGAGCTCGACTTGCGGACCGGTGAGCACGAGGCTGTCACCGTCGCGCTCTGCCCCGGTGACGCGTGGCAGGGCGGCGACGTACGCGGCCTCGGAGGCCATCGCCCCGTCGTCCTGGCACGCCATCTCGGTCTGACCGAGCTCTGCGAACGTGACGGTCGTCCCGTTGATCTCGAGCCTCCCGCCGTAGTGGTTGCAGGCAGCGGTGCCGCCAACGCTGGTGCCGTCGATCTTCAGGGTGATGGGGTGACCGATCGCGATCGGGACCGCCGCCCCCTGGCTCGTGCCCTGCTGGAGCTGCCACTCGCCGTCGAGCGCGGCGTTGAGCGCGCCGGGGAGCAGGGAACAGCCGACGAGCGCGAGGGTGAGCGCCCCAATGGCGAGGCTTCGATGCAGTGCTCTCATGTCGCAAGGACGCGCGCGGGTCCCTCGGAGTTGCCGATCTACGGGCGATTGGTCCAATGGTCAGCCCGCGAGATGCCCCATGGCACTCGCCGTGTTCCCCTCGCATGCGCCCAAATACAGGCGAGAACGCCGAGCTGAAGGAGATCGATCGATGCGCATCCTCGTGACGGCCGCGAGCAAGCACGGCTCGACCAGCGAGGTGGCGAGCGCCGTCGGCACCGCGCTGACTGATGCCGGCCTCGAGGTCGTGGTCAAGCCGCTGTACGAGCTGGACGGGGTCGCGGGATACAACGCGGTGGTGCTCGGCAGCGGCGTGTACATGGGACGCTGGATCCCGGAGGCCACCGAGTTTGTGACGCGGCACGCCGTGGAGCTGCGGGCTCGCCCCGTCTGGCTCTTCAGCAGCGGCCCGGTGGGCAGCCCGGACCCAAAGCCGGTGGGGGACCCGATCGGGATCGCTGAGCTGATGACCGCCGTCCGGGCGCACGGGCATCGCACGTTCGCCGGCCGCCTCGACCGAGGGCGGCTGGGGATCGGCGAGAAGCTGGTCGTCGGGGCGGTGCGAGCTCCGGATGGGGACTTCCGGGACTGGGACGCGATCTCGGCCTGGGGCCGGGAGATCGCCGCCGAGCTGCGGCCGGCCGCGGTCGGCGCCGCCTGACCCCGGCGCCTGGACGTCGGCGGGAGATCGGGGCGTCCAAGCCGCCTCTCAGGTGCTTCCCATCTGGGGCGGCGACAATACGGTCATGCACCTGCTCGTGGTCGAGGATGACCCGCGCCTCGGACGCCTGTTGACGCGGATGCTCCAGGAGGAGCGGCACCTCGTCGAGCTGACCGCTTCGGGTCGGGAGGCGCTCGAGATAGCGTCGGTCGGCTCGGGCATCGACGTGATGGTGCTCGATATCGGCCTGCCCGACATCCCTGGCACCGAGGTCGCCCGCCGGCTGAGGGCGACCGGCTCGCGCCTGCCGATCCTGATGCTGACGGCCCGCGACGCGATCGAGGACCGGGTCAGGGGCCTCGACGCCGGCGCCGATGACTACCTCGTCAAGCCCTTTGCGTTCGAGGAGCTCTCCGCGCGCCTGCGTGCTCTGGGCAGGCGCACCTCGGCCGAGGCGCGCGACGGGGCGGCGCTGCGGAACGGGCCGATCACCCTCGACGAGGTGCGGCGACTGGTGACCGTGGGCGGCGAAGCGGTGGAGCTCAGCCCCCGCGAGTTCAGCCTGCTCGAGTGCCTCCTCCGGCACCCCGGCCAGGTCCTGACCCGGGATCAGCTGCTCGACCATGCCTGGCCGTACGGGGACATGCTCACCCACAACACGGTCGATACTTACGTGCACTACCTGCGCAACAAGCTGGGTCCGGCGGCGAAGCGAATCGCGACGGTGCGCGGGATCGGCTACCGCATGGCGGAAGCGTGAGCACCCCCTCCGCGCTGCGGCAGCCCGGCGATGCCCGCCTGCTGAATCGCGTCCGATGGCGCCTCGTCGCCTGGAGCGCGGGATCGACGCTCGTCCTGCTCGTCGTGCTGGGGACCGCGCTCTACCTGCGCGTGGACGCCTCCCTCGCCGCGGCCGGTCGAGCGCAGCTCGAGACCCAGGCGAAGGGCCTGCGCAGCTTCCTCGAGCGCCTGCCCCCGGGGACCGAGCCGGGTGGGGAAGGCCACGAGGGCCCCCCGATCGGGCGGGCCGAGTTCGGCGGCCCGGGGGCCGGCACCATCTCGCTCGTCCTCGACGGCGACGGCGACTTCGTCGGTGCGACGCCCGCCGACACCACGGACCTGCCGGTCGCCGCCGGCGTCGCCGCCGCGCGGGCGGGTGCGCCCGACATCCGGCTGGCGACCGTCAACGGATCCCCGGTGCGCGTGCTGAGCGAGACGGTGAAGGTCGGGGGAGTCACCGACGTGATGCAGGTGATCCAGCTGCGCTCCGCCGAGGAGCGAACCCTGACCACGCTGCTGGTCGTCCTGCTCGGCGGAGGCTTCATTGTGGTGATGCTCGCGGTCGCGGTCGGCTTCGTCTACGCCGGGCGAGCGCTCATCCCGATTCGCGACTCGCTCCGCCGCCAGCGTGAGTTCGCGGCCGACGCGAGCCACGAGCTTCGAACCCCCCTCACGATCGTGCGCGGCAGCGTGGAGCACCTTCGTCGCCACCGTTCCCAGCCGGTTGGCGAGGTTGGGGAGGCGCTCGATGACATCGAGGTCGAGGTCGACCGGCTGACGAGCCTCGTCGACGACCTGCTGCTCCTCGCCCGTAGCGATTCCGGGGTGGTCGAGATGCGGTCCGAATCGGTTGACCTGGCCGAGGTGGCCGGCGAGGCGCTGCAACGGCTGCGCACCCAGGCCGAGGCCCGCGGCGTCGAGCTGCGGCTTGATGCCGCCCCCGGCGAGGTCAAGGGCGATCCGGATCGGCTCCGCCAGCTGGTGGCGATCCTGATCGACAACGCGATTCGGCACTCACCGACCGGCGGCGCGGTGCAGGTCGGCATCCATGGGGATTCGCATCCGGGCATCTCGGTCGAGGACGAGGGTCCGGGGATCCGCTCCGAGGATCTCCCCCACGTCTTCGATCGCTTCTGGCGCGCTGCCGACGCCCCCGACGGCGGGACCGGGCTCGGCCTCGCGATTGCCGCCTGGATCGCGGAGCACCACGGCGGCCGGATCACCGCCACCAACCGTCCCGCCGGGGGCGCCCGCTTCGAGGTCCAGCTGCCTCGCGCCTGAGGGATTGGGGCGAACAAGCAGACGGCGCGACCGTTACGGTCGCGCCGTCTCTCGCTGGGGGAGGAGATTCAGTTCGACGAGCCGCTCGTCGTGGCGTGGGCGGGACAGGCGTGCGCTGCAGCTGGGTGGGATGCCGAGGCGCTCGGCGTCGGGCTGGCCGCGAAGACGCTCGCGACCCCCCAGGCGCTGAGCGCGCCGGCGACGATGATGGCCGCCACCGCGGCCTTCGCGCGCGACCGTCTCGGGGTCGCGTTCGGTATCCCACTCTGGGGGGTCTCCAGCGTTGGTTCCATGTCTGATCCTTTCAGACGACTGCTTCAGGGCGGCAGGGTCCATGCTGGAGCCCCGGCCTTGGAGGGTCCTGAAAGGGCACCCTTCTCCGGCTTCGCGAAGTGGGGGTCACGGCGCGACGAGTGCGGGTAGACTCGACCTCGATGCGTGAGCTCGTCCCCTGGTTCCTCGTCCTTCACGTGCTCGGGGCGATCATCGCCTTTGGCCCGACCTTCAGCCTCACGGTAATCCGCGACCTGGGACGGGTCGATCCAGTGCACGGCAACTTCGCCACTCGGGTTTCGGCCGCGATCTCGGACCGCCGCGTGATCCCGGTGGCGTTCACGATGCCGGTCACTGGCATCGGGCTCATCTGGTCGGCGGGGATCGACCCGTTCATCCGCGAGACGCGCTGGCTGCTCCTCGGCGTCACGCTCTACCTGATCGCCCTGACCTACTCCCTGACGATCCAGAAGTCGGCGGTCCGCCGCATCATCACGCTGACTGCGTCCCCGCCCCCACCGCCTGCCGCCGGCTCTTCGCCGGGCGGCCCGCCGCCTGCCCTGATGGATGCCATCCGCACCGTTCAGCGCGGAGGCGTGCTCCTCCTCGCGCTGATCACGGCGATCGTGTTTCTGATGGTGGTGAAGCCGAACTTCGGCTTCTAGGCGGCCACCGGCACGGCGCCGGCGCGCAAGCCGGCGTCGAATGCGGCGAGGTCCGCGGCGAGGATGGCGGGGCGCTTGGCGCCTACGACCTCGCGGATGGCGCCCACGACCGATGCCGGTGAGACCCAGCCGAGGCGCCCGATCAGGGCACCCAGGGCAACGACGCTCACCAGCTTGTCGTCACCGGCGCTCGCCGCCAGCTCGGTACATGGGAGGCGCAGCTCGTCGACCTGCGGTTGCCCGGCGCTCGCGTCCCCGACGAGCGAGGTGTTGACGATGAGCAGGCCGCCGGCGGCGACACGCGACCCGAACTTGGCGAGCGACGGGGGGTTCATCACCACCGCTGCGTCGTAGCGGTCGACCACCGGCGAGCCGATCTCCTCGTCACCCACGATCACCGTGCAGGCGGCGGTGCCCCCGCGCATCTCCGGGCCGTAGGACGGGATCCAGAAGGTCTCCAGCCCATCGGCGATGGCCGCGCGAGCGAGGATCTGCCCGGCGAACAAGAGCCCCTGTCCGCCGAAGCCGGCGAAGACAACCGCGCGCTCCATCTCAGCTCCCCTCGCCGTCGGTCTGCGTTGGCTTGCCGGCTGCCCGGTCCACCAGGACGCCCAGCGGATAGACCTTCTCCACGTCGGCGAGGTGCTCCATCGACTCGTGGGGCGTCATCCCCCAGCCGACCGGGCAGTTCGAGAGGATCTCCACGATCGCGAATCCCTCGCCCTTGAGCTGCGCCTGGCAGGCGCGCCTGATCATCGCCTTCGTCTTGCCGATGTGGGCGGGGTCGATCACGGAGCCGCGGGCGGCGTACGCCACGCCGGGGAGGATGGCGAGCATCTCGGTCATCGGGATCGGGTACCCGGCGAGGCCCGCCGCACGCCCGGTCGGGGTGGAGGTGGTGCGCTGCCCGAGCAGCGTGGTGGGAGCCATCTGGCCGCCGGTCATGCCGTAGATCCCGTTGTTCACGAAGATGTCGGTGATCAGCTCCCCCCGCCCCGCCGCGTGGACGATCTCGGCAGTGCCGATCGCGGCCAGGTCGCCGTCGCCCTGGTAGGCGAGCACGAAGTTGTCCGGGCGGACGCGCCGGATCCCCGTCGCGACGGCCGGAGCGCGCCCGTGCGGCGCCTCGACCCAGTCGACGGCGAGGTAGTCATATTCGAAGACCGCACAGCCGACGGGGGCGACGGCAATCGTTCGCGGCCCCACTCCCAGCTCTCCCAGCACCTCGGCGAGCAGGCGGGCGATGATGCCGTGGCCGCAGCCGGGGCAGTAGTGGGTCGAGACATCGATCAGGAGCTCCGGACGGCTGAAGATGACGCGTGGGGTCGGCGTCGCGACGGTCATGCCGCACCTCGCTCACGCACGCGCGCGCCCAGCAGATGAAGCTGCGTGAGCACGTCATCAGGGCTCGGGACCATCCCGCCGGTCCGGCCATGGAAGGCGACCGGGCAGCGTCCCTCGACCGCCAGGCGGACGTCCTCGACCATCTGCCCGGCCGAAAGCTCGACCACGAGGATCCCGCGCGCGCGCGCGGCTAGCTCGCGCAGCTGCGGCTCCGGGAACGGCCAGAGGCTGATCGGGCGGAAGAGGCCCACGCGCATCCCCTCGCGGCGCGCCATGGCAACCGCGGAGTGCGCGACCCGCGCCGCCGTGCCGTAGGCCACGACCACCAGCTCGGCATCGTCGAGCTGCTCCCCGGCCCAGCGGACCTCGCGCTCCGCGATCCGGCGGTACTTGGCCTGGAGCGCGTCGTTGTGCTCCTCGAGGCGCTCCGGCTGGAGGAAGAGCGACCTGACCACGCGTGGCGGGCGCCCGTCGGCGCCGGTCAGCGCCCAGTCGAGCTTCGGCCGCGACGGATGCCGGAAGCGCGGCGCGATCGGCTCCATCGCCTGGCCCATGATGCCGTCGGCCAGGAGGATCACGGGGGTCCGATAGCGCTCCGCGAGCTCAAACGATGTGGCCACCAGCTCGACCGCCTCGCCGATCGAGGCCGGCGCCAGGACCGGCACTCGATAGTCCCCGTGCCCGTGCCCCTTGACCGCCTGGAAGTAGTCGCTCTGGCTCGGCCCGATGCTCCCCAGGCCAGGCCCGCCGCGCATCACATTGACGAGGACAAGCGGCGTCTCCGAGCCGGCCATGTAGCTCATCGCCTCGGCCATCAGGCTCATCCCCGGGCTCGAGGTGCTGACGAGGACGCGGGCGCCGGTCGCTGCCGCGCCCAGTCCCATGTTGATCGCCCCGAGCTCGCTCTCGGCCTGGATGAATGCCCGGCCAAGCTCGGGCATGCGCCGCGCCATCCACTCCAGCAGCTCGGCCTGCGGGGTGATCGGGTAGCCGAAGTACGCGTCGCAGCCGGCCTGGATCGCGGCTTCGGCGATGGCCTCGTTGCCCTTCATCAGGACCCGGGCGCGCCGCCCTGGCGCCGGGTTGGCGGCGGCCTGCCGTCGCATGGCGGTGGTCATCCTGCGGCTCCTCGCTTCAGGGGGGCGTAGACGGTGAAGACGGTATCGGGGCAGACCCGCGCGCAGAAGGCGCAGCTGGTGCACGACGTCGCGTCGAGCAGCTGGATCGGGTGGTAGCCGAGCCCGTTCACGACCTCGAGGTCGAGGGCCAGCAGGTGGTACGGGCAGGCCGCGACGCACAGCTCGCAGCCCTTGCATCGGTCACGGGCGATGCGCAGCGGCGACCAGGCGGGCATCGGCTCGGACGCAGCCAGGCCGGTCAGATTGACCGTGGCGTCACCTCTCATCGCCCGGAGCGTGACTCGAGGCACCAATCCGGGCTAGGGCCGAACGGCACCGCTGCGAGGTGTGAAAGGTCGCGTTCAGGCTGCGGCGACCCGGTCCTTTGGGCCGACCGGCACTGGCACGACGCTCCCCAAACCACCACGCTGCGGATGGCGCTCGCATCGGCGATTCGTCATGTGCTGGCCGACGGCGAGCGAGAGGATGAGCAACGAGAGGTGCACCATGGTCACGAAGCTGGAGGCGATCGAAGCCGCGCCCGAGGAGACGATCGCCGAGCCGACGAACGAGGAAGGCGAGCGGCGCCATACCGGTGCCATGATCGCCGGTCTCGTCCGCGGCGTTGATGTCCATATCGAGAATGGGATGGTCGGGGCCGTGATGGCCGCCGACGACGTCAAGCTGGAGCGCGCCATCACGCGCAGTGTGTTCGCGGGTGGCGGGCTGGAGATCCACCAGGGAGCCACCGGGCTGCTGGTCTCTGGCGGTGACACGCACGTTGCCAGGGGAGGCGCCGCGGCGATCCTGTCGGCGGGGTCGGTCACGATGGAAGCGTCCGGCAGCGGCGTCGCCGTCGCTCGCCGCATCCGGGTCGCCCACGGCGGCATCACGGTCTTCGCGGTCACGCCGCACCTGGAGGTCCAGGAGGGTGGGCGCGTGCTCTTCGGCCGCGCCGCCTCGATCGCGATGGTGGGCGGGATCGTGAGCCTGGTCGCCCTGCGCGCCCTCTCGCTGCGCCGCCACGCGACGCGAGTTGGGACTGCCTGAGGATCAGGCGCCGGTCATTTGCGGCGCAGCGCCTCGAGTCGCTTCGTGAACTCCTCCTCGTCGATCTCGCCCGTTGCAAAGCGGCGTCGGAGGAGCTCCTCGGCCATGTCTCCGGCGGCGGGCTGGGACGGCGGCGCCGAGGTCCGGTTGCCTATCGCGCGGACGGCGATCCAGACCAGCAGGCCGATGATCAAGAGCCAGATGACAATCCAGATTGCCATTGGCCACCAGCCCATGACGTCGTAATGGCGATCCCAGAACATCATCGTCAGTTCCTTTCGGGCACGGGAAGGGCAGCGGGATGAACGGCCACATCATCCCCCAGTATCAGGTTTCGATCCAGCGCACGTCGCCAGGCGTGATCCCGTAGGCTCGATACCCGGGGTGAGCGGCAACCCAGGCCAGGCCGGCCGATCCCATGGCGAAGGCGGCGGTCGCGTAGGCATCGGCCAGGGTCAGGCTGGGCCCCACCACCGTGATGCTGAGCCAGTCCTGTGGCGCGGCGCCGGTGAGTGGGTTGGTGATGTGCTCACCGCGCTCGTAGGCCCCAGAGGTGGCCACGGCGCCATCGCGCAGCTCGAGGACGCGCGCGATGGCATCTGCGTGGAGCGGATGGCGAATCCCGATCCGCCACGCGACGCCCGGCTCCGGCTCGCCGCGCACCAGGACATCGCCGCCGGCGTTGATGGCGTAGTTGCGCGCACCCGCAGCGTCGAGGATCCATGCCGCCTCCTCCACCGCCCAGCCCTTCACTACGCCCGATGGGTCGAGACCGCCGTCGGCCCGATGCCCGTGCACGTCGAAGTGACCACGAGTCTCCTCGCGCAGCTGCTCCGCCAGCGCCAGCACGCGTCGCAGTTCCAGGCTGCATTCGTCGAGGTTGAGCTCACCTCGGCCGAGGCGGCTCACCTCGCTCTCCGGCTTGTAGGTGCTGAACCGCGCATCCGCGCTGCGCAGCGAGGCAAACGCCTCGTCGATGGCGCCCTCCGGCACCGCCGTGTCCCGGACGTCAATCCCGATGGCCGTGCCCATGATCTGCTCGACCCGCAGCCGGCCGGCCGTGGCGGTCACGCGTGCGCCTGGTCGAGCGCGCCCTGTAGCGACTGGGCGTACGCCTCGCTGGTGTAGGTGGCGCCCGAGATCAGGTCGATCTGCGCACTCTGGGTCGCGAGGACCTCGGAGCGGAGGATCGGCTCGACCTGCTGGGAGATCCACGCGGATCGTCCCTCGTTGGGAAGCTGCAGTGCGGTCACGGCCGTGATCTTCCCGTTCACCATCGTGACCTGGACCTGGGCCGTCCCGAAGTAGTAGGGGATCGCCGGGCCGGTGAAGGTCTTGGACGCGGTGGTGGCGGGAGCGGTGGTCGCGCTCGGCTGCGTGGTCGCACCCGGGAGGGAGGCGCTCGGCCCGGGCGAGCCGCTGGCGACGGCCGAGCCGCTCGTCGACTGCGAGCCGGTCAGGGTCTGCCGCGAGAAGGCTGCGAGGCCCTGCTGCGACGGGGTCTTGAAGTTGATGAGCAGGACCACCGCGATGGCGGTCAGGAATGCCGAGATGGCGCCGCGCTTTGGCATGGGATCGGTCTCCGTCAGTAGCTGAATCGCTCGGTATGGACCTGGGCGGGCGGCACGTGAAGCTGGCGCAGGCTGCCCTCGACGGCGTCCATCATCTGATCCGACCCGCACAGGTAGATGTCGCGGCGCCCGATGTCAGGGACCATGCGCAGCAGGGCTCGGGGCTGGAGCGGGTCGGTGGGCATGTGCGACGAGCCGCGGCGGCCGACCAGGTACTGGACCTGGCCCCCGCGCTGCTGCACCAGCTCGTCGATCTCGTCCTTGAAGAGGACGTCGTTCCAATCGCTGGCCCGATAGAGCAGGGTCAGGCTGCCGCGGCCAACTGGCAGCTCCTCGAGCAGCGCCCGCAACGGGGTGATCCCGATCCCCCCGGCGATCAGGAGCAGCTGTGGCCGCGTCCGCCGCGCGCCCGTCAACACGCCGTACGGACCCTCGGCGATGACGCGCGTGCCGACGCGGAGGCCCTGAAGGAGCCTCGTGTAGTCACCCGAGTCCTTGATCGTGAGGCGCAGGTACGAGACGTTCGGTGCCGCGGAGAGGGAGAAGGGGTGGCCGCGCCACCAGCCGTCGGCCGTGACGAAGCGCCAGATGAAGTACTGCCCCGCCCGAACCGCGAGCCGATCGAGGCGCCGCCCGATCAGGTAGACCGATACCACCCCGGGCGCCTCCTCGACCACGTTCGCCACCTCGAGCCGGTGTCGCAGCGAGAGGGCGATCGGCTGGCCGAAGCGGAAGATCAGGACGAGGGCGGCGGTCAGCACATACAGGCCGAGCCAGTAGTACCGCGCCACGGTGTCGTGCGCGAAGTCCGTTCCGACCACCAGCTGGTGCGCTGTGGCCAGCGCGATCGCCAGGTAGGCGTAGAGATGGATCCCGAACCAGGTCTCGTAGGCGAGGCGCCGGCGCGCCATGCGGACCGAGCTGACGCCCACCGCGATCAGCATCGCCATGCCGGCCGTCCCCATCAGGACGTAGGGGTAGGTGGTGAGGAGCGTCCACAGCTCTCCGAGCGGGGAGAGGCGGTCGCTCATCGCGTAGCCGACCGTGGTGAACACGCCGTGCGCGAGGAGCAGCCAGACCGTCGCGAACCCGATCCAGCGGTGCCACCCGGCGAGGCGATGCATCCCGAAGAGCTGGTCGAGCCAGGGCGAGCGGGACATGAGGACCAGCTGCACGAGTGCGGTGTAGGTGCCAAGCAGCGCGGTGAGCTGCCCGGCAGCGGTCAGGAGGCCGGCCGTCGTGGAGAGTCCCGTCGTGCCGCCGTGGCGCCACCACATGGCGACGATGAAGAGGCCGTTGCCGACGAGCAGCGCCCCGATGTCGAACGGGCGCAGGCGCCACGTGCGCGGCATCGGCACGCGCGCCAGCGTCGACGGGATGGCAGCCATGGGCCTCATCATCGGGCCGCTGTCTGGGAAGGTCCTGAGATCGCACAATGGGGGCATGAGGCGCCTCGCCGGCTGGATCGGGCCGCGTGACGCGCTGCTCGCCGTCGTCGCCGTCCTGATCGGCCTCGCGATCGGCTACGTGGATTCGCGCCCCACCTGGGACGACGTCGGCATCACCGTGTCGCTGCTCCTGCTCGCCTCCGCCATGGCCGCGGGGCTCTCTGGGCGCAGGCCGTGGCTGTGGGCGGCGCTGATCGGGGCAGGAGTTCCCGCCTTCGAGATTCCCGGCCGTGGGGGCCCGGCCTCGCTGGTGGCCCTGCTGGTGGCCGCCGTCGGCTCGGGCATCGGCTACGCGCTGGCGAGGGCCGGTGAGCCGGCCTGAGCCTCAGGCCCCCTCGCCGCCCTGGGTGATGCGGCGCCGCGTCTGGACGTCGACCGTAGCGTCGTGCCCTTCGTGGGCCGGGTGCTCGACGAGCGCGATGAGCCGCGTCGACATGAAGCGGCCGGTGCGCACCGGGGTGCCGCCGCGCGTCACCTCGCTCACCTCCACGACGCCCCGGGCCGTGGTCACCTCGATCCGTCGCCCGGCGCGGGTCGCCTCGATCACGAAGGTCTGCGTCCCCTGGCCGGTGTCGACCACCGCCTCGACCCGATCGCCCTTCATGACGAGGAGGGTAGCACCGTCCTCGAGGCGGCGGACCTCGCAGAATTCGGCGTAGACCTCACCCCGACGGGTGGACAATCCCACGGATGGATACACGCATGACCCACGCCGGGGTGGAGGTCGCCAGCACGCCGCTCGACGACTCGGCGCTCGGCTCGCTGCGAGAGACATTCCGGGGCGAGCTGATCCGCCCCGCCGGCCCCGGCTATGAGCGGGCCCGTCAGGTCTGGAATGGCACGGTGGACCGTCGCCCGGCGTTGGTCGCGCGCTGCACGGGGACCGCGGACGTGGTCGCGGCGGTGCGCTTCGCGCGGCGCCAGGGGCTGGAGATCGCGGTCCGCGGTGGTGGGCACAGCGTCGCGGGCCATGGAACGGTCGACGATGGCCTCGTGATCGACCTCTCACCGATGCGCGGCGTCCGCGTCGACCCGGAGGCACGCCGCGCCTGGGTGCAGGGCGGCGCAGTCCTCGGCCAGCTCGACCACGAGACGGCGCTCCACGGCCTTGCCACCACGGCCGGCACGGTGTCGCACACGGGCGTGGGGGGACTGACCCTGGGCGGCGGCTACGGCTACCTGGCCCGGACGCACGGACTCGCGGCGGACAACCTCGCCTCGGTCGAGGTGGTGACCGCAGGCGGCGAGGTGATCACCGCCAGCGCCTCGGAGCACCCGGATCTCTTCTGGGGCCTCCGTGGTGGCGGTGGCAACTTCGGGATTGCCACCGGCTTCGAGTTCCACCTGCATCCCGCCCCGCCCGTCGTCTCGACGGGCGACCTCTTCTTCGAACCGGACGCCGGGCTCGCTGCCCTGCGGGCGCTTCGCGACTTCGCGCCGACGGCGCCTGAGGCGATGATGATCGTCGTCGGGGCCGTCTCGGTCCGGCAGGAGTGGGAGATGCCGGACCTCGAGATCGGCGCGCCGATGGTGGTCGTGTCGTGGATCCACCTCGGCAGCGAGGCCGAGGGCAGACGCGTGGCGCAGCCGCTCCACGCGGGGTTGAAGCCGCGCGTCGAGATCGTCGAGGAGATGAGCTACCTGCGCCTCCAAGGCCTGGCCGATACCAGCCAGCGCCACGGCCTGCGCCGATACTGGAAGGGATCGTTCACCACCGAGCTCTCGGACGCGGGGTTGGAGGCGTTCGTCGCGCGCGGGGCGGAGGCCGGCAATCCAGCGCCGCTCTGGAACGGGGAGCTGATCGCGCTCGGCGGCGCGATTGCGCGGGTCGGGGAGGACGAGACCGCCTATAGCGGCCGCGATGCCTCCTTCGACTTCCTGAGCCTCTGCAGCTGGGAGGACCCTGCCGAGGACGAGGTCCGTCTCGCCGGCGCCCGCCATTACTGGGAGACGATGACCCCGTTCACCAGCCCGCGCGCCTACGTCAACAGCCTCGAGGTCGAGGCTCCGGATCGCGTCCGCGATGCCTATGGAGCCAGCAAGTACGAGCGCCTCGTCGCCCTCAAGCGCAGATACGATCCCGAGAACATGTTCCACCTGAACCAGAACATCCGGCCGTGACCGATCCGTTCGTCTCGCGCGGCTTCGTGGGACGCCCGCATGCCAAGGCTGCGCAGGCCGGCCGGGTTCCGCCCGGCCAGTACCTGACCGGGGGCTTCCCGGTGCTCTCTGCCGGCCCCACCCCCCAGGTTCCGCTCGAGACGTGGGCCTTCTCCATCGAGGGGCTGGTGCGCGGGCCGGTCAGCTGGAGCTGGCCCGAGTTCATTGCGCTGCCATCGCGCGACTGGACGGTCGACATCAGCTGCGTCACCAAGTGGACGAAGCTCGACACGAGGTGGCATGGGGTGAGCCTCGACGACCTGCTGGCGGCGGTCGAGGTCGACCCGCGAGCGCGCTTCGTGACGGCGCACTCGTTCGGCGGCTACACCACCAACCTGCCGCTCACCGACCTGATCAACAACCAGGCCTTCGTCGCCTGGCAGTACGACGGCAAGCCGCTCGAGCCGGCGCATGGCGGCCCGGCGCGCCTCGTGGTGCCGCACCTCTACTTCTGGAAGAGCGCGAAGTGGGTCCGAGGCCTGCGCCTCCACGAGGAGGACGAGCCGGGCTTCTGGGAGTCGCTCGGCTACCACAACCGCGGCGATCCATGGCGCGAAGAGCGCTACTCGGGTGACTGAAGCCGCCACGAGGCCGATGCCGGAGCCGCTCGCCTGGCAGGTCGGAACGGTGACCGCGATCCGGGCCGAGACGCCGGAGGTGCACTCCTTCACGCTCCTGCTCCCGTCATGGCGTCCGCACCGCGCAGGCCAGCACTACGACGTGAGGCTCACCGCGGCCGACGGATACCAGGCGCAGCGCTCGTATTCGATCGCCTCGCCCCCCTCGCGGGAGGGCGCGGTGGAGCTGACGATCGAGCGGATCGCCGATGGCGAGGTCTCGCCCTACTTCCATGACGTCGTGGAGGTGGGGGACCGGGTCGAGCTGCGCGGCCCGATCGGCGGCTACTTCGTCTGGGAGGCCTCGCTCGGCGGTCCGCTCCTGCTGATCGCCGGCGGGTCGGGCGTCGTGCCCCTCATGGCGATCCTGCGCGAGCGATCGGCCGCCACGCCGAGGCCGTTGACCGTGCTCCTCTACTCGTCCCGAACCTTCGACGACATCGTCTACCGCGAGGAGCTCGACGCCCTGGCGGCTGCTGATCCCGGGCTCCGCATCCTCCACACGCTGACCCGCGCGCAACCGCCCGGCTGGACCGGCTATGCGCGGCGCATCGACCGCGCGATGCTGGCCGAGGCGGTGGCGGCGGCGGGGGCGCAGCCGCTCGTCTACGTCTGCGGCCCGACCCTCCTGGTCGAGGCGGCCGCGAATGGCCTGGTGGAGCTGGGCGTCCCGGCTACCCGGGTGCGCACCGAGCGCTTCGGACCGACGAGCTGACGAGGAGGAGCCGATGGATGACCCGATGGTCCTTGACGCGAACGCGGTAGCCGGCGACCTGGCCGAGCTGTTCGGGTTCGAGGTGACCGCTGCCGCGCACCGCTGCCGCCACTGCGGCAACGTGGCGGCAGTGGGGACGCTTCTCGCCTGGACGCAGGGGCCCGGCGTCGTGCTGCGCTGCTCCGGCTGCCGCGAGGTGGTGATCCGCTACGTCAGGACCTCCGAGCGCACGTACCTCGACGCGAGCGGTGCGTCCTACCTCGCCGCCGTCCGGTGAGGGGCTTCCGCCCGATGGCGGTCACGATCCGTCGGGCGAGCGCCGCCGACCTCGCGGCGATGGTCCGGATCAAGCACGGCGCCGGGCTCGCGGCGTGGCCGCATATCCTCCCGCCCGACGTGATCGAGGAGCTGCCCTTCCCGGCGCGCTGGGAGGCGGCCATCGAGAGCGGCGAGCCGAGGACGAGCGTCCTGCTCGCCGAGCTCTCCGGCCGCTTCGTCGCGTTCGCCATCACGCGCCCCTCGGGCGATGACGACGCGCTCCCCGAGACGGGCGAGCTCGACGCCTTCTACGCCGACCCGACCGTGTGGGGCGCCGGCGCGGGCCGTGCCCTGCTGTCCGCCGCCGCGGCAGCGCTCCAGGAGGCAGGCTTCCGCGACGCGACGCTCTGGACGGCTGAGCTCAACCATCGGCCGCGCCGCATCTACGAGGCTGCCGGCTGGCGCCTCGACGGTACCGAGCGCCAACGGTCGTTCGGCGGTGTCGAGTTCACCGAGCTTCGCTATCGGTTCGTGACCTTCGGCCGGTGACAAGATCCGCGGCACACGGCACCATCGGGCTCGCACCAACCCAACACAGGAGTACGACCGATGCAGACCGAAACCCCGCCCCGCACCGAAGAGTTCCGTATCAGCGGAGACGAGCTGCTGGCCAAGGCGAAGCAGCTGATCCACGAGGGCAACGTGCGCCGGCTGATCATCAAGAACGAGGAGGGGCACACCCTCGTCGAGTTCCCCCTCACGTTCGGCGTGATCGGGGCGGCGCTGCTCCCGGTCTTCGCCGCGATCGGCGCAGTGGCTGCACTGGCGACCGACTGCACGATCGTCGTGGAGCGACGCAGCTAGGCGAGCCCAGCGCTATCGGCTGACCGCGCGAAAATGTGCGACGGAGACGCTTCACGATGCCGTATCGCTTGGATAAGATGCGTGCACGATCCGAGCGAAGGCATCGGACGGCACCAGGAGGAGCGCACGTGAGTCACCACGAGAAGCCAGCGGCAAAGGCCGCGCCGGCGAAGAAGGCCGCGCCGGCCAAGAAGGCCGCTCCGGCCAAGAAGGCCGCTCCGGCCAAGAAGGCCGCTCCGGCCAAGAAGAAGGCCGCGCCGAAGAAGAAGTAGCGAACCGACACGATGCCGGCTCAAGCCGGCAGTCGATATCGCATCCGGAAGGGGCCCGCGCGGGCCCCTTCTCGGTTCTCTGGCGGCGAGGGAGGAGACCCTCGCGCACGGAATTCGACAGTTCGGAGATCTCCGAATCAGCGTGATTCGACCGAGCCCGACCCGTGCAGGCGACGCCCGCGGCGCGACGAGCTCGTTCGCGCTCCCGCAGAGGCCGGCTAGAAGGCCACCACCACCGCGTTGATCGCGCCGTGGAGCAGCATCGCGGGATAGATGCTGCGGGTCTTCACAACCAAGTAGGCAGCGGGGATGCCCATGACGACGGTCGCGAACACCATCTGCGGGATGACGAAGGAAGCTGGATGGAAGAGCAGGTTCGTGCCGTGCGCCGCCCCGAAGACCACGGCGTTGACGACCACGGCCGACACGACGGCGGTTGACGGCGCGTGGATTCTGCCGAGGATCGCGAGCAACGCGGTGAGGATGACGCCCCTGAAGACCAGCTCCTCGCTGAACGGCACGATCACGACCTCGTTCATCGCAGATGCATCGTTGTACGGCGTGGCAGAGACGAGCGTCAGGACAATTGCGGTGATCGCCATGGCGCCGAGGGTCACCACGGCACAGAGATGCCAGTGGTGCGCAACCTCGCCAAACCGCAGGCCGAACTCCGACGGGCGGCGCACGATAAATGGCGCAGCCACGAGCACGAGCCAGCTCGAATAGAGGGCTCCGCGAAGGATCGGATCCTCGAATCTGAACCATCGGTTCATCAGCTCGAACCACGGCTGGTTAGTGAGGGCAACCGCAAGCGAGACGGCGACCGCACCGATGAGCACCAGCAGCGTCAGGCCTGCAGCGCGCACGGCATCGATCGCGACGCGAGTGTCGGGCTGGTGGCGTAGTTCAGGCGCAATTGCCACGGTCAATCTCTCGCACGGAAACGGGCGAGATCACGATCGACCTTGGCGACATCGAGCGTAAGGGCCATTCGTCTCGTACTCGCAACCAGAACGCCACCGGACCGTCGATCGGCACCTACTCATGGCTGCGGACGACTGCACGACAGTGGCCGGTTGGCGGTAGGCGCGGTGGGGTCGTTGACCTCCGGTACGGGGGACCGGCCCTAAACCTGCTCCATCTGCACAACCG
>JBGQKH010000014.1:0-28661 GCA_041499395.1 Candidatus Limnocylindria bacterium
CCCCCCACGGCCCACGACTAGCCTGCGCGCGTTGACTCCCGACGAGCACGCCGCCGAGGTCGCCGCCTGGCGCGCCGATCGTGACGCGCGGCTGCGCAGTCCCGATGGCTGGCTCTCACTCGTCGGGCTGCACTGGCTCACGGCGGGGGAGAACCACATCGGGGCGCATCCGGCCAACCAGGTCGTGCTGCACGGGCACGAGATCCCGCCCCGGGTCGGGTCGCTCTGGGTCGAGGACGGCCTCGTGCGCCTCGTGCCCCACGAGGGGGTTGAGGTGCTCCACACCGGGAAGCCGGTCGGCGAGATGACGCTCGAGGACGACCGAGAGGGCGACCCGACAGTGCTCGAGCTCGGCCACCTCCGATTCCACCTCATCCGGCGCGGCGAGCGGATCGGAGTTCGGGTGCGGGACAGCGCGGCGCCAGCGCTGGCGCAGTTCACGGGGATCGACAGCTTCCCGTTCGACCCCTCCTGGCGGGTCGTCGGGCGCCTCGATGCCGCGGCGCCCGACGCGAGCATGGAGACGATTGACATCACCGGCGAGCCGACGCGCCTGCCGTGCGTCGGGGTGCTCTCATTCGAGCACGGAGGAGTGGCCCTCCGCCTCGACGCACTCAGCGGAGATGACGACGGCAGCCTGTGGCTGGTCTTCGGCGATGCCACGAACGGGACCGATACCTATGGCGGCGGCCGATACCTCTACGCGCAGCCAGCGCTGCCCGATGGCAGCGTGGTGGTCGACTTCAACCTGGCCTACAACATGCCGTGCGCCTTCTCGCCGTACGCCACCTGCCCGCTGCCGCCTCCGCAGAACCGGCTCGGGGTCCGCGTCGAGGCGGGGGAGAAGCAGTGGCACGCGTCGGACGACGAGCCGCATTCGGCGTAGGCGAGTTGCTCACCCGCACGGCGCTCAGCCCGTCACTATGGCTTGATCGCCAGGCGCGCCGGGCCGTCGATACGGTTGAGCAGTAGGTGAAGGGCATTCGCCGCGAGGTACTCATCCACCGCCAGTCGTGCACCCCGCCAGTGCCCGTAGTCGTCGAGGATCACCACACCACCGGTCACAACACGCGGGTACAGATGCTCCATCTCGTGCCTGGTCGATTCGTACCAGTCGGTATCGAGCCGCAGAATTGCGATCTGCTCGGGCGTTTCGCCAGGGATCGTGTCCTCGACCTTACCCGCGACGAAGCGCAGCCGATCGGATGGGTAGCCGGTGGCAAGCAGGTTCCGCCGTACATCCTCGATCGGCGAGTAGCCCCACATCTCGCTCGACTTCGTCTTCTTGCTCGCCGACAACTTCTCAGTGGCTGTGTTTCCCCACGCGTCTATGTCTCTTGGTCCGGGTTCCGCCATGCCTTCGAATGTGTCGTAGAGGTACAGGTCGCGGCCGGTGTCGCCTTTGGCGGCGAGGGCGAGCGCCGCTGCCATCATGCTGCCGCCGCGCCACACGCCCGCCTCGACGATCGCCCCCTCGATGCCAGCCTCGCTGACGTACCGCGTCGCCTGGATCAGAGCGAAGATGCGCTCGGGCGGCGTCATCGTAAAGGCCTGGACGCGGCGAATGATCGCGACGGCTTCCAGGTCGAAGTCATAGCGCAGGCCACTGGGCCGCACGTCGAGGCCGAAGCGGCTCGCGATACGGTTGACGAGGTTGTAGAGGCTAATCGCCGGCCTCCGACATCGGCAGCACTCTGCGCACCGCGGCGATCAGGCCGTCAGCACCGAGCGCAAACAGGATCGGGCACGGATTAGCGGCTGCTTCGGGAGCGAGAAGGCCATCCGCTACACGGTACATCACCGCAGATCGAGCGGCGCTTTCGACGCGCAGCACACCGTCAGTCGGTGCCATTCCGGGGTCAAGGGTTGCAACAGCACTAGCCCTCCGCGCGCAGCTCTTCCAGATCGAGGCTGCGCTCCACGCGTCGCAGCGCCTCGTCGCCGATCACGCCTCGGTCGCGCAGGTCGATCACCGCCAGCCGCTGAGCGTCGATGACAGCGCGCCGGATCCTCGCATGCTCGATCGCCTCCTGGTCGAGCGGCACCTCGCCCGATTCGTGGTCGTGCTCGAGGTGCTCGGTGGCGTGGACGTGCTGCTCCCGCAGGTGGTCGAGCAGCTCGCGGTGCCCGGGCACCTCGGTGTCGAGCTCGTCGAGGCGGGCGAGGGCCGCTTCGACAGCCGCCTCGCGGGCGTGGAGCTCCTCGTGGGCGGCGCTGCCGTCATCGCCCACGCCGAGGCGCCGGATCAGCCACGGCAGGGTGAGCCCCTGGCCGACGAGCGTCGCCAGGATCACCGCGAAGGTGAGGAAGATCACGAGGTCCCGCTCCGGGAAGGGTGCGCCCCCCTCGACCGTGAGTGGCAGCGCCAGCGCGGCAGCCAGCGAGACGACCCCGCGCATCCCGGACCAGCCGACGATCAGGACGTTGCGGACCTGCGGCCGCCGCTCGCGAGCACGGATGGACCGGGAGAGCCAGAGCGGCAGATAGGTCCCCGGGAAGACCCAGGCCAGCCGCACCACGATGACCGTCACGCTGACGATGGCGGCCCACGAGGCGAGCTCCCCGAAGGTGCGGTGCGAGGCCAGGTTGTCGAGGATGTTCGGCAGCTGGAGGCCGATGAGGATGAAGACCAGCCCATTGAGGGTGAAGATCACCATCTGCCACACGCCCGAGGCGAGCACGCGCGCGTCGGAGCCGAAGATGCGCGGCGCGCGTCGACCGACGACGATCCCGGCGGTGACCACCGAGAGGACGCCGGACACGCCGAGCGCCTCGGCCGGCAGCCATGCCCCGAACGGCGCGAGGAGCGACAGGAGGACCTCGACCGGAGGGTCGTTGAGGCGTCCGAGCACGAACACGATCGCCCATCCGGCCACGAGGCCGATGGCCACGCCGCCCGCGCTGACCACCACGAAGCTGAGCGCCGCGTTGCCGAGCGAGAAGGCGCCACTCACCACGGCGATGACCGCCAGGCGGTACGCCACCAGCGAGGTGGCGTCGTTCATGAGCGATTCGCTCTCCAGGATGATC
Organism: Candidatus Limnocylindria bacterium; assembly: GCA_041499395.1. Lineage (GTDB taxonomy): Bacteria > Chloroflexota > Limnocylindria > QHBO01 > QHBO01 > CF-167. The sequence continues at coordinate 3,031 of JBGQKH010000014.1, forward strand.
ACGACGCGGCGTGGCAGGCCCAGCCGCTGGGCAATGGCGGTGGCGGCCAGCGCATCGGTCGGGGAGACGATGGCCCCGAGCGCAAACGCGACCGCCCACGGGACTCCCGAGGCCAGCGTGTGCACGGCCACCGCCACGATCACGGTGGTCGCCAGCACCAGGCCCACCGCCAGCAGTCCGATCGGGCGCGCGTTGGCGGCCAGGTCGCGGGGCGAGGTGAAGTAGGCAGACGCGAAGACGAGCGGTGGCAGGAAGAGGAGGAAGACGATGTCGGGCGCCAGCTCCACCCTTGGCAGTCCCGGCACCAACCCCAGCACGAGCCCACCGAGCGTCATCAGGATCGGGTAGGGGACCCCGATGCGACGAGCGGCGACGGTGAGTAACGCCACCAGCAGGAGGAGCGCAAGGACCAGCTCGACGGGATGCACGGCGCAAGCCTAGCGAGGCAGCGAGGATTACACTCCGACTCGATGACCACCGAACCGGCTAGGCCTCGGGTCGCCCGCCCGCCCGCCGAATTCCTGTCGGAAACGATCCGCTCGCTCCAGCCATCGGGCATCCGTCGCTTCTTCGACATGCTCGCCGAGATGAAGGACGTCATTAGCCTCACCATCGGCGAGCCCGACTTCACCACCCCGGAGCCGATCACGCGCGCCGCCATCGCCAGCCTCGAGGCCGGGGAGACGCATTACACGGCGAACGGCGGGATGGTCGAGCTGCGAGAGGCGATCGCCGCCGACCTGTCGCGTCGCTACGGCATCAGCTATGACGCCCGCACGGAGCTGGTCATCACCGTCGGGGCGTCCGAGGCGGTCGATGCCACGCTGCGGGCGATCTGCAACCCCGGCGACGAGGTGATCTACCACGAGCCCTCGTTCGTGGCATACGCACCGTGCATCACCCTCGCCGGCGGCGTGCCCGTGCCCCTTGCCACCGGCGACGCGACCGACTTCCAGATCACGGCGGCCCAGGTCGAGGCGGCCATCACGCCTGGTACCAAGGCCCTCTTCCTCGGCTACCCGAACAACCCGACCGGGGCGGTCCTTGATCGCGACGAGCTGGAGAAGATCGCGACCGTGATCGAACGGCACGACCTGATGGTCGTGAGCGACGAGATCTACGAACGCCTCGTCTACGGAGGCCACCAGCACGTGCCGTTCTCGGCACTCCCCGGAATGCGGGATCGGACGGCGCTCATCGGAGGCTTCAGCAAGTCCTACGCCATGACCGGGTGGCGGATCGGCTGGGTCGCGGCTCCGGCGCCGATGATGGTCGGCATCGCCAAGGTGCACCAGTACGGGATCATGTGCGCGCCGACCATGGCCCAGTTCGCGGCGCTCGAGGCGCTTCGCATCGGCGAACCATTCGTGGTCCAGATGCACGATGAGTACGACCGGCGACGACAGCTCATGACGCGGCGTCTCAACGAGATCGGGCTGCCCTGCTTCGAGCCGCGCGGCGCCTTCTACTGCTTTCCGAACATCACCGGCACGGGGATGGACGACGAGACCTTTGCGCAGGCGCTGCTCGCCGAGGAGCGAGTGGCGGTCGTGCCCGGCACGGCGTTCGGGCCGTCGGGTGCAGGGCACGTGCGAGCCTGTTACGCGACCGCCTACGAGGAGATCGTCGAGGCGATGGATCGGATCGGGCGCTTCATCGCCCGCCATGGCCAAGGCTGAGGAGAGATCCACCCCGACCGGGCCGGACGGGATGCTCCACATCCCATTCGGGACCCTCTACCGCACCGCCCGCAACACAGCCCGGCCGCTCAACCCGCGTGCTCGATGCAGGCTCGCGCCAGGGGCAGCAGCGCATCGGGGGAGCGCTCGCCCACGGCCGTCGACTCCGCCACGAGCTCGATCTTCGGCTCTTCGGCCGTCAGGCGCCAGATCCATCGAGCGTCGGCGGCGTCCGCGCCATCATCGAGCTGGGCATCGGTCTGCAGGCGAAGGCCCTTGACGCTCATCCAGCGGTAGAGCGACCCGCGCAGCGCCCACGGCCCCTCGGGATCGGAGCCCGCCGGCTGGTAGCTGTAGTCGAGCAGGCCGATGTCCGTCGCCACCAGCACGCGCAGCCGCCCGTTCTGCTTGTTGAGCGCGACATGCGCCGCGTACTCGGCCGCGCCGAGCTCGCCGAGGTGGCGCTGGAGGATGGCCCGCGCCCGGCCGAGCGAATCCCATTCACCGATCTTCATGCTTCGCAGGATAGCGGCGGCGGGCGGTGCGGGGCTGAAGACCGGCGCGCCCCCCTACAATCCCGGGCATGACGGGCACCGCAACGCGCTACGAGACGATCATCGGGATCGAGGTGCACGCCCAGCTCCGCACCGCGTCCAAGATGTTCTGCGGCTGTCCGACCGCGTCGCGAGCAGGAGAGAAGGACGAGCCGAACACTCGCACCTGCCCGGTCTGCCTGGCCCTGCCCGGGACGCTCCCTGTCATCAACCGCCGGGCGGTGGAGCTGGTGATGCTGACCGGCATTGCGCTCGACTGCGAGATCCAGACGACCGCGGTCCGCTTCGAGCGCAAGAACTACTACTACCCCGACCTGCCGAAGGGCTACCAGATCAGCCAGTACGCCCTGCCGCTCTGCGCCAATGGGAGCCTGGAGGTGCCAGTCCCGGCCGAAGGGACGAGCGTGAGCATCGGGATCACTCGGGCGCACCTCGAGGAGGACACCGCCCGCCTCCAGCACGGCGGACGGGGCTACTCGCTGCTCGACTTCAATCGGGCCGGCGTGCCCCTGATGGAGATCGTGACCGAGCCTGACGTGCGCAGCCCCGCCCAGGCGAGAGCCTACGGCGAGACCCTGCGCGACATCCTTCGCTACATCGGCGCGTCGGACGGCGACATGGAGACCGGGTCGATGCGGATCGAGGGCAACGTCAGCCTGCGACCGATCGGGACCGATGCCTTCGGCACCAAGGTCGAGGTCAAGAACCTGAACTCGTTCCGGTCGCTCGAGCGCGCGATGGAGTTCGAGGTGGTGCGGCAGGCCGATGCCCTGGAGCGCGGCGAGCGGCTCGTCCAGGAGACGCGCGGCTGGCACGAGACGGAGGGGCGGACGATCCCGCAGCGCTCCAAGGAGGAGGCGAACGACTACCGCTACTTCCCCGAGCCCGATCTGCCCCCGCTGCGGCCCTCCGAGGAGTGGGTGGCGCGCCTCCGCGCCTCGCTTCCCGAGCTGCCTGCCGCCCGGCGCACGCGCTACGTGGAGCAGCTGGGCCTCTCCGTGTACGACACGGGCGTGCTCACCGCGGACCTGGCCCTGGCCGACTACTTCGATGCGGTGGTGGCTGCCGGGATCGCCCCCAAGGCAGCCGCGAACTGGGTCACCGGAGAGTTCAGCCGGCTCCTCAACCAGCATGCCGCGGAGGGGCTCCGGGCTTCGCACGTCGCCCTCTCTCCCGAGGGGCTGGCCGAGCTGATCAGCGAGGTCGAGGCGGGACGGGTGAGCGCAGCCGTCGGCAAGCAGGTCCTCGCGCGCTGCTTCGCATCCGGCGAGATGCCGCGTGTCGTGATCGTCGCCGAGGGCCTCGCCCAGGTGACTGACGCCGTGGTGGTCGCTGAGGCGGTCGATGCCGTGCTGCGGGAGTTCCCCGACCAGGTCGCGGAGTACCGGTCCGGGAAGGTCGCCCTCTTCGGGTTCCTGGTCGGCCAGGTCATGAGGCGGACCTCCGGCCGTGCCGACGCGCGGCTGGTGAACGAGGAGCTCAGCCGCCGTCTTGATGCTTGAGCGCCCACCGCATGGTGATCTCCAGCCGGTTTGGGAAGAGCGCGGCGAACAGGCCCCGCCGGTACTCGCCCGAGAGCCGTCGCTCGATCCGGAATCCGCCGGCGGCGGCAAGCTCATCCCACCTTGAAGGGCTTGGGTAGCTGGCCTTGACCATGCCGCCGAATGGAGTGTTTCCCAGGGCGTCGAGGATCGTCAGGCGCAGGCGGTCCAGCCCACCGATCGCCTCGTGGTCCTTGATGTAGAGGTGGCCCGCGCCGGCCACCCGCGCGCATTCCCGCAGGAGGGCCGCGCGAGCCGACACCGGGATGTGGTGAATGACATTGGCGAGGACGACGCAGTCGAAGCTCCCATCGGGGAACGGCAGGGTCATGCCGTCATAGGTCGCGGTGCTGATGTCGAGCGTCGGGAGGAATCGGTCCACGACATCAATCGAGGTCACCTCCATGACGGGGAAAAGCTCCTTGACCGCCTGGGCAATGACGCCGGTCCCGCCTCCTACGTCGAGCACACGGCGGTCATCGAGCGACCAGATCGCGCGCAGGCCACCGAGCATCACCGTCTGGTATACCGGCCGGCGATAGCGATACATTGGGACGTGGCGGGCCAGCAGAGCCGCCACGGCCTCCGTCGAGATCGGACCCTCATTGGTCGTGGGATGTCGGCGCACGAGCGCCCATCGGGTCGCGAAGAAGTTCCATCCGGCCAGGGCGAGCGTGGAAATCGGAGAGGCAATCACGATCGGAAGCCGCGCCAGGTCGACCAGTAGGTACAGCATCAGGACCTGCAGGGGGTAGTTGGCCGCCAGGGCCACCGCATACAGGGCGAAGGTGGGGAGGCCGCGCCGCACCCGGAACGTGAACCAGGAATGCAGGCTGTAACCGACGGCCACCACTACCACGAAGGCGATCAGGCTCGAGAGGGAATAGTGAATCCCGAGTCGGTCAAGGCCTATCAGGATGAGGCTGTTCAGAACCGCGCACGTCGCGCCGACCGCCAGGTAGCGGCCGGAGGTGCGAATCCGCGTCAATGACCGTTCGCCGGCAGGGGCCGCGAGAGCGTGACGTACACGCAGGCATTGTCTGACGTGATCCAGGCCGGCGTGACCGCCTCCTCGAGGCGAGCACGAGCATTCGCGGCCAGCGTGGCGAGCCCCGCCACCCCTCGCCCGACGCGCGGAATGGCTCGCAGGAAGTGGGCGATGCCGGTGTTGCGGATGATGGTCGTGGTGGCCATCGGGCCGACGACCGGCCGGCATTCGACGACCTCGAAGCCATGCGCCGCGATCTCGGCCACCAGGCCCTCCCGTGTCCAGCGGCGGTGGTCCTCGGGATGTGGGTGGTATAACCACATGCCGTGTGTCGAAAGCAGCATCTGGCCATCCGGGCGCAGCACGCGGCGGGCCTCGGCGAAGTACGTGTCGAGGTCGCGCACGTGCTCGATCACCTGGAATGACAGGAGCAGGTCGTACTGGGCATCGGGAGCATCAAGCGTGCCGTCAGGAGCGATCTCAATGTCGGGCATGCCGTCGAGATCGGCTCCGACGTACTCCACGCCACGCGCCTCGAACAGGCTCTCGTACGGCCGATCGCCGCAGCCGAAGTCGATGGCGACGAGGCCCGGGCGGGCCACTCGGCCGACCAGGTGGGCGATCTCGTCGCGCAGCCCGCGCAGGATGAGCCAGTCGGTGTCCCACGGGCGCGGCCGTCCGCGGCGTCGCCCCTCTGATGCCGAGCTGATTGCTCCCACGTCGCGATCATACGTTGACGCCCGTGGCCGATAGCAGGGCGACCGCGCGACCGCGGCTGCTGCTGGTCACGCACTTCTACCCCAGCCACGGCGGGGGAGTCGAGATCGCGGCGGGCCAGCTTGCAGCGCGGCTGACCATGCAATTCCCGATCCGTTGGGCGGCGGGCCGCGACAGCCATGCCTACGCGCCGCCACCCGGCGTTGAGCTCGTGCCGCTCGGCGTGTGGCACGGGATCGAGCGCAGGACCGGCATCCCGGTTCCGGTGCCCGGCGTACGAGCGTTCGCGCGCCTCTGGCGCGAAGTGCGCCGATCCGACCTGGTCTGGGTCCACGACCTCCTTTACCCGGGGAACCTGCTGGCCGCCTTGGCGGCGCGGATCATCGGGCGGCCACTGGTCGTGACTGTCCACGTGGGGGCCATCCCGTACCGCAACGGCTTCCTGCGCGGCCTGGTCGGGTTCCTCTACAGGGCGACCTCTCGCACGGTCCTGCGGGCGGCGACGCGGGTCGCGTTCGTGAGCGAGCGCGTTCGCGACGAGACGGCGCACCGGTCCTGGGGGCGACCTCCGCTCTTCATCCCGAACGGCGTCGACGCGAGCGTCTTCCACCCGTTCACCGAGGCGGAACGTGTCCAGGTGCGGCGCGACCTCGGCGCCGAGTCGCGCCCGCTCCTCCTCTTCGTCGGCCGCTTCGTGGAGCGCAAGGGGCTCGGGCTGATCCGGCGGCTCGCCGAGCGAACGCCTGGCTGGCGCTGGCTGCTGGCGGGCCACGGACCGATCGACCCCGCAACCTGGGCCCTGCCCAACGTCACCCTGGAGGGGGGAGCGACCGGCGCATCCCTTGCCAAGCTCTACGGAGCAGCCGACCTCCTCGTGCTGCCCAGCCTGGGCGAGGGGTTCCCGCTGGTCGTGATTGAGGCGCTGGCGTGCGGAACCCCCGCGATCGTCGACCCGTCAACCGCCGCCGGCGACGGGACGGCCGCCTCGCACCTCGAGACCGAGCCGGTCGGGGGAGCTGACGCGCTGGAGCGATGGCACGCTCACCTGGAGCGCAGCCTGGCGCAACCGGACGCCAACGACCGCCGCCGCGGGCTTGCCGAATTCGCGCTCGGCCACTGGTCCTGGGATCGCGCCGCAGACGCCTACCGGCACCTGCTCGACGAGGCGTTCAGCGCGTCTCGACGGTGACCATCAGGAAGGCCGCCATCCCGAGCTGAGCACCGACGATCAGCACCGTCTGTGCCAGCGCGGCGAGCTGCAGGCCGAGGCTGACGTGCGAGCCTGACGAATAGGCGATGAACAGGAACAGGTCGATCGCGAGACCGGCCACGACCAGCAGGAACGCGACGAGCAGGAGCGATTCGAGCGAGAACGCGCGCCGATAGACACGGACCAGGCGATCCTCGGCGAGCAGGCCCGATGCCACGCCGTGCAGCTTGGCGACGACGCCCAGCACCAGCGAGTTGGACCCGATGGCGACCAGGATCGTGCCGGCGAAGATCGGCTGCCAGCTGACCGACCCGATCTCGACCCCGCCCGGCGAGATGAACGACAGGGTGAACACCAATGCGCCGAGCACGAAGAGCACCAGCCCCGGGACGATGAACAGGAAGTCGGGCGCCGCCACCAGCAGGAAGCGCAGGTGCCGCCAGCCGTCGCGCACTGTGTTGAGCTTGCTCTCGCCCGAGCGAGCCGAGTATGGAGCCGGCACCTCGACGATCTTGAATCCGCCGTGGGCCGCCCGGACGATCATCTCCGAGGCGAGCTCCATGCCCCCCGACGACAGGCGCAGGTCGTCGAGCAGGCTGCGGCGGAAGGCGCGGAAGCCGCTCTGGCTGTCGCCCACGTTGACCTTGAAGAAGGTGCGCAGGATCAGGTTGATGATCGGGCTGCCCAGGTATCGGTGCAGGAAGGGCATCGCCCCGGGCTTGATGCCGCCGGCGAACCGGTTGCCGAGCACCATGTCGGCGCCCTGGCTCAGCGGCGCGATCATCCCCGACAGGTCGCTGAAGTCATAGGTGTCATCCGAGTCGCCCATGACGATGATGTCGCCGCGCGCCTCGGCGAAGCCGCGCAGGTACGCGCGCCCGTAGCCCCGCGCCGATTCGGCCACCACCCGGGCGCCCTCGCGCGCGGCGATGGCCCGGGAGTCATCGGTCGAGCCGTTGTCGACCACGACCACTTCGCCGCGCAGGCCCGAGGTGGCAAGCCACGAGCGGGCCTTGGCCACGCAGACCCCGATCGTCGTCGCCTCGTCCAGGCACGGCATGACAATCGAGATGTCCAGGCGGTCGGCGGGTGTGTTCACGCCTCGCGAGGGTATCACCCGGCAGGTCCCTGGATCCCCTCCTTGGTGATGATGATCGTCCCGGGCGGGCAGAGCGACGCCTCGCTCCGATCCACGATCGAGAACTCCTTCAGGGTCGGCCCGGTCAGGAGGAATCCGAGCGGATACATGTGCACGGCGCAATAGGTCTCGCCTGGCTTCATCAGCGGCCAGAACTTGTCGGCGCCCCACACCTTGGCGGCGGCGCGGTTGTCGAGGGCGGCGAGCTGGTAGTACGGCCAGTTCTCCGAGACGATGTAGCCGAAGAGGACCAGCACCAGCGCCAGGATCCCGACCGCGACGCGGGGAAACCTGATCTTCATCGGTGGGAAGAGCATGCCGATCCCGGCCGCCCAGGTCAGCGGGATGAACATGAAGTAGCGGAGCTCGTTCGACTGTGGCAGAACCCCCACGAAGCAAAGGAGCGCAAGCCCCGAAAGCGTCGCGATGATCCCCGCCCGGCGCCGATACGCGATCAGCAGGCCGGCGGTCAGGACCAGGAAGATGGCCGTGCCGATCCCCCAGAAGCCACCCATCCGATGGGCGTTCGCGGGAGGCCACTGGAACTGGTCCAGGATCCAGCGCGGGCGATCGACGTAGCGGAGCGGATTCCGCGTCTCGAAGAGCGATTCCACGAAGACCTGGAGCTGCGGCGCATCCTTGAGCTGCGGCGGCCGGTCGATGGGGTGACCCTCCTCTACCACCGAGGGGTCCGCGCTGTAGGGGAAGAGCGCCCCCACGAACGGAACCCGGAGCGGCCAGAAGGGGTTCCCGTAGGAGGCTAGGTTCTTGATATACGGTGCGGAGGCCAGCACGGCGAAGACGAGGATGACGGCCGCGGCCTGGCGCTGGCTGACTCTGAAGGCGGCCGTCGAGCGAATGACCATGACAGCCAGGACCACGAAGCCCACGATCACGATCGGCACCAGGATGTACTTGGTCCAGGCCGCGAGGGTAAGGCCCGCCAGCCCGCCGATGACCACCGCCCGCGAGCGGCGCTCCGGGAAGAGGTAGGCGAAGAGGATCGAGCTCACGCCGATTGCGAGCCACGCGTTGCCGAACAGGTCGACGTAATCGACGCTCGTATGGATGAGCACCAGGGGCGCGGTGAGCGAGATCAGGCCGACCAGCCAGAACGGAGCGCGGAAGACCTTGTGTGCGTACAGCAGGAACGCGCCGAACGCGAGGAAGTTGACCACGCCGGTGGCGTTCACCGAGCCGGTGATGCGCCATAGCACCCCTTGGACCAGCTCTGGCAAGGGTGGGAACGCATCGAACTGAGCCCGCACCGAATCGTTCATGTCGTACGGGATGGACAGGCCTCCCCGCAGCGCGGCGAACGGGAGGTGGTAGAAGAACGAGTCGTACCCGAAGGGATCCAGGAGGATGGCCGACCTGAGGGCCAGGTCGGCGAGCGCCACGATCGCGATGGCCCTGCATAGTTCGGTCAGCAGGAACAGTGGGCTGAGGAGCCGGCGCGCCACCGGCTCCTCTGGGCGCGGCATCGGCAGAGTGTGGAGCATGCCCCCCTACTGGTGGACCGTCAGACCGCAGGTGGCATCGCCGGCCACGTGCAGCGTGTGCGGGGTCGCTCCCGCGGCCACCGACTCGGTGACATCCCCGTCCATGTGCGCACCGTCCGCGGTCATGGTCACGAGTCCCGCGCCCTTGCCGTTGTAGAAGCTCGCGCTGGTCCTCGCCTCGACGGCGACCTGGATCATGCCCGTGCTCCCGGTCACGAACATGAGAATCGGCGAGGCCGGGGCTCCCGTCGTGGTCAGTCCCGAAACGCCCACGAACTCCCCCGATCCGGTGGTGAAGGTGCAGGTCACGTGGACGTTGGTGAGGGCGGTGCTGAGTGACCCCTGCGGCGTCAGCCCGGTGACCACGATGTTCGCCGTCCCCGGCTGCTGGTCACCGCAGTCGATGGTGCCCGAGATCGAGGTCAGCGCCCCGAGGTCGCCGATGGCGTCCCCCTTCCCGGTGGTCTCCGTCAGGGGTGTGTCGAGATGCCCCCCGGTGGAGGCGTCGAATCCGGTCACGCCCGTCCCCACGAAGCTCCGCAGCTTGAGCGTGGAGGCCGACCCAGTCGCGACCCGCACCTCCACATGTCCGGCCCCCATGAAGATAACGATCGAGGGACCGCTCGCCGAGGTGCCCTGGTAGAAGATCTGCGGACCATCGATCGAGGGCTGCCCGCACACGATCTCCGTGTTCGAAACCGGGCCCGTGAGACCGGCCGTGCCGACGAGGGAGATCTGCGCAGTCGCCGGACCCTTGCCTGGGGCGACGATTGGGGACGACGACGTCCCGGCGGAGGAGGGTCTCACCGAGCCAGACGGGGAACCCGACGAGCTGCAAGCGGTCACGATCAGTCCGACCACTGCGAGCGCGATCCATCGGCGCAGGTGACCCATCGATGCATCTCCTTGGACCGGGCTTGCCGGTTGGGCGACCTGGCTGCCGGTGGAGACCCTACAGGAAAATTCGCCCCCTATACTCCGCCGCATGTATCAGGCGCAAGCCACCTTCGCATGACCGATTTCATCGCCGCGACGACCGCCATGCTGGAGCGCACGCCGGCGGTGCTGCGCGCCCTCCTGATCGGCCTCCCGGAGGGGTGGACCGATACGCCGGACCTCGACGACGGCTGGCGCCCTCGCGACGTCGTCGGTCACCTGATCACGGCAGAGCAGACCGATTGGATCGCCCGAACGCGCCGCATCCTCGAGGACGGGACGTCGCGTCCCTTCGACCGATTCGACCGCTTTGCAATGCTCGAGCGTGACGCCAAGGTCCCGCTCGACGAGCTGGTGGAGCGCTTCGCCTCGCTCCGTGGCGCGAACCTGGTAACGCTGGGGGAGCTGGTCGGCGAGGGGGATCTCGATCGGCGCGGGCTGCACCCCTCCCTCGGTGAGGTGACCCTGCGCGAGCTGCTCGCCACCTGGGCCGTGCATGACCTCGACCACATCGGCCAGATCTACGCCGGCCTGGCCGGCTCGCATGACGCAGTGGTGGGAGCGTGGAAGGCGTACCTTGGGATCCTGCTTCGACGGGATGACCCCCGCGCAACGCCATCATGAGCGGAACCCCGCCCCCGCTCGACCCGGGCGACCCACGCGCTGGGTCCCCGTTCAAGCCCTCGACCTGGATCACGATCGGCGGCGTGATCATCGTCATCGTGGTGATCGGGACTGTCAGCCGCTGGAACGGAATCGGCGGTGGCGCGACGACCAGGCCAACGCCATCGGGCAACGCCTCCGCGCCGCCGGCTCAGTCGAGCGTGGAGTCGTTTCCCGAGTCGGGTTCCTGCAACCCGGGCGACGTGAAGCTCACCGTCCACCTGTATGGGCACGCGGACGTGAGGATGACCTATCGCGACGACACCTCGACCACGGACCAGACGTCCTGGCCCGCAGGCAATGCGCCGTTCCCGAACTCATTCCCGAAATACCCGGCCCCATGGCTCCGATACGGGTGCTTCCCCAAGCTGGCGATGGTGCATCTCACCTTCAGCAACGCCGATGAGCCGTGGACCGCGTTCTCGCGCAGTACAGGCGGCGGCTGCGATCTCAGCCGTCCGCTGACGATCGGGCGAACCTATACCGCGGCCGAGATGGGTCCTCTGAGCTGTACGATCGGAATGCAGGGCGACACCGAGCTGAGCGCTTATTGGGCCGAGCCCTCGTACGTCAACGGGGCGCTGGCTGGCTTCGCGGAGTTTCCGTCCTGCCTGCCCGATGGCACAGCAGGCTACTGCCCGCCGGCGACGACTCCCTGATCGGGTCCGAGACGGGAAGCGGGGCCGGCACGCGCCGACCCCGCTCGCCAGATCTGGTCAGGTCAGTGCGAGGCGACCGTGATGGTCCCGAAGGCACCGCCCGCCTCGTGGGCCGGGCCGGCCGCGAAGAAGAGCGTCGTGGCCGGTCCGTCCTTGACGAGGTCGATCCCCCCGCCGAATGCGATGCCCCACAGCCCGTCAACGACGATCGGCCGATGGTTCGCACCGCGCAGCTTGCCGGCGAAGTGCCAGTGCTGGCCGTTCCATCGGTAGGCAAGCAGGTTGCCATCGCCGAAGTTGCCGACGATCAGGTCACCGCTGAAGCTACCGAACCCGCTCGGCGCCCAGGCAAGGCCCCACGGCGCATTCAGCTCGTCCCGGGTGGCGACGCGGCCGAGGAAGGTCCCGTTGGTCCTGAAGGCGTCGACGAAGCCGCGGCCCTCGCCGGCCTGCTCATCAGCGCTGCCCGGCTGCGTCTTCGCGAAGGTCACGAAGATCATCCCGTTCAGGTTCTGGATCCCGAACGGGGCGTAGACCTTGGGGAGCTTCGGGTCGTGGAATGCCCCCGGCCATGTCTGCGGGGCGAAGGTCCTGTCGAAGACGACGACGCGACGGTTGTGGAAGTCCGTGGCGAAGAGGTACTGCTGCGACCCGTGGCCGACGTCGGCGGTCCCGATCGCAAGGCCCTTGAAGACGGCATCGCCCGCGAAGGCGTTGTTCCCGATTTCGGCGGTCGCCCCGAGCGCTCCGCGCCAGGCGCTGATGATCCCGGCCTCACTGGCGAAGAGGAAGGGGTCGCCATTGAAGTCGCCGGCGGCCGCACCGCCGTTGAAGACCGTGCCGGTGGGCGCGCCACCGGGGATCGTGACCCGCGGGGCGACGAGCTTCGTTCCATCGGCGAGGTAGAGGGTCGATACCCCTGTGCCGTTGTCTGAGACCCACCATGGGGTGCTCGGCCCGCGGCTGAGGCCCCAGCCATTCACCAGATCCGGATCCGGCGAGGGCCCGGTAACGAGGGTGGTCACCACGTACCGGTTCGGACCGGGCGTTGGATGATCGGCGGCGACCGGGAGTGCGGACGCGAAGAGGAGGCCGATCGCGACCCCCGAAGCAGTGAGCCGTCGGATACCCATGCGGCACCTCTCTGGTGTGGGTGCGACCAGGTGGGCGAAACATGGTGTTCCGAGGTGGCACCGGTAACCGTAGGTACGCGCCTGGTTACCCGGCAGTGATCTCTAATGCCGGCGCCGGTCCGCGTCTTCGGCGGACGGTCGCGACCCCGACGCCCAGCAGGATGATCCCGGCACCCACGAGCTGGATCGCATCCAACCGCTCACCTAGCAGGACGGCGGCGATGGCGGCGCCGGCGACCGGCATCAGGAGCAGAAATGGCGCCGCCCGACTGGCCGGCAGTCGACGCAGCGTCGAGGTGACCAGGAGATGCGGGAGCGCCGATGCCGGCAGGGCGAGCCAGATGAGCGCCCACCACCCGTTGCTTGAGAGGTCGAGGCGTAGGCCTGCGGGATTCGTCAGCAGCTGGAGCAGGCCGGTCAGCACGGTCGAGGAGACGAGCAGCCAGAAGGCAATCATCAGGAAGGGCAGCGCTGCGGATCCCCACCGGCGGGCGAGCGCCAGGTAGGTAGCGAACGAGACTGCGGCGGCCAGGGCCACGAGCACTCCGAGCAGGTGGACGTGCGCACCGCCTGGACGCGCAAGGAGCAGCAGCCCCAGCGCGGCCACCAGGAGTGCCATCACAACGCGCCGGGTCAGCGCCTCGCGAAGCAGCAGTGTCGCCGCGGCCACGGCGAGGAGTGGGTAGGTGCCGGTCACGAATGAGGCGATCGAGGCGCCGGTCAGCAGCACGGACACGTTCAGCCCGATCAGGAAGAGCGGCCCGCCCAGGAGCGCCAGCATGAGCAGCCGGCCCCGCACCTGACGAGCCGGTATCAGCGCCTCCAGGTCACCTCGTGCGACCGCGAACATTGCAACGGCGCCGGCGGCCAGCAAGGTCCGCCACGCCGCTGCGCCCAATGGCGGCAGATCCTCGAGCAGCACTCGGGTCACTGGGAAGGCGGATCCCCACAGGATCGCCACCAGGGTCATCAGGAGCTCCCCCGGGACCAGGCGCGAGGAGGTGGGGGAGCGCATTCCCGCCATGCTAGCCGGGTGTCAGCCCGGCGGCTCAGCCGCTTGTCGGAATCCGCGCGGCGCCTACAGTACAACCGATGGGTCATGCAACACCTCCACACGGGAGCGCCTGGAGTGCGTCGCAGCGCCGAGGCAGCGAGGCTGAGCTCCAGGCGTGGCTCGACTTTGCGCTTGCGTGCGCCGACCTGGCCGATCCGTTGGCGATGCGCTCATTCGGCCACGAGCTCCAGGTCACCGCGAAGCCGGATGGGAGCTTCGTCACCCAGGCTGATCGAGCGATCGAGGTGCTGGTGCGAGGCCGCATCGCTGATCGGTTTCCCGCTCACGGGACCCACGGGGAGGAATTCGGCGCCGAGAACGTGGCGGCGGAGGTGCGCTGGTACATCGATCCGATCGACGGCACGCACAACTTCATGCGCGGCATCCCCCTCTTCGGGTTTCTCCTCGCCGTCGAGCGAGACGACGAGCTCCAGGCAGGCGTGATGAGCGCGCCGGCACTCGGCCAGCGCTGGTACGCCGCGCGCGGGCTCGGAGCGTGGACGGTCAGCCAGTCGTCGAACGCGGCGCCGAAGCGCCTGCAGGTCTCAGCCATCGACCGCCTGGCTGAGGCGCAGATCCTCTTCCGGTCCGTGAACGACATGCACGACTCGCGGGTTGCGGCGGGATACGACCGCCTGATTCGCGAGGTCTGGCGCGAACGCGGCTTCGGAGACTTCTGGGGCTACGCCCTCGTGGCCGGTGGCGCGGCCGAGGCGATGATGGAGCAGAAGCTCGGACCATGGGACCTCGCCGCGCCCTGGATCGTCGTCGAGGAGGCAGGGGGGATGGTCACCGACTTCGAGGGCCGACGGAGCATGTCCGCCGGCGAAGGGCTGGCGACCAATGGAATCATCCACGAGACCATCCTTGATCGCCTGCGGGGAGGCCCGACGGAGGGCTGACACGGCTCCCTAGCACTGCTCGAGCCTCGGCGGCGGGACGCTGAGGGCCCCCGACTCGAGCTCCCCGAGGCGTCGCCGCGGCCAACGACAGGCACGTGCCCGAGGTCATCGGCCTATCCTGCGGGGAATGGCAACTGTTGCATACGAGGAAGCCGGCACTGGGCACCCACTGCTGCTGGTGCATGCCGGGATCGTCGACCGGCAAATGTGGGATCGCACCTGGGAGGCGCTGGCCGCGAGCTATCGGGTGATCCGTCCGGACCTGCGCGGCTTTGGCGAGACACCGGCCTCCCGCGATCCGTTCAGCAACTGGCGCGACCTGGCCGACCTGCTCCACTCCCTGGAAGCCACACCGGCTTACGTCGTCGGCGTCTCGAACGGCGGGGCAGCGTCGCTTGACCTGGCCCTCGCCGAGCCGGGCCTGGTCGATCGCCTCGTGCTGGTGGCTCCGGGCCTGCCCGGCTGGGACTGGGCACCGCAGCTGCGTGCCGATTGGGAAGCGGAGGAGGCCGCCTGGCAGCGAGGCGACCTGGATGAGGTTGCGTGGAGCAATGTCCGGACCTGGGTCGACGGCCCGCTGCGGGGCGGCGAGGCGCCGGCCGACGTGCGGCAGTCGGTCTTCGACATGTACCGCCACGCCCTGGAGCTCCAGGCGGTCGAGGGTGCGGTCGACCCCGATCCACGAGAGCCGCCGGCGCGCGATCACCTTGCGGAGGTCTCAGTGCCGACGCTGATCGTCGTCGGGGACCTTGACCAGCCCGACATGATGGCGGTCGGGGAGCACCTCGCGGCCACCATCTCGGAGGCCCAGCTGGCGACGATGCACGGGGTCGCGCACCTGCCGCCGATGGAGGCCCCCGCTGCCTTCGTCGACCTGGTGACCGGCTTCCTCGAGCCGTGACCCGCACGGCGGTCCTGGGCGCCGGAGCGCTGGGACTGACGGTTGCCCTGCGGCTGGCCCAACGCGGCGACGAGGTGGTGGTCCTCGAGCGCGAGCGGCTGCCGGGCGGCCTGGCATCGGGCTTCGAGGTCGAGCCGGGGATCTACCTCGACCGCTTCTATCACCACCTGTTCGCGTCGGATCGGCATGCCATCGGACTCATCAACGAGCTGGGCCTCGGCAAAGAGCTGATCTGGCGACGGCCGCTGACGGTCACCCTGCGCGACGGCCGCGTCTACCAGCTGGACTCCCCGATGTCGCTGCTCCGATTCCGTCCGCTCCCGATCCGCGCCCGCCTGCGCATGGGTGTCTGGCTTGCCTACCTCCGCTTGCTCTCCTCGCCGGATCGGTTCGAGGGGCAGACCGCGGCCGCCTGGATCGAGCGCCGAATGGGGCGCCGCGCATACGACGTGGTCTGGGGGCCGCTCCTCCGCGGAAAGTTCGGGGACCTGGCCGACCAGATCGCGATGCCATGGTTCTGGGCCCGCGTCCACGACCGAACCGCGTCGCTCGGCTATCTGCGCGGCGGGTTCCAGCGCCTCTACGACCGCCTCGCGGAGCGGGTCCGGGAGCTTGGCGGCGACCTGCGCTTCGGGACCGAGGTGACGGCCATTCGAACGGTCCCGGGCGGGATGGAGGTGGTGACCGCCGAGCAGACCTTCGTCGTCGACCGGGTCATCTCCACGCTGGCGGTGCGGCTCACCTGCCGCCTCACGCCCGAGCTGTCGGAGGTGTATCGGCGCAAGCACGATTGGGGGACCGCCTATGGGGCGCACTCCCTGGTGCTCGCGCTTGATCGGCCGCTGACGCAGAGCTACTGGATGAACGTCAACGACCCGGGGTTTCCATTCATGGCCCTGGTCGAGCACACCAACTACATGGCGCCGGGCGACTACGGCGGGCGGCACATGCTCTACCTGGGCAACTATCGGCCGATGGACGATCCGCTGCTCCGCATGACGGCCCCGGAGGTGCTCGCGGAGTTCGCTCCCGCCCTCGCGCGCATCAACCCCGCCTTCAGCCCGGATTGGGTGACCGATGCCTGGTCGTTCGCGGCACCCTTCGCCCAGCCGATCGTGACGATGGAGTACCGCTCCCACATTCCGCCGTTCGAGACGCCGCTGCCCGGGCTGTGGGTGGCGTCGATGTTCCAGGTCTATCCCCACGACCGGGGACAGAACTACTCAATCGACCTCGCAGATCGGCTTGTCAGGGAGATGGGCCGGTCCTAGAGGCTGCCCGCGATTGCCGCGACGGCGATGGAATGCTCATTCGCCCCGGCATCAGGTGAGCTCCGGCGGTCGGCGACCGAACTGGGCCAGCACCACGCCCCCAACCACCAGCCCGCCGCCCAGCAGCTGCACCGCTCCCAGCGACTGGTTGAGGATCAGCCACGCGAGTCCGGATGCGAAGACCGGCTCGGTGGTGGCCGCGATGCCGGCCACCGCGGCCGGAAGGCGGCGGAGCGCGTTCACGACGAGCAGGAAGGGGAGGAGCGTCCCGACCATCCCCACGCCGAGGACGCGCAGCGCGATCTCTGGCTCGACCAGCCGGCTGACCGGCCAGCCCCACCACGGAAGGATGATGCCCCACAGCACGGAGGCCACCAGGAAGCCGCCGGCCAGCACCGTGGCGGCGTGTCCGCCGCGCCTCCTCGCCGCCTCGGCGCTGAGCAGGTAGATCCCGAACGAGATCGCCGAGCCGATCCCCGCCGCGACCCCGAACCCGTCGAGGTCGCGCAGCCCCTTGTACGCGCCGCTGACCAGCACGGCGCCGACGAGCGTGATCAGGGCTGCCACCCAGACCACGCGTCCCGGCGAGCGACGCGCGACGAGCGCCACTCCCACCAGCACGAGGACCGGGGCCGTGTACTGCAGCGAGAGCGCGACGCCCACGGGGATGCGGTCGATAGCCGTGTACGAGGCCCAGTTCACGGCAACCAGGCCCACGCCAAAGAGGAGGATCGGGCCGATGGTGCGTCGGGCGGGAATCAAGAGGTCACGCCGCCGGAGCGCGAGGTAGGCGATCAGCGGGATGCCGGCGACCACCGTGCGCGCCTCGGCAAGGCGCGCCGGCAGGATGCCGGCTTCAAAGGCTCCCTTGGCGATGACCGCATTGAGCCCCCAGCAGAAGGTGGCGACCACGACCGCCAGCGTGGCCAGCAGGATGGCGCGCCGGGCCGCGTCGGTGTCGGTCTGGGACGGCTCCACGCCGGGATGCTACCTGCCGACCGGCGGCCGGGGGGTGGTGCGCCGCGGCACTGACCCGGACGGACGCCGACCACCAGTACCTCTGGGTCATCGTAAGCCTGTGACCTCCTACCTAGTCTGCGCAGCACAACAGCGAGGGCAGCTGAACAGACGCTCGGCCTGAAAACGGCAAACCCATCGCAAGGTGGGGACGCAAAGCCAGGGATCTCTCTGAGACCGCCCGGCTACCAGATCGGCGTGCACGATCCAGGAGGGTCGGGGAATGCACGAACGGTCCTGGGTGAAGGCACCCACTCCCGGCGCGGTGGAGTGGTCATGATGCCGCCGATCGCTCCGTCGGGCGTACTTGCCTCCGGGCGGCTCAGCCGCCTGATGACGGCCTTCCTCGTCCTCGCCCTGGTCCTGCCCACCGAGCAGATCGGCCGCGCCGCGGGTCAGCTCATCTCCGTGATCGTGCGCAAGGCCCCGGGCGTCGGTGACCTCCCGGAGCGGCTCGTCGAGTCGAGCGGCGGTGCGGTCGGGATGCGCCTCGCCATCATTGACGGTTTCGAGGCCCAGGTGCCCGCCAAGGCGGTCGAGTGGCTCGATGCGAGCCCCGCCATCAAGGCGGTCACCCCCAACGCTCCTCTCAAGCTGCAGAGCGACAACTACAACCCGGGCTCCGACCTCGGCTCGATGCAGCACACCGACAAGGTGATCGGCGCAACGAGGTACTGGGAGGCAGGCTTCAACGGTCACGGCGTTGACGTCGCGATCATCGACTCCGGCGTGAGCCCCGTCGACGGCCTCGCCGATACGGGCAAGCTCCTGCAGGGGCCGGACCTCTCGTTCGAATCCCAGGCCCCGAACCTGCGCCACCTCGACACCTTCGGCCACGGCACCTTCATGGCCGGCTTGATCGCCGCACGCAACGGCGGCGGCGACGGGCAGGACTACGACGGCGTAGCGCCCGGCGCCCGGATCGTGAGCATCAAGGTCGCCGATGCCCACGGCGCGACCGATGTCTCGCAGGTGATCGCCGCGATCGACTGGGTCGTCCAGTACGGCCATAGCAACGGCCTCGACATCCGCGTCCTCAACCTGTCATTCGGCACCAACAGCTCCCAGTCATACGTCCTCGACCCACTCGCCTTCGCGGCCGAGGCCGCATGGCATGCCGGCATCTTCGTGGTCGTGGCAGCCGGCAACAACAGCGGCGCCAACGGTCGCCTGATGGATCCCGCGGTCGATCCCTTCGTCGTGGCGGTCGGCGCGGCCGACTCGAACGGCACGGTGTCCGTGCAGGACGACTCGCTGCTCGCCTTCTCAGCGCTGGGCGACGGCACACGCAACCCGGACCTCGTGGCACCAGGCAGGTCGATCCAGGGGCTGCGGGTTCCCGGCTCGTTCATTGATCAGACGTATCCGACTGGCCGAATCAGCGATCACTTCTTCCGAGGGAGTGGGACGTCACAGGCCGCCGCCCTGATCTCCGGTGCGGCCGCCCTCGTGATCGACCAGCGGCCCGGCATCGATCCCGACCAGCTCAAGGCGCTCCTCACCTCGACCGCCCAGCCCTTGTCTTCCGCCGACGTGCGCGGCCAGGGCGCCGGCATGATCGACCTGCGTGCCGCGCTCCGAACCGCCACGCCGCACGCGACCCAGGCGTGGGCGCCCTCCACCGGCACCGGCTCGCTCGAGAAGGCACGCGGGGGCGTGCACCTGGTGAGCCAGGGCGTCGCCCTCAGGGGTGAGCGCGACATCTTCGGGCGCCGTTTCCGGTCCGCCTCGATGGCCGCCGCCGAAGCGGCGGGCACCTCGTGGAGTGGCGGCACCTGGAACGGGTCCGCGTGGACCGGCAACGAGTGGTCGGGGAATGAGTGGTCGGCCAACGAGTGGTCGGGGCTCAGCTGGTCGGGCAACGAATGGTCGGCGAACGAATGGTCGGCGAACGAATGGTCCGCCAACGAATGGTCCGCCAACGAATGGTCGTCCGACCAGTGGCTGAGCGCCGATTGGTCCGCCGCCTTGTGACCACCCTGCCGGTCGCCCTTCGGCCCCGCGGCGTGATGACGCCGGCGGTCCGGGTCTGGCTCTTCGTCGGGCTGCTGGGGGCCCTGGCCATTTGGCTGTACGTGGCGGTCGTCCGCGAGCTCCCCACGCCGCACGCTCCGCTGATCCTGCCGTTCTGGATCGCCGCCGTCAGTTTCTACCTGGTCGAGATCAAAGTCGTCCACCTCCACTTCCGCCGCGGCGCCCACTCGTTCTCGCTGAGCGAAGTTCCGCTCGTGATCGGCCTCTTCTTCGTCGCGCCGAGCGACCTGGTGCTCGCCCATGCGCTGGCGGGAGGCGCCGCGCTCCTGGTTCATCGGCGGCAGCAGCCGGTCAAGCTCGCGTTCAACGTCGCCACCTTCGCCCTGGGGAGCGGGGTGGCGGTCACCGTCTTCCATCCCCTCGCGAGCGGCGTCGGGATCGGGCCGCAGGAGTGGGCGGCGGCGATCACTGCGGTCCTGGCCTCGAATGTCGTCGGGATGATCGGCGTCACGACCGTGATCTCGCTCTCCGAGGGGCGTCCGCGCTACCTGAAGATGCAGGAGATGGCCGCGATGAGCACCGTCGTTGCCGTCACAAACGCGTCCCTGGCGCTCATGGCCGTAACGCTCGTGCAGGCCGACCTGCGCGCCGTCTGGCTCCTCGCCATCCCGGTCGCGACCCTCTTCCTCGGGTATCGCTCCTACCTTGCAGAGCGCCAGCAGCACGAGACGCTGGAGCTCCTCTACGAGTCGAGCCGCATCATCCAGCGATCGCCGGAGATCGACTCAGCTCTCGTCTCGCTGCTCGAGCACACCCGCGTCATGTTCCGCGCCGAACGGGCCGAGATCCGGCTCTACGCCACGGAGGCGGAGGGCGAGGTGCTGGGCACCGCGGTGGGACCGGGCAGCGAGGTCGGCGTCATGCTGCCGCAGGACCTGCCCGAGACCCGATGGATGCGGGATCGCCTCGCGGCCGCGGGTGGCAGGGCCCGCATCGTCGGCAGCCTCCACGAGATCGACGCCACCGCGCCGCCGTACCTCTTCGACGCCATGGTCGCGCCCCTCCGCAACGATGCGGGACCGATCGGCCTCATGCTCGTCGCCAACCGCCTGGGCGACGTCACGACCTTCAGCGTCGACGACCTGCAGCTCTTCGAGACCGTCGCCAATCACGCCGCGATGGCCCTCGAGAACGGCCAGCTGGAGCGGTCGCTCGCCCAGCTCTCGTCGCTGAAGGAGGAGCTGCGCCACCAGGCCTTTCACGACCCATTGACCGGCCTCGCCAACCGAGCCCTCTTCACCGATCACGTCGAGCGGCACCTGCGCGATACCACCGGCGAGATGCCGGTCGTGCTGTTCGTCGACGTCGACGACTTCAAGCTCGTGAACGACAGCTTCGGCCACGCGACCGGCGACGCGCTGCTGGTGAAGATCGCGGAGCGGCTGCGTGGCTGCGTGCGTGCCGACGACCTTGCCGCCCGCCTCGGTGGTGACGAATTCGGGATCCTGCTGCTGGACGATCCGCAGCTGTCGCGTGCCGAGCGCATCGCCGAGCGGATCATCAGCACTGTGCAGGCCCCCTTCTCGATCAACGGCAGAGAGCTGCGCGTCGGCGCGAGCGTGGGAATCGCGACCGGGCGCGGAGGCGCGGAGGCGCCACAGGAGCTGCTCCGCAACGCCGACATGGCAATGTACACCGCCAAGTCGCGCGGCAAGGGCCAGGCCGCGACCTTCGAACCGTCGATGCACACTGCCATGGTCCAGCGCCACGACCTCGGCGCGGAGCTGCACCGGGCCATCGGGCGAGACGAGTTCCTCCTCTCGTTCCAGCCGATCGTGACCCTCTCGCATGGCGACATGGTCGGCGCTGAGGCGCTCATCCGCTGGCGCCACCCGACCCGTGGCGTGGTGAGCCCCATCGACTTCATCGCCGTCGCCGAGGAGAGCGACGTGATCCTGCCGATCGGCCGCTGGGTGCTGGCCGAGGCCTGCCGCGAGGCGCAGCGGTGGAACCCGCGGAAGGGAGCTGCACCCTGGGTGAGCGTCAACCTCTCCGCGCGCCAGGTCCAGCAGCCGTCCTTCATGTCCGATGTGACGGATGCGCTCCAGGCGAGCGGGCTGGCCCCGGAGCGCCTCGTCCTCGAGGTGACGGAGACGCTGATGATGCAGGACCTCGACGGCACCGCCGACAAGCTCGCCGCGCTGAAGCGGATGGGCGTGCGGACCGCGATCGACGACTTCGGCACCGGCTACTCATCGCTGAGCTATCTGCGCCGGTTCCCGGTCGACATGATCAAGATCGCGCGGGACTTCGTCGACGTTGCCGACGACGAGGGCTGGGCCTTCGCGCATGCCATGGTCCGCCTGGGACAGTCGCTCGGCCTGCAGATCGTGGCCGAGGGAGTCGAGAGCGGCGCGCAGGCCGACCGCCTCCAGCGGATGGGCTGCGACCTCGCCCAGGGCTACTTCTTCGCGCGGCCGCTGCGCCCCGCGGGAATCCTCCAGCGCGTCGCGGCCGGGACGAGCGTGCCACGTGCCGCACGTCCCGCGACTGTGCCGAAGCTCGTGGCGGTGGTCGAGGAGCTCACGGCCTGAACGTCAGGCGAGGTCGCGCATCCGCAGGTAGTTCTGCACCGCTGCCGGACGACCCAGGAATTCGGACACCATCTCGTCGCCGGAGCGGGTCCCGTTCGGCTCGAGGATCGCGCGCCGATACGCCATCCCGACGCTCGGGGAGGTGATCCCCTCCGCCTCGAAGCGTCCCCACAGGTCGTCGCCGATCACCTCCGCCCACAGGTAGCCGTAATAGCCGGCGTCGTAGCCTCCCATCAGGTGCCCGAACGAGGCAACGCTGCAGGTCCCTTCCGGATAGGGGAGCGAGGTGACGTCGAATGCATCGCGCATGGCCGCCTCGATGTCCACCGGCCCGCTGCTGGCATGCATCGTCATGTCCTCCGTCCCGAACGAGACCTGCCACGCTCCCCGCAACCGGACGTTCTGGTAGCGGGCGGCGATCATCCGCTCGAGCAGCGCTGCCGGCAGCGGCTCGCCGGTGGCGTGTGGTCGGGCGAACCGGGCCAGCACCTCGGGCTGCCAGACCCAATGCTCCATGATCTGTGACGGGGCCTCCACGAAGTCGCGCTCGGTCTCGGCGCCGCTGAAGCGGGCGAACTCGGACCGGGTCAGGCTCTCGTGGAGGATGTGCCCGAACTCGTGGAAGAGGGTCTCGATCTCGCCGCGCGGCCCGTGCCGCAGGAGGCTCGGGCGACCCGGCCCGGGCGGCGTCAGGTTCGCGACGATCGCGCTCACCGGAGTCGCGTAGCTTCCGTCGCCGCGCCGGTGGCCGAGCACCAGCGGGAAGGCGGCGGCGTGGTAGTACTTGTCGGCGCGCGGGTGCATGTCGGCGTAGAAGTGGGCGATCAGCTCGCCCGAGGCACCGTCGCGGATCTCGTACAGGGTGACGTCGGGATGCCAGGCCTTCGCGTCGGGCACCTTGCGGTACTCGAGCCCGAACATCTCGGCGGTGAGCGCGAACATGCCGTCGATCACCGGCCCGAGGGGGAGGTATTGGCTCACCTCGTTCTGGTCGACGCCGTGCTCCTCGCGCGACTGCTGGTTGTCGTAGTAGGTCCAGTCCCACGCCTCCAACGGACCGATCAGCCCGTCACGCTCGGCACGCTCGTGGAGCGTCGCCACCTCGCGCCCGGCGGCGCCCCGCAGCGGCGGGACGATCTCCGCGTAGAACTGCTCGACGCGCTCCGGAGTGCCGGCCATCTTCACCTCGAGCGCGTAGTGCGCCCAGGTCGGCATCCCGAACAGCTGCGCGATTCGCCGCCGAACCCCAAGCGCCTCCTCCAGGATCGGCCGATTGGCGGTGACGGCCGAGGTCCAGTTGCGGCGGAAGAGCTGCTCGCGGAGGGAACGGTCGTGCGCCTGGGCCAAAAACGGGACAAGCTCCGGACCCTTGATGCCGACCTTGAAGAGGCCCGGAGCGGAGCCCGGGTCGAGCCGCTCGACGTAGTCGTCGGGGAGGCCCGCCAGCCCCTCGCGCGTGACCTCGATCCCTTCCTGGTCCGCATTGATGTTCCGGGCGAAGGCGACCTCCAGCTCAACGAGGCGGTTGCGGAGCGACTCGAGCTCCGCCTTCTGGTCGGGGGCGAGACCCTGGCCGGCGCGACGGAAGTCGCGCATCCAGAATTCGAGGAGGCGCTTCTCCTGGCCCTCGAGCCGGGCCGCCTCAGGCGTCTCGGAGAAGGCCTTCACGGCAACGTACAGCTCGTCGCGGAAGGGGAGGCCCACGTTCCACTTGGCGATCTGCTCCTCGGCCGCCTGCCCCGCGTCGCGGACCTCGACCTGGGGGTGGACGTAGTTCATGAAGGCCGATCGGCCATAGCCCGACGTGGCGGCGGCTCCGGCCAGCTCGATCGGTCGCATCGTCGCGTCGAAGGAGGGAGCATCGACGCTCGACACGGCACGCGCGATCAGGCTATCCGCCTCGGCGAGGGCCTCGGCAACGGTCGCGCGGACGGCGTCTGCGGTGATCGCGGTGTAGTCGTGGGGCATCGGTCGGGCAGGTCAGGCGACAGCCGTCGCCACGACGGCCGTTCGATTCAGCACGGCGAATCCGGCCGAGACCTTGATGCGCCGGTCGACGGTGGAGCGGACGCGCACGTCGCTCATCGGGACCCAGTGCGGCTCCTTCGCGCGCAGGTAGGCGGTCGCCTCCGCGCCGGGGTAGATGTAGAAGGTACCGGTGATCACGTGCGCCTCGGTGACCACCAGCATCCGATGCGCGCGCTTCTCGACCACCTCGCTATCGGGCGGGGGGACGTAGTCGGAGTGGTCGACCACGATCGTGATGGTGTCGAGCCGAATGTCCAGGTCGGACGACCCGTCCGCGGTCGCGATCCCGCTCCGATTCAGGACCTTGGCGTCCTTTACCGTGAGGATCTCGTCATGGAAGTTGAGGAGGTCGGGGAGCCGCGTGTAGGCCCCGAGGTTGACCGATCCGCCGATCCTGACGTGCGCCGAGATCAGCTCGACGGCCAGCGACGGGCCCGTCTGGAGGCCTGCCTGAAACAGTGAGCCGATGCCTGACTGCATGGTCGACCTCTCCTTCACCGACTGCGCGGGGGCTGTCGGGAGGAGTGTCGCACGCTCGCGCGGGGCATCGCGCCCCTGCCGTGCGGTCCGGCGGCTACCATCAGTCGCATGACCACGGTCGTCGTCAACGGAGACGCCCGCGAGGTCGTCGACGAGCCGGTTCGGAGCCTCCTCCACGTCCTTCGCGAGGAGCTCGGGCTGACGGGGGCGAAGTACGGCTGCGGAGAGGGGGCGTGTGGCGCATGCACCGTCCTGGTCGACGGCGTCGCCGCCAAGGCCTGCGTCACCCCCCTGGCTGACGTCTCGGGCCGCGCCGTCACGACCATCGAAGGGCTCGGCAACGGAGGGACGCTCGACGCGGTCCAGGCAGCATTCCTGACGGAGCGAGCCTTCCAATGTGGCTACTGCACCCCGGGGATGGTAATGGCGGTATCGGCCCTGCTGGCCGGAACGGCAAGCCCGACCGAGGATGAGATCGAGTCCGGCCTGGACGGCAACATCTGCCGCTGCGGCACGAATGCCCGCATCCTGAACGCGGTCCGGCGCGCAGCATCGGGAGGCCCGCGAGCAGGATTCGTCGCCACTGCGCCCCCGGATCGCGACACTCCCGGGATGCAGCTCGGCCAGGCGGCCGCGGCGCCCTGGGACCTGACCCGAGACGACGAGGCGCTCGTCGATCGGCTCGGCGAC
>JBGQKH010000015.1:0-27922 GCA_041499395.1 Candidatus Limnocylindria bacterium
CGACGAGACGCATCGGCGCTAGGAGCCGGGCGCCGGCAATGGGCTGCTGATCACGCTCGATCCCTCGCCGTCGCGCGGCGGCCCGAGCGCGGCCTGCGTGAACCGCGCCGATGCGTTCCAGATCATCCAGCCCTGGGCCCCGTTGTCCGAGAGCGCCTTCATCTCCTGCAGGATCTGGTCCGCGGTGTAGGGCGGGAAGGAGCCGAAGCCGAAGTCTTGGATCCAGGGTCGGATCACCAGCCGCAGCCCGGCGCGCTCCTGGTTCATGATCTTCAGCGTCTTGTCGATGACGTCGTACGGATGGTCGTTCGGGTTCTTGAACCCGAACGTGTAGGGGGCGTAGTGGCTCGGATAGACCATCGGCGAGAAGTAGTCGACGTAGGGCATGATCACCTCCGGTCGCTGGCCGATCCCCTGGTCGTCACTGGCGATGAACGCGATCGGGAAGACGTCCGCCGAGAAGAAGGTCCTCGTGGTCTTGAGCGCGTCCGAGACGAGCCGGAAGAGGCGACGGATCGCCGGCAGCCGGAACGATTGCGTATTCGGCAGGTTGGTGGCGGCGACCGAGTAGTCACCGTCGCTGAAGAAGCGCACGTAGTCGAGCTGCACCTCGTCGAAGCCCTTGGCCGCAAGGTCGCCGGCGAGGGCGGCGATGTACTCGGCGACGCCGGGGCTGTACGGATCCAGCCAGATGCCGCCGTGGTAGTCGCGCCATGGCTCCCCGGTGGCCGAGTTGCGTACCGCCAGCTCGGGGTGCGCCTCCCCGAGCGTGTTGTCCTTCATCACCACCATGCGCGCGATCGTGTAGATGCCGCGCGCCTTGAGCTTGGGCAGGAGCTGGTCGAGCTCGAGGAGCGGGTGGTCCATGACCGAGCCGGCCGCGACGGCCGCGGGCAGGTCGGTCGCCCAGTAGAGCTTGCCGCTCGCCTCCTTGACGTCGATCACCATCGAGTTGACCTCGGTCTGGTCGATGAGGTTGAGCATCGCGTCGAGCCGGCCCGAGCCTTCGAAGACCGCCGATGGGGCGTACAGGGCGTGTGCCTGGAACGCGGTCAGCGCCATGTCCTTCGTCATCTGCGTGTCGATCGGGATGGCGCCGAGCCGATAGCCAGGCATCTTGTAGATGAGGGTCCCGCGCTCGGGCACGCCCGGCAGCGCGTAGTGACCAGCCAGATCCGTCTCGACGAGCGACTTCGCCCCGTCGACGAAGACGCGGACACCGGCAATCGGCTTGCCGCCGCCGTCGATCACCGTGCCGCTCACCACGTTGGGTCGCAGCGCAATGGTCAGCCCGCCGGCGGCCGGGACGGGCGCCGAGCCGATGTCGTATCCATCCGCGCTCGCCTGGACCGTTGCCCCGCGGACCGCGAGCAGCGTGGCAGTGCCATCCGCCCCTGTGGCTGCGGTGGCCGCACCGACGCCCAGCGCTGCTCCCGCGATCGGATGCTGAGCGCTGCGGTCCATGACCTTGATCATCACCTCACGCGGCGGCTCAGGGGTCGGGCTGCCAGTCGGCCCGGCACAGGCTGTCGCGAGCGCCACGACCAAGAAGGCGAGTGCCACCCCGCGCCGAGCTGGCGTTGCGACGCCGGGCCTCACGATGCCGATGCGGCGAGGCGAAGCGCCGCCACCGTCGGCGCGAGGTCGCCCGGCTGACGGAAGAGCACCGATCCGGTGACGAGCACATCCCCGCCCGCCGCGCGGGCGGCGCCGATCGTCTCGAGGTTGACCCCACCATCGACCCCGATCGGCAGTGCGAGCCCGCGCCACCCGATCTCGTCGCGCAGCCGGGCCACCTTGGGCAGCACCTCCGGCAGGAAGGCCTGTCCGCCGCGCCCCGGGTGCACGCTCATCACGAGCAACAGGTCGATCGTCTCCAGGTAGGGCAGCACCGCCTCGACGGGCGTCTCGGGATTGAGGGCCAGGCCGGCAGAGCGGCCGAAGCTGTGGATCGCGGCAATCACGGCGGCCGGATCATCGTCCGCCTCGACGTGCGCCACGATCAGGTCGCTGCCGGCCTCCGCGAATGCTCGCGCCTGGCCGAGCGGCCGCGAGATCATGAGGTGGGCGTGGTACGGGACCGACGCGATCGACCGGAGCGACTCGACCGCCACCGGGCCGATCGTGATCGCCTCCACGAAATGGCCGTCCATCACGTCGAAGTGGAGCGAGTCGACGCCGCCGTCCACGGCGCGGCGCACCTCTTCGCCGAGGCGCGCGTGGTCGGCGTTCAGGAGGCTGGCGCTGATCTGGGCAGGTCCGCCGCTCACCCGTCCGCCACCGGCTGCGCCACGCGGATCGGTTGCTTCTTCAGCTGCGCGTGGAGCTGTCCGCAGGCGGCTTCGATCTCGCGGCCACGGGTGTCTCGCACCGTCACCCGCACGCCCGATCGCTCGAGGAGAGCGGAGAAGGCGCGGACCCCGCCCTCCGGAGTCCCGCTCCAGCGGGAGCCGGGCGTCGGGTTGAGCGGAATGAGGTTGACGTGGGTGAGCCAACCGCTTGCCAGCGCCGCCAGGGCAGCGGCCTGCGCGGGCGCGTCGTTGACCCCATCGATCATCACGTACTCGAGGCTGACCCTCCGACCCGTGTGGGCCGCGAAGCGACGACCAGCGGCAATCACCTCGGCGACGGGCCACTTGCGATTGATCGGCACCAGCTCGTCGCGCAGCTCGTCGGATGCTGCGTGCAGGCTGATCGCGAGGTTGACCTGCGGAAGCTCCTCGATCATGCGGTCGATGCCCGGCACGACGCCCGAGGTGCTCACCGTGATGTGGCGAGCGCCGATCCCGAGTCGCGCCGGATCGTTGAGGAGGCGAATCGCACTGAAGACGCGGTCCGCGTTGTTCAGTGGCTCCCCCATCCCCATGAACACGATGTTGTAGTGGCCCTGCCCGGTGCCGGGCCGCCAATCCGGACCGAGCGCCTGCCACGGCTCACGGTGCCAGTGCAGCACCTGGTCCACGATCTCGCCGGCGCTGAGCTGGCGCCCGAAGCCCGCCTGCCCCGTGGCGCAGAACGGGCAGCCGACCGCGCACCCCGCCTGCGAGCTGATGCAGATCGTGGTCCGGCCCGGGCCGGCGTCGTGGCTCGGGTAGCGCATGAGGACCGATTCGATCCGCTGCCCGTCGTGGAGCTCGTGGACCGCCTTGGCAGTCTCCCCTCCATCGGCCACGAGGACGTGGCTCGCGGCGATGCTGGAGAAGCGGAACGCGTCTGCGACTGCCGCGCGCAGGGCGCGCGGCAGGTCGGTCAGGTCGTCGAGGGAGCTGACCGTGGCGCGGTGCGCGCCGTCCAGCACCTGCGCCGCGCGATATGCAGGCTCGCCGCGGGCAGCGAGCCACGCGGCGAGCACCTCCGGTTTGACCTCGCTGATCGCCGGCGGGGCCCCGGCCAGCGGAAGATCAGTCACGACGCCCCATGATCAGCGTCAGGTAGTAGAGGAAGGTGAGGAGCGCAGCCAGCGCTGCCGCCACGTACGTCCAGGCGGCCGCCTTGAGCACGTCGCGAGCGCCGACCTGGCGTTCGCCCGCGATGCCGAGGCTGCTCACGAAGGCGAGGGCCTTGCCCGACGCGCCGATCTCGACCGGAAGGGTGAGGAAGGTGAAGACCACGGCGCCACCGAAGGCAACCAGCCCCACCACGGCAAGGCCGAACACGTTAAGCAGGATCCCCCCGATGATGAGCCACGGCGCCACGCTCGAGCCGAACTGCACGGCCGGCACGATCGACTGCCGCGCCACCATCCACGGGTCGCGCTCGCGATCCTGGAGCGCGTGGCCGACCTCGTGCGCGATCACCGCCGCCGCCGCGACGGAGAGGGTCCCGGCACCATGCGGGAAGCTGACGGCGCCCGACGCGGGGTCGTACTGGCCCAGCCGGCTGGAGCCGGCCACGGCGGAGCTGACGTGCAGCACCTTGCTGCGAGGATCGTAGTTATCGGTCAGCGCACCGGGCACGGGCTCGATCTGGACGTCGGTGAGGCCCTGCCGGTCCAGCAGCCGGCGGGCGAAGTCGAATGCGGAGAGGCCGATTCCGGAGTCGACCTTGGACCATCGTGCGTAGGTCGAACGAACGCGCCAGGCCGCCCATCCGGTGATCGCGATGCTCGGGAGCATCACCAGCATGATGTACGGCAGAAGACCACCCATCTGTCTGTTGCTACCTCCTTTGGGAGCGGGCCGAGTATAGACGCGAACCCCTGTCAGACGGATGAAGGGCAGGTGAAGATGGCGCTACGCGGGGGCCGCTCCGCCGCCCAGCAGCACGTGCTCGCGAGGCAGCCCGCGACGCCACGCGTCGGCAGCCATCACCGGCCTCCCCTCGGGCTGGACGAGGTCGAGCGCCAGGGCACCGTGGCCACAGGCCACGAGCGGCCAGTTGCCGGGCAGCAGCGCGCCGATGATGGCGCCATCCACCCCCGCGACCGGGTGCGCGGCGCGGATGTGGAGGCGCCGACCGTCCATCGTGGTCCAGGCGCCGGGCCATGGCTGGAGCGCCCGAACCCGCCGGTCGATCGCGACCGCGCCCTGGCCCCAGTCGATCCACCCGTCGGCACGCCGAAATGGCCGGATCAGGGTTGCCTCGCGCTCGTCCTGCGGCTCCGCCACGAGCCCCCCGGCCGCCCAGCGCTCGAGCTGCGGCGGCACATGGTCGGCGGCCAGCAGCGCCAGGCTCGCCTCGAGCTCGGGCGTCGTCTCGCGCCCCGACAGCGGCACTCGCCACTGGGCGACGACCGGCCCGGCGTCGAGCGCCGATGTCATCTTCATGAGCGAGACGCCGGCCTCGGCGTCGCCGGCAAGGATGGTCGACGCGACAGGCGCCGCCCCGCGATGGCGCGGCAGGAGGGACGGATGTACGTTGAGCGGCGCGCGGCGCCCGACCGTCAGCAGGTCGTCGGGCACGAGCTGACCGTAGGCCACCAGCAGGAGGCCGTCCGGGGCGAAGCGAATCAGCAGCTGGCCGCCCTCGGCGGAGCGCAGGCGTCGAGGCGTCTCGACGCGAAGGCCGTTGTCACGGGCCCACGCCGCGATCGGTGAGGGCCGCGTCCGCAGCCCGCGTCCGGCCGGCCGATCAGGCTGGCTCACGACGAGCAGCTCATCGCAGAGCGCGGGCAGGCGCGAAAGGAGCGGGACACCGAAGGGACCGGTGGCCAGGAAGGCGATGCGGCCGATCGACGGCACTAGATGCCCGCGGTCGTCGTCTCCTCCACCTCGCTCGGGCGGTCGCTGACGCGGACCAGCTCTTCGAGCGAATCGAGGTAGTCGATGTAGAGGACCCCGTTCAGGTGGTCGATCTCGTGCTGCAGCGCCCGCGCGAAGAGCTCCTCGCCCTTGACCCGGAACTCCTTGCCGTGGCGATCCCGGGCTTTGACGGTGACCTTGGCGTGGCGCTTCACCTCGGCCACGAAGCCGGGGATCGAGAGGCACCCCTCCCAGTCGATCACCTCGCCGCTGGCACGCACGAGCTGCGGATTGATCAGCTCGGTGACCTTGTCCTCGAGCTCGATCACCGCGACCTGGAGCGGGACGCCGATCTGGTTGGCGGCGAGACCGATCCCGGGCGCATCGCGCATCGTCCCCACCATCTCGTCGAGGAGCCGATGCAGCGACGCGTCGAAGGAGGTCACCTTCTTGGCGCGCTGCCGCAGGATCGGCTCATCGGCGGTCAGGATCGGTCGGGTGGCCATGCCCGCATTGTACCGATCGGTGATCGGGGCTAGAGCAGGGACTCAGGATCGACATCGATCGCGACGCCCGCCGGCACCCGCTCGAGCGCCTCGGCACGCTGCTCCGCGTCGGCCGCGCGGAGGACGACCTGGAATCGCCAGCGGCCGGCACGGCGTGGCACGTACGAGGGGAGCGGCCCGTGCACCTCGACCCCGGGCATCGCGACCGCGGCGGCAGCCTCGCTTCCCCGCGCCTCCGCCCGGCCGCGGTCCGGGTCGGCGACCAGGAGGCGCGCCAGGACGCTCGACGGCGGATAGCCGAGGAGGCGTCGCCGCGACAGCTCCTGGTCAGCGAAGCCGTCGACGTCGACGCGTGCCGCGGCCCGGATCGCGTAGTTGTCCGCGGCGTAGGTCTGGATCAGCACCCGCCCGGGCAGTGGCCCCCGACCGGCGCGCCCTGCCACCTGTGCCAGCAGCTGGAAGGTCCGCTCCGGAGCGAGGTAGTCCGGGAGGTTAAGGGTGACGTCGGCGGCGATCACCGCGGCGAGGGTGACGCTCGGCAGGTCGAGCCCCTTGGCGGCGAGCTGCGTCCCGACCAGGACGTCGACCCGGCCCTCGCGGAAGTCGTCGTAGATGGCCTCGAAGCCGCGACGGACCGCGAGAGCGTCCGAGTCGAGGCGCGAAACGCGCAGCCCGGGAAACCTGGCCCGGACCTCGGCCTCGACCCGCTGCGTGCCGGCCCCGAAGTAGCGGATCCGACGGCTCCCGCAGTGCGGGCAGGTCTGCGGCGGACTGGCCGTGCGACCGCAATGGTGGCAGCGCAGCTGCGCCCCGGCGAGGTGGAACACGAACGGCAGGTCGCAGTCCGGGCAGCGCAGGCTCTCCCCGCAGTCGCGGCACAGGACGAAGGTGGATGCCCCGCGCCGATTCATGAGCAGGATCGCCTGCTCACTGCCCGCGTGGAGCGATCCGAGGGCGTCGGCAAGCACACGCGAGAAGATCGAGCGGTTCGCCGCCGCCAGCTCGCCCCGCATGTCCACGATCTCGACACTGGGCGCGCTCCCGACCCGGCGCTCGACCAGCCGCGCTCGCTCCACGAGGCCACCGCGAACGCGCGCGAGGGTCACCACGTCGGGCGTCGCCGTCCCGAGCACCAGGCGTGCGCCGGTCAGGGCGGCCCGTCTGCGCGCCACCCAGCGCGCGTCGTAGCGCGGGGTCCGATCGGCCTTGTAGGCCCCGTCATGGGCCTCATCGACGACGATCAGGCGGAGATCTGCGAGCGGCGCAAAGGCGGCCATGCGGGTCCCGACGACGACCCGTGCCGCGCCGTTGAGGATCCGCCACCAGGTGTCGTGCCGCTCGCCGGCCGAGAGGCCGGAATGGAGCACCGCCAGCTCATCGCCGACGAGCGAGGCCACCCGATCAGCCAGCTGCGGGATGAGCGACACCTCGGGCACGAGCACGATCGCGGAGCCGCTTCCCGCCAGGACCGATTCGAGCGCCGCCAGGTACAGGTCGGTCTTGCCGGCAGCGGCGACCCCCTCGAGCAGCAGCTCGCCGCCCGGGGCGAGCGCTTCGATCTCCGCCAGCGCCGCCTCCTGCTCGGCCGCGAGCGGATGGCCGCGCGGCACGGCAACCACCCGGTGCGCCAGCGGGTCGCGCTCCACCGTTCGCCAGTCGAGCACGGCCGATCCTCGGGCGACCAGTCGGTGCGCGGCGGACAGGACCGCGCCGGCATCGACGCCGATCTCCTCGGCCAGCTCTGCCACGCTGCGCTCCGCCTCACCGAGCGCCTCGAGGATCGCGCGCTGGAGCGGAGCGCCGCGCGGCGCGGTGGCGCCGCCCGGGAGGCGACGGAGCACCCGAACCCGGCGTGCGGACAATTCCGGCGTCCCCAGTGACCAGCGTGGCAGGAGGGCGCCGGCGCGGCGCAACCGCTCGACGGCGGCATTCCAGCGCGCGCCCAGCGCGCGGCGCAGCGCAGCATCGGAGACTTCGTCGACTCCCGCGAACGCAGCCTGGAGCGGCCCGGGCAGTGGGGACGGGTCGGGAGCCGTCCAGCGCCGGTCGAGGCGGGACTCCAGGCCGGGTGGCAGCATCGCTGCGATCGTCGTGCCGAGCGGCGCCCGGTAGTACACCGCGATCTCCTCCGCGAGGGCGAGCAGGTCCGTCGTGAGCATCGGCCCCGACACGACCGCCTCAACCGACCGGAGCTCGATCCCCTCATCGGCGTCGGCGTCACCAGGCAGCAGGTACCCGAGCGCAAGGCGGCGGCCGTACGGCACCAGCAGCAGCGACCCGGGCACGGGATCGCCGAGGACCTGCGGCAGGAGGTAGCTGAAGGCCCGCTCGGGGCGGTCGGCCAGCGCCTCTACCGCGACGCGGACCGTCTTCCCGGCGGCCGCGTCGGCCACCGCCATCAGACCTGGACGCGCCGCGGAGGGTCGCGCCGTGCTTCCGCCTGGATGATCTCCCAGATCTGCTCCACGGCCTCGTCGGGATGATCGGTCTGGTTGACGATGGCGTAGTCGTAGTCCCCCGCCGCCGCCATCTCCGTCTCCGCGTTGCGGCGTCGCAGCGCGCGTGCCGGGCCGTCCTCCGAGCCGCGCCGCTCGAGGCGCTCCTCGAGGTCCTCGATCGACGGCGGCATGATGAAGATCAGGAGGGCGTCCGGGACCAGCTCCCGGACCGAGCGCGCGCCCTGCGGGTCGATCGTGAGGATCGCGTCGCGACCCGCCGCCAGGATCCCCCGCACCTGGTCGATCGGGGTGCCATACCAGTGATCGTGGACGATGGCGTGCTCGAGCAGGCCGTGTCGCGAGCGCAGCTGCTGGAACTCCTCGCCGCTCAGGAAGTGGTAGTGCACCTTGTCGAGCTCCCCAGCGCGGCGCGGGCGAGTCGTGGCCGTCACGATCGGGACCACCTGCGGATGGCGCCGCGCGAGCTCGGCGACGATGGTGCTCTTGCCGACCCCGGACGGCCCCGAGACGACGACCAGCATCGGGTTCGGGAAGACGAGTCGCTTGGCAGGGCGTGCCGCGCGGTGGCCCCCGCTCATCGCCCCTCCTCAACGAGCACTGCCCCTACCCCGGCTGGGAGGCGGTCGCTGCCGATGCCGCTTGCCGCCAGCGCGGCGGCGAGGTCGTCCGGAAGCTCGCTCCAGGCCCTGAGCCGCCGCCCATCGAGCGGGCGGTCGAGCGTGATCCGGGCGGCGTGCAGGAACTGCCGCTCCAGCCCGCCTGGACCGATGCCCCCGCCATACCGCCGGTCGCCCGCGATCGGCAGCCCCAGGTACGCGAGATGCGCCCGCAGCTGATGCGTCCGGCCGGTGAGCGGGTGGAGCGTCAGGAGCGAGTAGCCGGCTCCGCTCCCCAGCGACTCGTATTCAGTCACGGCATCGCGGCCACCCGCCACGACCGCCATCCGCTGGCGGTCACGCGGGTCGCGGCCAACCGGCGCCTCGATGCGGCCGCGCGGGGCCGGCGTCGCGCCCCGCACCAGGGCGAGGTACTCCTTCTCCACGCTGCGCGCCCCGAACTGGCGCATCAGGCTCGCCTGGGCGTCGTCGGTCTTGGCAACCACGATCAGCCCGGAGGTCTCCTTGTCGAGCCGATGCACGATCCCGGGCCGCCCCACTCCGGCGATCGAGCCGAGCAGCTCACCACGCTCCTCCGCCCGGCCGACGAGGGCATTGACGAGCGTCCCTCCGGCGTGCCCATGGCTCGGATGCACCACCAGGCCGGCCGGCTTGTCGACGATCAGCATCGCGGCGTCCTCGTACGCGATCCGCAGCGGAATCGACTCGCCGCGGAGGCCG
This sequence comes from Candidatus Limnocylindria bacterium, assembly GCA_041499395.1. Lineage (GTDB taxonomy): Bacteria > Chloroflexota > Limnocylindria > QHBO01 > QHBO01 > CF-167. The sequence goes on from JBGQKH010000015.1 coordinate 9,483, forward strand.
GGGTCCGGCGGCGCGGACAGCTCGACCCGCAGTGCCTCGCCGCCGCGGAGTCGATCGGAGGCGCGGCCGCGTCGCCCGTCGACGGTGGCTCGCCCATCGGAGATGAGGCGCTGGGCGTGGGCGCGGCTGATGCCGGCCAGGGCGCTGACCGCGAGATCGAGGCGCCCGCCATTCGCCGCCCCGGCCACGACCCGGTCGACGACGAAGGCGGCGTCGGTCACGCCGCCGCCTCGCGCCGGTCGGGTCCAGCAAGGAGCAGGTAGAGGACCAGGATCCCGATCCCGACCACCAGGGACGAGTCGGCCACGTTGAAGGTCGGCCAGCGCAGGTCGCCGATGCCGACCGAGAGCCAGTCGGTCACGTACCCCTGGCGCAGCCGATCGACGAAGTTGCCGAGGGTGCCGCCGAGCACCACCCCGAGGACGAGGTGCACCCAGGCGCTCCGCTCCCGCAGCACGCGGTGGAAGTAGGCGACCATCCCCAGCGACAGGACCGAGACCACCAGGAAGAGGATCGATCCGCCCTGCAGGAGGCTGAACGCGGCGCCGCGGTTCTGGACGTGCCAGACCTGCACGACGTCGCCGATCACATGGACCTGCTGGCCAAGAGCCAGGGTCGCGACGACGAAGCCCTTGCTCAGCTGGTCGGCGATGAGGATCACGAGCCCGGTCAGCAGCAGGACGGCGGGTTTCCCGATCCCGCCCGATGCCCGCCCCTCGCTGCTCATGCTCCCGATGGTACGCGATGCGTCGCGTCAGGCGCGGCGCAGCGCCAGCCGCAGGCTTCCCTCTGCCAGCGTCACGTCCTCGACCGATCCTGACGGGCCCAGGTCGCCCCCCGCGCCGATCTCGAGCTCGACGGCCAGGATCTCCTCGGCGAGCCATTCGCGGTGGGCGACCAGGCTGGCGAGCGGCGCCGCATCTCCGTCGATCGTCGCCACGACGCGGTCGCTTACCTCCAGGCCCGCCGCCTTGCGGAGGCCCTGGAGACGGTGGGCCACCTCGCGAGCCAGTCCCTCCGCCTCGAGCTCTGGGGTCAGCGCCGTGTCGAGCGCGACCAGCAGGTCGCCCTCCTCGGCCACCTCATGGCCCTGTCGGGCACGGGCGCTCAGCTGGAATTCGTCTGCCGCCAGCACCACCCCGCCGACCTCCGCCCGCCCGTCCGGAAGCACCTGCCACTCGCCGTTGCGGACCCCGGCCATGATCGCCCCAACGGCGGACCCATGGCGTGGCCCGATCACCGGCAGCAGCGGGTAGAGGGTGCGGTCGAGGAGGCCCGAGGCATCGGTCAGCAGCTCGAGCGACTTTGCGTTCAGCTCGTCGAGGATCTGCTCGCGCAGCGCGGCCGCGGTGGCCGCGTCCGGGCTCAGCACCCCACCCGATCCCGCCGGCAGCTTCAGACGAACGGTCGCCAGCGGCTGGCGTGTCTTCAGCGAGGTGGCAGCTCTCGCCGTACGGCCCAGCGCGACCACGCGGCGAGCGAGGGCGACCGCGGCATCGATGGTCGGCAGGGCACGCTCCGCCACCCGTTCCGGGTAGTCGGTGAGGTGAACCGAGTCCGGCGCGCCCGGATCGACCACGACGACGAGGTTCTCCCAGATCGCATCGGCCAGGTGCGGCACGAACGGAGCGAGGAGGCGCGCGAGCGTCGCCAGGACCTCGTGCATGGTGGCGTACGCGGCGCGCTTGTCGTCGTCGAGCTCGCCCTTCCAGAATCTGCGCCGGTTGCGACGCACGTACCAGTTCGAGAGGTCGTCGACGAACGCCTCGATCCCCCGCGTGGCGCGCGCCGCGTCGAAGCCGTCGAGTGCCGCACGGGACTCCCCGACGACCGCGTCGAGGCGCGACAGGATCCATCGGTCGAGCAGCGTGCGCGCCCCGGTCGCCGCATGGGCTGGATCGGGTGTCCAGCCGTCGAGCCGCGCGTAGGTGATGAGGAAGCCGTAGCTGTTCCAGAGCGGCAGGAAGAAGCGACGCACCTCCTCGTGCGCGAGGTGGTAGCCGAAGTTCATGTTCGTCGCGGGGTTCGTGGCGGAGAACATCCAGCGCATCACGTCCGCGCCGATCTGATCGGCGGCGTCGTCGAACCAGATCGCGTTGCCCTTGCTCTTGTGCATCTCCTCCCCGTGCTCGTCACGAAGGAGCGCGTAGCCGAAGAGAGCCCGCATCGGCGCCTGCCCGGTCATCACCGTGGATTCGGCCAGCAGCGCATAGAACCAGTTGCGGAACTGGCCGGGGAACGACTCGCTGATCCAGTCGGCCGGGTACCACTCCCGCCAGTAGTCGCGATCGGTCGTCCAGCGCAGCGTCGAGAGGCCCACGATCCCGGCGTCGAGCCAGGGGTTGCCGACGTCACGGATCCGTCGCGACTCCCCACCGCACGACGGGCACGTGATCTCGACCGCGTCGACCCATGGACGGTGCGGCGAGTGCCCCTCGAAGGCGTCCCATCCGGTGATCGCGCGGCTCCGCAGCTCGTCGCGCGAGCCGATCACCTCCCAGGCATCGCATCCCGCGCACTGCCAGATCGGCAGCGCCAGCCCGTAGTAGCGCTTCTTGCTGATCATCCAGTCCTGCATGTTTCGCAGCCAGTCGAGCTCGCGCTCCTCCAGCCCGATCCCGTCGGGGAGCCAGGTCACGCTGCGCGTCGCCACCGAGAGCGGCTCGCGGAGGGGATCCATCGCGATGAACCACTCGTCGACGAGGCGGAAGACGACCTGGGTCCCGCAGCGCCAGCAGACCGGGTACGAGTGCCGGTACTGCTCGCGCGCCACGACGAGCCCCTTCGCGGCAAGGTCCTCGGCGACCTCGCGAGCCAGGTCTGCGCCGCTCGGGTCGTCTGCCCCGGCGTAGCGCCCGGTCTGCCAGCCAAAGCCTTCACGGAAGACGCCGAACTCGTCGATGGGGTCGATCACGGGGAGGCCGTACTGCCGCGACAGCGCGAAGTCCTCCTGCCCGCAGCCCGGAGCGATGTGTACGATCCCGGTCCCCTCCTCGTCCGAGACCTCGTCCCATCCGACGACCCGATGCTCGACGCCCGCGGCCGCCGGCAGCTCGTCGAACGGCCCGGCGTAGGTCAGGCCGACCAGCTCCCGGCCCATCGCCTCGCCCAGGATGGCCGCCTCCGGGGCGACGCGTTGGCGCGACCCGTGGCTGAGCCACCACTGGCGCCCGTCGCGCCCCTCGACGCGCTGGTAGACGAGGTCCGGGTGGACCGCTGCCGCGACGTTCGATGAGAGGGTCCACGGGGTGGTGGTCCAGGCCAGGAGATCCTCTGCCTCCCGACCGCGCGTCGTGATCGGCAGGCGAATGGTGAGCGAGAGGTGGGAGAGCTCGCGATAGCCCTCGGTCGCGAGCTCCATGTTCGAGAGGCCGGTCCCGCAGCGCGGGCACCAGGGCATCACGTCGTGCCCGCGGTAGATGAGGCCGCGACGGTGGCACTCCGCCAGGAAGTCCCAGATCGCGTAGTTGTTCTCGTCGGAGTTGGTGTAGTAGCTGTGCTCCCAGTCCATCCACATGCCGAGGCGGATCGACTGCTCGGTGATCCGGTCAGCGAACCGGCGGGTGCGCGCCTTGCAGTACTCGACGAAGCGGTCGATCCCGTACCGCTCGATGTCGCGCTTGTTCGTGAAGCCGAGCTCCTTCTCGGCCTCGACCTCGATCCAGAGGCCCTGGCAGTCGAACCCGTTCTGGTAGCGCTGGCGCTCGCCGAGCATCGTGTGGTAGCGCTGGTAGAGGTCCTTGTAGGTGCGACCCCAGGCGTGGTGCACGCCCATCGGGTTGTTGGCCGTGATCGGGCCGTCGAGGAAGCTCCAGCGGCGCGGCGAGGCCTCGTTGCGCGCGAGGTAGCGAGCCATCGTGTCGCGCTCCCGCCACACCTCGATCTGCTCCCGCTCGAGGGTCGGGAGATCCAGCTTGCTCGACACCGGCTTGAACACGGCCACTCCACTCAACAAGAATCCCGTCCCGAATCCGGGACGGGAAGCTGACTCCCCGCGGTACCACCCGCGCTTGACCGATGTCGACGGCCGACCTCGATCCACTTCGTCGCGCCGCGCTATCGGGTGGCCGCCCGGGAGGCATTACGCACGGCCTGCGCCGCTTGGCACCTCCGGCTCGGGAGAGATCCGCTCGTCGCCTCGAGGCCGCCCGCTCACACCGCTCGGGCTCGCTGCTGGCTCGATGGTGACGCGAGCGCTGGCTCCGTCATCGCCGTTCTTCGATTCCGCGGATCGTCGCAGCGCGACGCCCGCCTTGTCAATGCGGATCAGGCCAGGATCGTCCGCGCCAGCAGCGCGAGCGCGGCGATCGAGCTGACGGTAACGAGCCCACCGAGCCTCGGGTACCAGGTTCGGGCGATGAACGCGCCGAGGGCACCGAGCGGCCCGGCCAGCACGATGGCCGCCAGCAGCAGCCGCGCCTCGTCGGCCGGCAGGACAGGCCGGCCGGTCACGGTCACGGTGATCCACGCGATTCCCGCCCCGACCAGCGGCAGCGCCATCGGCAGGGCCGCCGCCACGCTGGCAGGCCCGGGGACGGCCAGCCACGCCGGCCGCACCCAGTGCGCTCGCTCGCGGCGGCGCACCGTCCGAGCGGTGACGGCCCGGGGGACGGTCACCGGGGCGGGTGGCGCGGGAGCGGGGGGCGCCTCGACGACCGGCGCGGCCTCGACGACCGGCGCGGCCTCGACGACGGGTGCCGCCTCGACGACGGGTGCCGACTCCACAAGGGCCGGGGCGACCGCCGCCAAGGCCATTGGAGCAGGCTTCGCAGCCTCCGCCGTGGCCAGGGCGGCGGCGCGCTCCGCGGCAAGGCGCTGCTCGATCAGCGTCCGCTCGATGCCGGTGAGGACGCGTGGCGCCGGAGGGGCCGAGGGAGCCATCGCCGCCGCGACGGGCGGCGATGGCGTCGCGCGCCGTGCCGCAGCTTCGTCGACGCGGTCCTGGAGCCGCACGGCGTGGGCCAGGGCTGCCAGCAGATCCGCCTCGACGGCCGCGGCGATCGCGAGGCGGCCCCGGTCGGTCGGCACGACGATGAGCGGCGGCCGCGGCGCGAGTCGAATCAGCTCGATCGGCTCGTCGCCCCGCAGGACCGCAGGCCCGACCGCCCAGCCAAGCGCGCCAAAGCGAGGGCGCAGGACCTCGCTCCCCGCCCCGGCCACTGCGACGCGCGTGACCTGGCCACGGGTCAGTCGATAGCGACGCTCGCCGCCGAGCCAGCGCAGGTGCACGCCACCGGGCTCCACGAGGAGCCGGTACGAGGAGACGAGGGCGACCAGGTAGAGCCCCAGGAGCCCGGCGATGGCGCCGACGGCGGCCAGCGAGATGCCGGCCGGCCCACGGAGCAGGAGCGCACCGGCCGCCGCGCCGCCGGCAAGGACGATGAGCAAGATCGGGACCCCGTAGAGCCGTAGGCGCGCGCGGGCCAACCGAACGGAGGTGATCGGCTTCGTCAGCTCAGCCATCGGGTCAGACCTTCTCCGTGACGCGGTACTCGAGGTAACGGCCGGTCAGCAGGCGGGTCTGGGCATCGAGCGCCGGCAGATTGGAGAAGAAGATACCGACGAAGGGGATGCCGGTCCATCCGATGTAGACGAGCAGCCTCCGCCATCGGCTCCAGTCCGCCGGGAAGGGCGGGACGATGCGGTGCTCGACCCAGATGAGCACGATCAGCGCCAAGAGCCCGATCGAGAGCATGCTCGAGGCGTAGAGCGGCAGGTTCTGGCCAAGCGTCGTGCGAGCGAAGGCCGGGTTGATGAGCAGCGGGACCGTCGCCCCGAAGATGATGACGAACGGGGCGATCGCCCAGTTGATGTGCTCGCCGAAGAGGTAGAGGATCCGCCAGGCGCGCGACCAGATCGAGATCTCGGGGTGCGCGAAGGCGTTCTGCACGACGTAGGGCAGGTCTGTCACGCCCCACGCCCAGCGACGAGCCTGCATGTACTGGCTCACCATCGATCGCCAGTAGGTCTTCGCACGCACGGCGTCGCCGTAGATCGGGATGAAGAGTGGCACCGCCCGGAATCGGTCTCCGTAGGTGAAATAGCTCTTCCAGTAGAAGCGGCTGTCCTCGGGGATCGCGTCGGTCGCCCAGTAGCCGACCTCGTGGACCAGGTGCAGCGTGGTCGAGTAGCTGCTGAAGCTCTTGAGCGTCTCGGGCAGGACGCTTCGCCACATCTGCAGCTGGGTGAGCACCGCCACGAAGAGGCGCAGGAGGAGCGGCGCCTGCCACACGTTGTTGTGGAAGTACGGGACCGGCTGGTAGAGCTGGGTCTCGCGATTCGGGTCGCCCAGGTGCACGGCAGTCAGGTAGTTGAAGTACTGGGGGTGGACCCGGTAGTCCGCGTCTAGGTCGGTGAGCAGCAGCAGCCGCGGGTCCATCCCCCGCTCCCTGACCAGGGTCCGATAGAGCCATCGGCCGCCGAAGGCCATGGCGCTGCTCTTGCCGACCACGATCCCCGGCTCCAGCGGATCCAGGATGTGCAGGAAGTCAGCGAATGCGGACCCGAACTCCTCGCGCAGCGCGGCCACGTTCGCGATCCCGCCCTCGTCGGTCTCGCGCGTGATGATCGCGCAGATCTTGCGGTCGGTCGGCCAGTCTGCCTCGGCCAGCGCACGGACCGTGTGGCGCAGCGTCTCGAGCGGCTCGGTGTAGGTCGGGATGAGGGCAAGCTGCGTGTACGCCGTCCAGGATGGAGCCGTCGAATCGTCTGACGCCTCGAGCCGGGCTCGCCAGTCGGTGGCCAGCACCCCGCGAATGCGGCGGTAGCCGATCATCACCGCGCCGGAGAACCAGATGGCGCGGCAGAGCCAGTAGAAGTCAAAGCTGAGCACGAAATAGGCGACCAGCCATGGGTAGCTGAAGCTGAGCCAGACCGGCCCGATGATGATCGCCCAGCTGACGGTGCCGGGCACCATCTCCAGCAGCCGCTGCAGCCAGAGATAACGATCCTGCGGGCGCGCGTCGGACATGGACCCCTCAGTCTGGCTTGCGGCCGCCGCACGGGCGACCGCCCGTACGGTCGGCTAGTAGACCGGCGTCAGCCAGTCGCGGTACGCGTCGGACTTGCCCTGCACCGCGTCGAAGTAGACGTTGTGCAGGCGGCGCGTGATCGGTCCCACCTTGCCGCTCCCGATGGGGCGCTTGTCGACCTCCACGACCGGCGCGAGCTGCGCCCCGGTGCCGCACAGGAAGACCTCGTCGGCCATGTACAGCTCGGTCCGATCGATCGATCGCTCGATCACCGGGATGCCGAGGTCACCGGCAACCGTCATGAGGTGGCGCCGGGTGATCCCCTCCAGGATGTTGTCGCTGCCCGGGGCCGTCATGAGGATCCCCTCGCGCACGATGAACAGGTTCTCTGCGCTCCCCTCGCTGACGTGACCCTCCTGGGTCAGCATGATCGCTTCGTCATAGCCGTTCATCTGGGCCTCGGACTTGGCGAATGCCCCGTTCACGTACGAGCCGGTGATCTTGCTGCGGGCCGGGATGGCGTTGTCATCGGTTCGGCGCCACGTGCTCACCTGCGCCCTGATCCCGGCCTCGGTGTCGATGTACTTGCCGAATGGGATCGCGAAGATGGTCAGGTCCGACTCGAGGTTGTGGAGCCGGACCCCGATCGCCTCGCTCGACTTGTAGCAGATCGGCCGGATGTAGGCATCCTCGCGCAGCGCGTCTCGCCGAAGGAGCTCGACGGTGATCCCGACGAGCTCCTTGGGGGTGTGCCGCAGCTCCAGCTGAAGGAGCCGCGCCGACCGATGAATCCGCTCGTAGTGAGCCAGCAGGTCCAGCCCATAAAGCTGCTGCTGGTCGGCGTTCCAGTAGGCTCGGATCCCCTCGAAGACGGCGGTGCCGTAGTTGAAGGCGTGGGTCATGACGCTGATCCTGGCGTCGGCCAGCGGGACGAAGTCTCCGCGGAAGAAGGCCCACAGGCCCGCCGTGTGGTCCGGATCGGCGGTGGCCGTGGTGGTTCCCTGCTTCAGCAACGCAACCTCCTCAGCAGCCGGGCCGCGCCGTCACGCGCGGCAACTTGTCGGCGCCAAGCAGTATACGGCCCCTCATCTCACCATCGCGCATGGGCGGCCGGCCGGCGGCTCAATGAATCGGTGCGGCTCCCACCGGCAGGAGGAGCGCTGCCGCAACGTACGCCGCGTAGATCGGGCCGCCGATGAGCAGCATCCAGGCGCTGAGCCGGCCGCGGCGCAGCATCGGGCCGAAGATCAACGCCAGCGAGACGAACGCAGCGCCCGCTGACGCGAAGGCGAGCGCGCTCTCGGGCCCGAAGCTCCACTCGGCGAAGAGCAGGGCGAGGATCGTCGGCAGGCAGCTCTGGAAGACCATCGCCCCGGTGATGTTGCCCATCGCCAGCGTGTCCTTGCCGGCCCGGACCCAGAGGACGCTGTTCGACTGCTCGGGGAGCTCCGTCGCGACGGGCGCGATGATCAGCGCCAGGATCCGCGGATCGATCCCGGCGACGCCGGCAAGGTCCTCGACCGCCCCCACGAAGATCTGTGCCCCCAGCACGATCAGCCCAAGGGCGAAGAGCACCTGGCCGACGATGATTCGGAGCTGCGGAGCCGCATCGGGCTGCATCGCGGAGTGCGCATGCGGGAGCAGCTCGACCTTCGCGACCCCTCGCAGGGCCTGGAGGCGCGTGGCGTGCAGGCGGTTGAGGCTCGCCTCGCCGCTCGGAGCCGACTCGTCCGCGAAGTGGGCGCGCACGTAGGCCGCGTAGGTCACCAGCAGTCCACCGGCGATCAGCCAGCGGAGCGGTCGCAGGCCTTCGGGCAGGAACGCGCTCGCGACCACTACGGCATAGGCACCCGCGAAGAACGACAGGTCCCGAATGAGGACGTGAGGGCTGGCATTGACCTGGGCCGATCGCCGTCCTCCCCGCGAGAAGAGGAGGATCGCCGCGCCGGTCACGAACATGGCCAGCGTGGAGAGCATGAACGGCGCACCCAGGATGGCGCCCACCCCGATCTCGGACGAAACGTGCGCGCTCTGCCCGGCGAGGATCGGACCCAGGATCGCGATCACCGGGATCAACGTCTCGGGAAGTGCGGTCGCGATCCCGGCGAGCACGCTGCCGACCGCACCCTCGGCCAGGTTCAACCGATGCCCAAACCACTCGATCCCGTTCGTGAAGAGCTCGGCGCCGATCAGGATCAGCGCCAGCGCGACGACCAGCAGCCCGATCTCCATCGCGCTAGGTCCGATTGCGCGCGGTGGCGAAGGCGACGTGCATGCCGGGCTCAGCCGCGCCGCGCCGAATCAGGGGCGCAGGTGCTGGGGCGCCACCGGCAGGAGGGCGACGTGCCTGGCGCGCTTGAGCGCGATGGTCAGCATCCGCTGATGCCGGGCGCAGGTGCCGGTCTTCCGACGGGGCTCGATCTTCGCGCGCTCGGAAAGGTAGCGGCGCAGCCGGTTGACCTCCTTGTAGTCGATGGCCTCAGCCTTGTCGACGCAGAAGTTGCAGACCTTGCGACGGCGCCGATCGCGGTAGTAATCCGCCGTCTCGCGGCGGGAACGTGGGCTGGCCATGGATCTTCCTCTCGCGGTCCTAGTGCTCAGAACGGGATGTCATCGACGTCGATCGCCTCGACCTCTGAGGCGGCGGGGCGTGCCGCTCCGCGCGGTCGAGCCGCGGGCGGGGCGTCCATGGCGCCGTCACCGAAGCTGCCGCCGCCCTCGCCGGGCTCGCGGCGCTCGAGGGACTGCACGCGGGCGAAGCGGATCTCCAGCGAGGTTCGCTTCTGACCGTCCTTGCCCTCCCACTCGCGGGCGCGCAGCTGCCCCTCGGCGAAGACCTTGTGCCCCTTGCGCAGCCGCTCGGCGGCGCGCTCCGCAGCCTGCTCCCAGAGCTCAACGCGGAACCACTGGGTCTCCTCCTGCCATTCGCCATCCGGCCCGCGCGATCGGTCGTTCACCGCGACGCGCAGCTCGGCGACCGCCTTGCCGCCCGGCGTGTAGCGCAGCTCGGGATCGGCTCCCAGGTTGCCGATGATCATCATCTTGTTCAGGGTCATGCTGGTCTCCTCCACCGCCGGCGCTACGCCTCGGCGGCAACCTCGTTCTCGTCGGCCTCGTCCGCGAACCCCTCGGCGGGGAGCTCGTCCGTCACGTCAACGACGCTCGGAATCACCTCGTCCGAGATCGGGATCTCGTCGACCTCCCGGCCGAGCGCCTTCTCCTCGAGCACCGTCACCAGGTGCCGCAGGATCTCCTCGGTGATGAGGATCCCCCGCTCGATGCCGCGCACCTCCGCCGGCGCGATGTCGAAGTGGATCAGGAAGTAGCTCGCCTCGCGGAAGTGCTTGATCTCGTACGCCAGGCGGCGCTTGCCCCACGGCGAGACCTTGGTGAGCGACCCGCCGGCGTTGACGATGGCGCGCGTGACCTTCTCGACCGCTGACTGGAGCTTGTCGTCCTCCAGGTCGGGTCGGAACAGGAGCATCAGTTCGTAGCGGCGCATCGGCCGTTCTCCTCCTCTCTATGGGCTTGCGGCATCCTCGGCGTGCGGTCGATCGGGTGCGGCAGAAAGGAGCCCAGCTACAGGAAACAACCTCCATCGCTGGAGGTCCCCGGCAGTATAGAGTCCCGAAGCCCCTCTCGCAATGCGCCCGGGAGCACTCCTATACTTGGGATTCAATCGGCTCCATCCCGACGAGGAGACGCGTGCCCGCCAACCCCATCCTGATCTGCGCCCCGAGCCCGGAGCTGCGGACGCAGCTCGAGCAGCTCGGCGAAGCCGGCTACGTCACCACGAGCGTCAACACGGCGGCCGAGGTGGTGGCCGCGGTCGGCGCCCACCCCTATGACCTCGTTGTTGCCGAAGGGCTCGCCGTGTCGGGCGCCATCGCACGCATCCGTGAGGCGTCGCGGAGCCAGCTGCCGGTCGTGGTCGTCTCCCCCGCAGGCGACGTGGAGGCGCGCATCGCCTTCCTCGAGGCCGGGGCCGACGATGTCATCGCCGCCGGCTTCAGCCCGCGAGAGCTCGAGGCACGCGTCGAGGCGCTCCTGATCCGCACCGGCCGCGCGCGCCCGTCGGGGCCAACCGGGGACGGAGCTGGCAGGATCGTCACCTTCTTCTCCCCCAAGGGCGGCGTCGGCACCACCACTCTGGCCGTGAACTCGGCCGTGCTGCTGGCCGGCGGACACGAGCAGATGCAGGGCCAGGGCGGACGCGTGCTGCTGATCGACCTGGACCTCCAGTTCGGCCAGGTGGCGACGCACCTCAACCTCTCGCCCCGCTACGACATCGCCGACCTCTGCCGCGACGACCAGGCACTGACCGATTCCTCCCTCGCCCTCACCTACCTCACGGCGCACTCGTCGGGTGTCAGCGTCCTCGCCGCTCCCGTCAACCCGGAGGCCGATTTCCACATCACGGTCGACCATCTCGAGCAGGCGATCCGGGCGTTCAGGCCGAGCTTCGACCACATCCTCATCGACTGCGGGTCGCGGCTCGACCCCCGCACGCTCTGGATCCTGGAGCAGGCCGATACGCATATCTTCGTCATCTTCCCCGAGATCGCCGCGCTCCGGGCGACCACCCTCATGCTCGGCTTCCTGGCGGAGACGGCCACGCTGCGCGCGGTCACGCACCTCGTCGTCAACCACATCTTCCCCAAGGAGCTGCTCAAGACGCGCGACGTCGAGAACCTGCTGAAGGCCAAGCCGGCGGCCGAGATCCCCTACACCGAGGTCGACATGATCCGGGCAGTCAACGAGGGCGTGCCGGTCGTCCTCAGCCGTCCCAGCTCCCCTGCCTCGCAGGCGATCCAGGGCCTCGCCGTGGCGATCGTGGGTGCCGAGTGGCGCCCGCGAACTCCGGCCCAGGCCGCTCCGGCGGCGAAGCGAAGCGGGCTCTTCCTGGGCCGCCGCTGACGCTGACCTGGTGCCGGAGGAGGGAGTCGAACCCCCACGCCCTTGCGGGCAGCCGGGTTTAAGCCGGCCGCGTCTGCCGTTCCGCCACTCCGGCGCGAACCTCGTGCCGGCCCATCCTAGTACCCCCCACCAAGCCACCTTGGCCGCCTGCCATCGACTGGCGCGGTGATCGAGGCTCGCCGCCCATCACCCTGAGGGCCATCCTCCCCTCCCGGATTGGTGACCTTGGGCACTGGGCGGACGCCAGGCGACCGACGATCGTGGCCGCGAGACTGAGACATGACGATCGTGAACCTGCGCGGCATGGCGATCTTCGGACCCGGATCCGAATGGCTCTGGGCCATGCTCGAGGCCGCGGCGCTCAGCGTCACCGGCATCGCGATCTACCGCCAGCTTCGCGCTGCCGGCGCGGCGAACGCCCTGAACGCGGCGGCGTCGCTCGACACGCGATGGAGCTCGGAGACGCACCTGCGCATGCGGCTCGCCGCGCTGATGCATCGGGCCGCCGGGAAGCCGGGTTGGCCGCCCACGCTGATGGAGATCGGCAACTTCTTCGAGGACCTGGCGACCCTCCAGAACCATGGCCATCTCAGGCTCGAGGACACGTGGGAGGAGTGGGGCCGTGCGGTTCAGCTATGGTGGGCGCTGGCGAGGCAGATGGTCCTGGAGGACCGCGCCAGAGACCCGGCCCTGTTCACCGGCTGGGAGCGGCTGAACCACCGGCTGGAAGGCCTCGACCGCAGAGCGGGACGCCTGCTCGACCTGAATGCGGCAACCGTCGATGCGTGGGTCGAGAGCCAGATCACGATCCTGATCGCGCGACTGACGCTCGATCAGGAGATGCGGAGTGGCGTGATCCCAGCCTGGCCAATCGAGCCCGGGGGGCCTGACCCGGTGGCGGAGATCGCGGGAGTCAAAGCCACGTGAGTGATTCGGCTCGCCGCGCCGAGGCGCCATCGTCGTGCGCTGTCAGTGGCACTGGCCCATGCCCCGGTCCGTGAAGGTCTCGCCTGCGATGGGCAGGAATTGCCATTCGTAGCTGCTGGAGTGCAGCGTGAGCCCGAGCTAGCGCTGAGGCCGTACCCGCGCCGCGGCCCACGGCTCGAGCTCCTCGCGCCGTCAACGTCGCCCCGCTGGGACACGTTGCCGGGATCGTGGTCGTGGCCCGATCGGGCGCCCTTCGCGCCATGAGGGTCACACAAGCATCACGGGGCGGCCTCCAGCGCCGTCGCGTGGTTGAACACCTGTCCTAATCATCGACCGACTGGATCATCGTCGCCCTGGTCGGCGGCTTTGCCTTCGCCCAGCTGGGCACGATCACGACTTCGAGTCGATCGGGTGTTAGGATCGGCGGGTAACGAGCGCGGCCGTCATGGGCCAAGGCCCTCGGCCGACGAAGATGGAGGGACACCGTGTCTGACGCGACGACGGCTGAACGAAACGCGAACGCGGCGGCGGTCGAGCGAATGAGGCAGGTCTACGCGACTGGTGACTTCGCCCAGATTGAGCAGGCGGCGCTCGAGTACTACACCGACGACACGGTCGACACCTTTCCGCAGTCGGGCGAGGTCTTCCAGGGACTCGCCCTTGTGAAGGCAATGAGCGACGCCTACAACGAGGCGAGTGGGACCCGGCCGACCTTCGCCCTCCGTGAGATCCGCGGACGTGACGACCTGTGGGTCATGGAAGGCACGATCGACTACGGGAACGGCACGAGCGCTGAGTCGGTGACCATCGTCGAATTGCGCGACGGCAAGGTCGTTCGCCAGACCGACTACTTCGCGGCTCCGTTCGAAGCACCCGAGTGGCGAAAGCCGTTCCGCAAGGAGCCCAAGATCCGTTCGTGACGCAGCGCGCGCCAGATCCCCGACGGTTGCGGAGTGACCCGACCGACAACGACACGACGATCTCAGATTGTGGAGGCGACGACGGGACTCGAACCCGTGTAAACGGTTTTGCAGTTCCACCCCGCACGCTCAGAATCGGCCTCCAAGCCGCAGTTTACGCTCACCGACGTCTACCGCCGTCTAGGTCCGTCGGCTGGTTAGGCTGTCAGTTAGGCTGTCAGGGTGGGGTTCCTCGAGGCAGCATTCGGCCGGCTCTTCTCTTGGCTCCTGGGTGGCCTATCCCGCCTGATTGGGTCGCAACGTGCGATCCGCGTCCACTTCGATACCGAAGAGTCGGTGCTCGCCTACTTAGGGTCTGCCAGCGACGGAACTGCCGTAATGACTCGGAATGCCGTCCTCCGCGTCTACAACCGCGGTCCGCAGCGGCGCACAGTCAACCGTGGCGGTTGGCTGGCGAGCGACGGCGCAGTGCTTGAGGGCTGGCCAACAACCCCGGCGACTCTGGAGCCTGGAGGGGTCGAACACCGAATCTCCACCGACGCCCTCAACCTGGTGAAGTTCGCAGACTCGCACTCGCGATTAACCCACGCCTACCTCGAGCTAGCGGGAGAGGCCAAGCACAGGACCTACAAGGTCCCCTCCGCGTGGATGGCTCGAGTGCGCGAGGTCGCAGCGAAGGCGCCCTAGCCGCTCGCCGACCCCCGGCGCGCGCGCAGCGCGTGAGCAAGTCGGTCGAGCGCCTAGCTAAGTCTGGTCCCACCCGAAGGTCCATTCGGCACTAGCGCCCAGTCAAGCACCGCCAGACGATGCGATCCGGATGGCATCGACCCTGCCGATCAAGCGCGATCTCACCGTCGCTGACGTCGCATCCCGAGTTGGGTTCTGGGCGGCTGTCCTGACGGTGCTCGTCACCGCAACCTTCGCCGTGCTCGGGTTCGCGACGCCGGCGCGGAGCGGTCCATTCTGCGCGACCTGGGGCTGCATTCCGGCTCCCTACACCGACGTCGCCCGGTTCATTCCCGGCGACTATTGGTGGCTGATCCCGGGCATCCTGCTGGCGCCCATCTTTGTCGTGCTCCTGGCCTCGATCCATGCTCACGCCTCAGAGCCGATGAGGGTCTTCACCGGCATCGCCCTAGCGTTCGCGCTGGGTTACGCGGTCGTCATCGGCGCCGACTACTTCGTCCAGTTCACGGTGGTCATTCCGAGCCTCCAGGGTGGCGAGACCATTGGGCTCTCACTGTTCACCCAGTACAACCCGCACGGACTGTTCATCGCCGGAGAGGCACTCGGCTACCTGATGATGAGCACGGCGCTGTTGCTCGCCGCGCCGGCCTTCGCTGGTGGCCGGCTCGAGCGGACGATCCGCTGGCTCTTCGTGGTCGGCTTCGTGCTGGCAATCGCGGCGTTCGTTGGCTTCTGGCTCGTGGGCCATGACCTCGTCGCCTTCGAGATAACGGTCATCTCGATCAACTGGGTGGTTCTTTTCACGTCCGGTGTCTTGCTCTCTGTCGTGTTCCGGCGCATGAGTTCGCGCTAGCCGCTCGCCGACCCTCGCAGCACGCGAAGTGCATCGGCCAGCCGGTTGAGCGCAGTGTGGGGTTGATCGCCCTTCCCGGTCACCATGTCCCCGGGCTGGTTCGGCCCACTGGCGACGGCCATCCACTCGCCGGGTGCTCCCTGGTCGCGCCGCACGCCGATCGGCTCCCAAGCGAGCGGCAGGGATGCCTCCGCCGTGACCCATGCCTGGGACAGGACGCCGAGGGCGGTCACGATTGGTCGACGACTTGGCACGTGGCGACCTGCGGGCCGTTCAGGTCCAGGATAATGCGGACGGACTTTAGACCAAGGTCCTTCCACGTGGCTCCCCGGATTGGGGCCTGGTCGCCCGCAAAGTCGCCGCTAGCTATGCGTTCGCAGATCGCGGGGGCGAGCCCGTCTGCAACTGCCTTAGGCGTGATTGGCATGGTGAGGATGGCGCGGTCCACTGTCAGGTAGTTGATGTCTGCGTCGAGGCAAAACTGGTCGGTCGGCACCCCTTCGCAGTAGCTGAGAAGGTAGGCCCTCGCGGCTATTTCCGGATGAGGGGTCGGCAATGCGTCGGTGCTACACGCCGGGAGCGTCAACGCGAGTGCGAATGCCAGGACGAGCCTCACAGCAGGCAGTGTAGGCCGGGGTCGCCTGCACGCGGCTCGAGTACGCCCTGAAGCCCGCGCAGGCGAGCTGTCATGTGACCTCGAGATTTTCCGTGACCTGCTCGGTCAACCCATCCTTGGAGCAAGTCACCGTCACCGGCCAAGACCCAGGCGTCGCTACGGCACACGGCCGCCTCCCTGCTCTTGGCCGAAGGTGTCCATCCCCGCGTGGTGATGGAGCTGCTCGGGCACTCCACCATCGCCCTCACCATGAACACGTACAGCCACGTGATCCCCGCCCTGCAGACCGAGGCGGCGGGCCGAATGAACCGCCTGCTCGGTGGGTAAGCGCCGAACAGCCGTTCTGAGTTTGGCTGTCAGTTAGGCTGTCAGAGTCGAACGCCGGTCCCGCCAACAGGCTCAGGACCAGCGTTTTCGTGCTGAGGATGATGGAGGCGACGACGGGACTCGAACCCGTGTAAACGGTTTTGCAGACCGCTCCCTGGCCACTCGGGCACGTCGCCTTGCTCAGCTCGCGCTGGCTGCCCCGCGAGGATTCGAACCTCGGTTCACGGATCCAAAGTCCGCTGTCCTGCCAGTTAGACGACGGGGCATTGCGCCACGCGATCGAGGCTAGCAGGTCATCGCTGCAAGGGCAGAAGAATGGAGCGGAAGACGGGACTCGAACCCGCGACCCTCACCTTGGCAAGGTGATGCTCTACCAACTGAGCCACTTCCGCCCGGTCTCCTCGGCGCGCCGCGAGAGTTGGTGCCGAGGGTCAGACTCGAACTGACGACACCCGCCTCTTCAGGGCGGTGCTCTACCAACTGAGCTACCTCGGCCCGCCCCGCTCGTGGTCGCGTCTCGGCTGGCGACGATAGCACAGGCCCGGATCGAGCGGCAACCGCACGACCCGATCAGGTGAAGGCGGCAGGATCCTGCCCGTACGGGCCGGCGAGACCCTGCAGAACGGCGATCCGCTCGGCGATCGGCGGGTGCGTGTCCCACATGCTCGAGGCCCGCTTCTCGAAGCTCTTGATCGGGTTGACGATGTAGAGATGCTGCGTCGCTCGGTTGGCGACCTCGAGCACCTCGGGGTCGTCGGCGATGGTGCGGAGCGCCCGGGCCAGCCCCATCGGGTTCCGCGTCAGCTCCACAGCTGACACGTCGGCCAGCTCCTCCCGGCGACGGCTCACCGCCAGCTGCACGAGCCGGCCAATGATCGGGGCGATCACCGCCAGGATCAGGGCGATGACGAACAGGATGGCGACCAGTCCCCCGCCACCTCCGCGGTCGTTGCTGCTGCGCCGCCCCCCACCCCAGAAGGTGAAGCGCAGGAACCAGTCGGCCAGCAGGGCGATGCTGCCCACCAGCACCCCCACCAGCAGGGAGAAGCGGATGTCGTAGTTGCCGACGTGGCTCAGCTCGTGGGCGAGGACGCCCTGGAGCTCCTCGCGGTCCATCTTCTGGAGCAGTCCGCTGGTCACCGCGACCGACGCGTGCTTCGGGTCGCGGCCCGTGGCGAACGCATTCGGTGCCGAGTCGTTGATCACGTAGACCTTCGGCATCGGCAGCCCGCTCGCCAGCGTCATCTCGGTCACCACGTTGAGCAGCTGCTGGTACTGCTCGGGTGGGTTCTCCTGCGGGATCTGCTGCGCTCCGCTCGAGGCCAGCACGAGCTGATCGCCGGCGTAGTAGCTGCCGATGCTCATGAAGAACGCGACCACCAGCGCGACCACCACCCCGCCCCAGCCGAACCCGGTCGCGTAGCCGATCGCAGCGCCCAGCGCCCCGAGCACGAGGACGACGACGATCACCAGCACCCAGGAGCTGCGCCGGTTGTTGGCGATCTCCCGGAAGAACGTCGTTGGCGCCGGGCTCGCGGTCATTGCCGCTCTCCCGGTGAAAGGGGAATCGGCCCTATGCCTGCGCCTGCGGTGGTGCCGCCGGTGGTGCCGCCGGTGGCGCGGCCTGTGGCGGCTCGCTGCGCAGGTTCACCGTGGGTACCGCCGCGTCCGCCTGCTCGATCTGGAAGTAGTCGCGCGCCCGGAATCCGAACATCCCGGCGATGATGACGCTCGGGAAGGTCTGGATCGACGTGTTGAAGTCCCGGACCACGCTGTTGTAGTGCTGGCGCGAGAAGCCGATCTGGTTCTCGGTTGTGGTGACCTCTTCCTGCAGCTTGAGGACGTTCTCGTTCGCCTTCAGGGTCGGGTAGTTCTCGACCAGTGCGAAGAGCTGGCGCAGGGCTCCGGTCAGGAAGTTCTCGGCCTGGGCCGATGCGGCCGCTCCGGCGGGGCCGGCCTGTGCGGCGCTGACAGCCGCACCGCGCGCCTCGACGACCTTGGTCAGGGTCTCCTGCTCGAAGTCCATGTAGCCCTTGACCGCGTTGACGAGGTTGGGAATCAGGTCATGCCGGCGCTTCAGCTGGACACTGATCTGGTTCCAGGCCTCGTCCACGACGTTCCGCCGCTGGACCAGGCCGTTGTAGATGAAGACGACGAAGGCAGCGAGGACGACGATGATGATCAGGACGATCCAGGTGGGTCCCATCTCTCAATGACGCTCC